>JBPBQE010000077.1:0-2506 GCA_050954595.1 Janthinobacterium lividum | reverse complement strand
TCCAGCGAGAACGCGACCTTGCCGCCGTCCTTGATTTGGACGTCGTGCACGGTGCATTGGCGGTTGCTGCGCTGGAACTTGAGGCGGACGTCGTAGCGGCCCGGTGCGACATTGGTCAGCCGGAGCCGTTCGTCGTTGTCGACGGTGCCGTCCTTGTCGTTGGCGCACTGGTTGGCGCCGAACTGGTCAGTGCCGACCGGCGCGAGCGCCAGGCTGGAGATCGTCTCTCCCGTCAGATTCCAAAACCGCCCCAGATCGGCAGCCAGCGCCGACGATGCCAGCCCACACAGCAAGACCGCGGCGAGTGGCGGAAGGGAGGGGATGTGCATTCGTTCGTCCCGGTCGTTTGACGAAAGGCTAAGCGGTCGGCCGGATTTCAGGAAGCCCGAGCGGCATCGGCACGATACGGTCGGCCAGCGACGCCGCTTCCGCCGCATCATGGGTGACGAGCAGCACGGTGCAGCCGGTGTCATGATGATATGCCATCAATGCGTGGTAGCAAATTTGCGCCGTCTCCGGATCCAATGCGGAGAAGGGTTCGTCCAGCAACAGCAGATCCGGCTCTACCGCCAGCGCCCGTGCCAGCGCGACTCGGCGCGCCATCCCGCCCGAGAGCGCGCCGGGATACAGTCGGTCCGTCCCGCCGAGCCCGAGCGTATCGAGCCGGGCCAGCGCGGTGGCCAAGTCCGGCGGTCGGACGAACGCGATGTTCTCGCGAACCGTGCGCCACGGCAGCAACCGGGCCTCCTGAAACACGGTGCCGATCCGTGCCGGGGGGCCGAGCGGCCAGTCGAGCCGGCCGTCGAAGGCGCGGTCGAGCCCGGCGACGATCCGCAAGGTGGTCGTCTTGCCGCAGCCCGAGGCACCGGTCAGCGCGATGACCTCGCCGGGCGCGGCGGTCAGATGAAAGTCGACCAGCACGTCGTCACGGCCCGGGATCGGCTTGCGGCGGACGTGAAGCCGTAAAGCTACCGCCACCGCGCGGCCCGCCGCTCGAGAGGCTGCAATGCGGCCCACTCGATGAGCTGCACGACGAGGACAAAGGCGAGCGTGTAGGCGAGGATGCCGCGGACGTCGAAAAGCTGGAAATAGACCTCGATCTGGAAGCCCACGCCGTCGGTGCAGCCGAGCAGTTCGGCGACCAGCACCACCTTCCAAATCAGCGCCAGGCCGGAGCGCGCGGAGGCGAACAGATAAGGGTAGAGCTGCGGCAGCGCCACGTCGCGCCACAGCCGCAGCCGGCTGACCCGGAAGCTGTTGCCCATCTCCAGCAACTGCCGGTCCAGCGAGCGTGCGCCTTCGCGCATCGTCACTGCCGTGCTCGGAAGCTTGTTCAGCGCCACCGCCAGCACCGTGGTGGTCTCGCTCAGGCCGAACCAGACGAAGATCAGCACGATACCGACCAGCGCCGGCAGGTTCAGCAGCACGACGAGCGCGCTGTCGAGCAGCCGGTCCAGCCACGGAACTCGGCCCATCGCCACGCCCAATAGCATCCCGCCGAGCATGGCGATGGTGAAGGCGCAAGCGACGCGGATCATGGTTACCAGCAGGTTGTGCAGCAGCGGGCCGGCGATGGCCTGGTCGACCATCGTTTGCAGCACGGAGGTGAGCGTCGGGAACAGGCGGCTGCCGGCGAGACGGGCGCCGGCTTCCCACAACGCGGCCAGCACCAGCACGGGCGCGATGCGTGCGCCCGCGCGCGCTAGCCGGTTTGCCAGAACGTCCCCGGTGCCAAAGTCTTGGCCGAGCCGACCAGGGCCGCGCCGCCGATGCTGGCGAAGAGGGTGAACAAGCGATCGGCCGCGGCACGGGCGGAGTCGTCCCACGGCCCGATCGCGCCGCGGCGATACCAGTCGCGCAGCGCTGTCAGTTCCGCCGGGTCGGTGGTGCCGGTGAGCGGCGCGATGCGCTGCCACTCGTCGTCTGACGTCATGAGGATCTGCCGCGCCTGCGCCGCCACGGCCAGGAAGGCGGTAAGCGCGTCGCGGTTGCGCGCCGCCCAAGGTTCGCCGAACACGTAGCCGAGGATCGGCAGGCCGCGCGGTACGTCGAGGCCCGCCAGCACCTCCGCCATGTCGCTGGCGACCCGGCGTCCCTGCGCTTCCGCGCGGGCGACAAACGGCCAGTAGGTCAGCATCGCGTCGAGCCGACCGAGATCGAGCTGCGTGGCCAGGAGCGGCGGCGGGCCGAATACCTTCTCGACCGCCGTATCGAGGTCGAGTTGCGCGTCGCGCTGGGCGTAGAGCCGCAGCAGCAACCAGCTCTTATCGAGCGGGCCGCCCGCGATGCCGAGCCGGCGGCCGCGCAGATCGGCCAGGCGCTTGATCGATGAGTCCTTCGGCACCACGATCGCGCCGAGTGCGGCCGTGGCGGGCGCGAAGGTCCAGTCCGCGCCTTCCGAGCGCAGACGCGAGGTCCAGATCCAGTCCTGTAGCACGATGTCGACGGCGCCGGCCTGCAGCGCGGTCTGGCTGGCCGGGCCGCTGGCGAACTCCACCGGCTCGAG
>JBPBQE010000505.1:0-2517 GCA_050954595.1 Janthinobacterium lividum | reverse complement strand
GCGGGGGTTCAGGAATGCGGGCCGGGGCGGCTCCGGCGAGTGCGCCTACAGTGAGGCAGTCACCACGCGGAAGGATCCTGATCGACGCGCAGCCCAACGAGCCGCCGCTTGGGTGCAGCGGCGTCGGCGTCGGTCACAGAGGGTCTGATTCCTGGGCATATCCTGAAACATTGTCGCGACCCACCTGCATCGTCAACTGGGATGTCTGCCATCCCCCAAAGCACGCACGTTCCCACCAGGCTTCGTGGCCTACGATGCCGGTGACACGATGATGTCAGCAATCACGCGTGCGGCGGCATCCACCCAGCTTGCGTCCACCATGGTGTAGCTCAGCCGAAGAAAGCCGCCCGGTGGTTCGGCCGGGAAAGCATGGAAACCGGGGGTGACCAGGACGCCGGCAGTCTGAGCGGCCGTCGCGACCTCGAGATCCGACTGCCCTTCGGGCAGACGCAGCCATAGATGCAGGCCGCCCAGCGGCTCGATGAAGCGGGAGTGCGGGCCGAGCTGCGCGCGCAACGTCGCTGCCAGGAGGTCCCGGTTGCGCCGGAGCGCCGCACGGAGCGAGCGCAGGTGCTTCGGCCAGGCCGCGGCGGTTACGAGTTGAAGGGCGGTTTCCTGCAGCAGGCCGGGCACGAAGAAGTCGTCCACCAGCCGTGCGGCCCGCAGCCGGTCCCCGGCCGGGCCGCGGGCACACAGCGCGCCGATGCGCAGGCCAGGCGCGGCGGACTTCGTGAGCGAGCGGATGTAGACGACATGGCCCTGCCGGTCGGCCGCGGCCAGCGGTGGCGGCGGTTCGCCGTCCAGCGCGAAGTCTCGGGCCCAGTCGTCCTCAACCACGAAGGCATGGTGGCTGGCAGCGATGGCCAGGACCGCGTCGCGCCGATCGGCCGGCAGCACGGAGCCCGTGGGGTTACTGAAGGTCGGCTGGCAGAAGAACAGCCGGGCGCCGCTTCGCTTGAATGCTTCGTCCAGCAGGTCGGGACGGACACCCTCGGCATCCGTCGGCACCGGCACGGGACGCAGCCCGGCAGCTCGCGCGGCGGCGATGGCGCCGAAATAGGTTGGACTTTCCATCAGCACGGGATCGCCAGACCGGGCCAGGCCACGAAAGGCGGTGGCGATGGCGGCCTGGCTGCCGGGGCAGACCGTGACGTCCCGTGCGGTGAAGCCGCCGCCGATGCCAGCTGCGAACCAGGCACGCAGGGCTTCGTAGCCGGCGTGCGGAGCCCGGTCCCACACGCCGGGACGCCGCAGCGCGCGTTGGGCCGCCGCTGCAAGCAGGGCGCCGGGCTGCAGGGTGGGGGGTAGATAGCCCATCTGCAGCTGTCGGGCCTCGCCGACCTGCAGGCGCCAGCTGGCGTCCAGCCCGTTGGTCACATCGCGGGCCGGGCCGAGTGCTAGGCTTTGCCAGCCATAGTCGGCGACCTCGTCGGTCGGCGCCTCGCGCGGGGCCACGAAGGTGCCGTGGCCGGGCCTGGCTTCGAGCACGCCTTCGCGCCCCAGCGTGTCCAGCGCACGCTGCACGGTGACGGGGCTGACCTGCCAATCGCGCATTAGCGTGCGGACGGAGGGCAGGCGCTCGCCGGGCGCCCCGGCTTCGGCGAGGCTGCGTAGGCGTTGAGTAACGGTTTCGGACATGCTATTCACTTAGATGACGAAGCACGATAACGCCACTTACTTCTGGTCGGTAACGCAACCGGGCAATCCCTGGCTGAGACGGCCCACCTGGTCTGACGCCTTGCGCTGGGCTGTGCTGGTAGTCCGCACCCGTGCCGCCCTGGCGGAGATGGACACACGGATGCTGGCCGACATCGGCCTGTCGCGCGGCGAGGGGTTGCAGGAGGCCCGCCGCAAACCGTGGGACCTCCTCCCCGCCCTCGACCGGGCCCGGCGGCGCTCCGGACTGCCCGCGGCGTCCCGGCAGCGCGAGGACATGGCTCGATGAGCCTTGAGACACCTGATTGGTCCGCCCTGCCCTACCCCGTGGACGATGGCGGCGCGCGACACCTGTCCGGTTTGCGATTGCCCTCTCTCCTGCTTCCGGCAACGGACGGAACAGCCGTCGATCTGGCGGTCTTGCCTGGCCGTACGGTGGTCTATGCCTATCCTCGAACCGGCCGCCCCGACGCTGCAAACCCCGATGGATGGGATGGCATTCCAGGCGCCCGCGGCTGCACGCCGCAATCCTGCGCCTTCCGCGATCACGCGGACGAGCTGCGGCGGCTTGGCGTGGACCATCTGTTCGGGTTGTCGACGCAGGACACCGCCTACCAGGCCGAGGCTGGCGAACGGCTGCACCTGCCGTTCCCGCTCCTGTCCGATGCGGACCTGCTGCTGACAGATGCGTTGCGGCTGCCGACCTTCGAGGTAGCAGGCATAACGCTGCTGAAGCGGCTGACCCTGGTGCTCGACGTCGGCATGGTGACGCATGTGTTCTACCCGGTGTTCCCGCCAGACCAGAGTGCCGCCGACGTGATCGCGTGGCTGCGTTGAAGGGCTGGGGCAGCGGGCTGCTGG
>JBPBQE010000455.1:0-2518 GCA_050954595.1 Janthinobacterium lividum | reverse complement strand
ACGAGCACGTCGTCGGCGGCCCGGATGCGGGCGACGGTGGCATAGCCGACGTCGCTCAGGGCGGCCTGGGCGAGGGCGAGGGCCGCCGCTCGCTGTGTATCGGTCATGGTGAAGGTGGGCAGGGTGACGGTCGTGGTCCCGCCGGGACCGCCGGCCATGCCCATGCCACCCATTCCCATGCCACCCACTCCCATTCCGCCCGGCGGTGTCCCGGTCGGAGGAGTTCCTCCCGCCCCACCCCCGGTGGGTGCCGCAGCGCCGGTCACGCCAGTTGTCGTCGTTGCAGGGCCGAGCGTCGGCCCGTTTCGGGTCGAGCCTGGCAGATTCGACCAATGTTCGGCGTAGGTCAGGGTGAACGGGTAAACCGTTTCTGCAAGCTGCGTGGCATCAAGCGTTGCAATGAACGCATTGGCCGCGCTGACGACCGCGGCAGTGTTGGAGGTCCTGACGGAACTCAGCGAGCTGTGTATGGCAGCTTCATCGGCAATAGTGGGCGACACGGTAACAACGCAAAGCATTGTCCCGAAACTGATCGCTTGCAGAGAATGCTTCATGATAGACTCCTAAGTCTCCATAATAAGACTGCGGATGGCAGTGTCGCTCTTCGGCGATTAGTTACCAATCAGACTACAACTACTTCCTCAAAGCTGTTATATGGGTGATCTACCCACGTCAACTGAGTGAGTTTCGGTTAGAAGATATTGGCACTCTTGTAACGTTTGGTTAATGATCAAGGGTGATTTAATAGAACGGAGCTCGCTCGTCCGACCATGGTCTCGAAATGATGAAGCCCGTGTAAGTGAGAGTGCAACTCGAGTGATCGGCAGTCTTTTGCCATTTTTGGCGAGCGCGCTCTGGAGGCGGGGACTAGATGCCAGCCAGGTTGCGCGAAGTTTCTTGTGGCTAACTCCTTACTGCAGGCAGCAATGAGACCAACCAATAGGTGTTCCGCCCCCGTACTTATGCTACGCGGAGTCGGGAGGCTTCCATTAACGTTTCTTCTACCCGCCCCAGTCCGCCCTTGGTCCTGCGTGCAGCAGCACACGCCGCAAGGCCGCTCATACGTCTGTTGGTTCGGTCCGGCGTGACGTTTCCTGTGTTCGCGGACGTGCTGCGGACCATCTTCGTTCAGGTTGCTGGAGAAGTGCTGGACGCCGACGGGCAGGAACGCTCGGACAGCCGGATCTCTCTCTTGACCGGCATCCACCGCAAAGAGTTGCGACGCCAACGGCTGGAGCCAACCGACGACGCGGAACCCGCTGTCGTGACACTCAACAGCCGTCTGATCGCCCGTTGGCTTGGCGAACCGGCTTACCTCGACGCGTTCGGGGCCCCGCTACCGTTGCCGCGATCCGGCCTTCGTCCCTCTTTCGAAACGCTGGCGGCCGGTGTCACCAAGGACGTGCACCCACGCTCCATACTGGACGATCTTCTCGCCCATGCGATCGTGTCGATCGATTCGAACGACGTAGTGACCTTACTAGCCCGAGCCTTTCTGCCGACGAAGTCGGAAGAGGCAAAGCTGTTCTACTTTGCTCGGAACCTACACGATCACGCCGCGGCAGCGAGCGCCAACGTCTTGGAAGCAGCACCGCCCTTCATCGATCGCGCGGTCCATTACGATGGGCTGAGCCGTGCCGCGGCCGCAACCCTCGAGGAGGCCGCGCGGATGGCCGCCGAGCAGACCGTGCTGACCGTCAATCGACAGGCGCTTGCGATCGCCGATGCTGATGTACCCGACGGCCTGAGTAGGCGAGTGATCATGGGGGTCTACGTTTACGTCGAGGACGAGGTCGTTGACGATTAAGCTTCGCCTGGCTCGCTCCTTGATGATGTTGTGCGCGGTGGGCGGTATACTAAACGCCTGTATCTCGCCGCCTCCTTCCAGCAGCCCGGCGTTCCCGGCCATCTGCCGCGTCGGCCCCGATGGCGGGCCGTTGCTCGACCGCGTGGTCGACCGCGGGATCGGAGGCACCGGCGCACCGGCTTTGAGCGACCGCGGCATTGGTGGAACCGGGATCATCGCAGTCATCACTGGGTTTGCCAGCATCTGCCTAGCAGGACAGGAAGTCGCACTGCCGTCGCAGACGCCGGTGATCATCGGCGAGGCGACCGCGACTCAAACCGCCCTTCGGGTCGGCCAACTCGCCGTTGTCGACGCGGTCGGGCGTGAAGAAAATCTGGTGGCTCGCCGGGTCACCGTCCTCTACGCGGTGTCGGGGCCGGTGGACGAAGTAAGTGCCAATGGCTTGCTTGTGGCAGGGCAGCGTGTCGCCATCATGCCTGACACGTCTGGAGGGCGACCGAGCGTAGGGGATTGGGTCTCGATCAGCGGTCTGCGCAGGCCTGGTGATATCATCGAAGCGACGCGCGTCGACAATCGCGGGCCAGGTCCAGTCACCGTCTCAGGGCCTCTTCTAGAGCAAGATGGAGTTTTGCGGATCGGTGCGCTCCCGATCGCGCCGAACCCTTTGCTCGAAATGAAGGTCGGAGCCAACGTAACCGTAACCGGGCCGGT
>JBPBQE010000006.1:0-2532 GCA_050954595.1 Janthinobacterium lividum | reverse complement strand
GGACGACGGGCACGACGTCCGGGTCTTCGCGTCGAGGTGCGACCACGTGGACGCTCCCGCCGGTGCGCCGTTCCGCACGCGGAAATGGTTTTGATTTTCGTCGCCCGATGTGGCCAAATCTCTCCATACGCAAATGGAGGCCGATGGTGCCGAATAATGAGACGTTCCACGGCGAGCCCGTCCTCGGCGTCGTGCCACGCCTTCGGGCCGGGGCCGGCAGGAAGGACTGGTCCGCGAAAGGCGACGACGAGAGGCCGCGCCGGCTGAGCTTCCGCGTGCCGGGCAGGACCGTGGCCCGGCCGGGCCGCCCCGGCACGCCCGAGACCGCCGCCGCGCAGGACGCGCCAAGCCCGGCTAGCATCCAGGCGCCCGCAACCGCCCGGAGCCTGCCGACCGGCCCGGGCGGAAGCGCCCGCGGCCCCCTCGACGCGTGGCACGAGGACCTGGACGGGCTGCCGGCCGCCCCGCCGCCGGGCGGGCGCACGTCGCGCTTCGGCCGCATCGAGCACGCACGCGCCGCGTCCATCGCCGTGCAGGTCCCCGAGGCGATGCTCCCGTCGCAGATCGCCTACCACGTGGCCTTCCTCGACCACGAGTACGCCGTCGCCGCGTCCTTCGCCGAGGCGCGAGCCCGCGAGCCCGGCCTGACCTGCAACGACTGGACCCGCCGCAACCCGTTCGTCCCGGCCGGACTAAAGGACGCGCGCGACGCCTGATATACTGGGAGCCGGTGCCGACGCTCGGAATTGAACCGATGACCTACTGATTACGAAACAGGTTTTTCTACCCTAAGAAACTCCCGTGTCCGCACTGGCCGAGTGCCAGAGGTATGACAGGTCGCGGTTTTTAGCGGCCATCCTCTGACATTCGTTGACACTCTCTGCCAGCAAGGACGACTCTATGTGCGGACACAGCACGGACACGGGCGCGGACATGGCCGAACGGCTCACGGACAAGGTGGTGCGGGGGATGACGCCCCCAGCCACCGGTAACCGGATCGCCTACGATGACGAGGTGAAGGGCTTTGGGGTGCGTATTACCTCGGCCGGCGCCCGTGCCTTCATCCTCAACTACCGGGCTATGGGCCGCGAGCGGCGCATCACGATCGGCTCCTTCCCGGACTGGAGCGTGCCGGCCGCCCGGGAGCACGCCAAGGGGCTGAAGCGCGACGTCGACCAGGGCGGCGACCCCATGGGCGACCGCCACGCCGACCGGGCCGCACCCACCGTCAACGCCCTCGCCGACCGCTTCGAGGCCGAGCACTTGGCCAAGCGGCGGGCGAGCACCGTCACCGACTACCAGTCCATCCTGCGCCTCTACATCCGGCCGCAGCTCGGCATGATGCGCGTGGCCGAGCTACGGCACTCGGACGTCGAGAAGCTACATCGCTCGATTGCCAAGACAGCGCCCTATCGTGCGAACCGGGCCGTGGCCGTCCTGTCTAAGATGCTGTCGCTGGCGGTGAAGTGGGAGATGCGCAGCGACAACCCGGTGCGCGGCATCGAGCGGGCGCCGGAGGAGAGGCGCGAGCGGTTCCTGTCGCCCGCGGAGATCGGCCACTTGGCCGACGCCCTCACGGCACATCCTGAGAAGGCCAGCGTCAACGCGATCCGGCTGCTCATGCTGACCGGCGCGCGGCGCGGCGAGACGCTGGCGGCAAAGTGGGCGGAGTTCGACATGCAGGCCGGCGTGTGGGTGAAGCCCTCGGCACACACCAAGACGAAGAAGACGCACCGGGTGCCGCTGTCGGCCCCTGCCCTCCTCCTGCTGAGCGAGATGCACGAGGCCGCCAAGCCGGGTGCGGTGTTCCTGTTCCCGGGCCGGCCGGGGCAGCCCGTGACCGACATCAAGCGGGTGTGGGCGGCCGTGTGCCGCAAGGCTGGGCTGGCGATGCAGGTGGAGAAGACAACGGAGGCCGGCAAGCCGGTGAAGGATGCCGCGGGCAAGCCCGTGCTGGTGTGGCAGTCGACGGTTCGGATCCACGACTTGAGGCACACTTACGCCTCGATCCTCGCCAGCTCCGGGCTTTCGTTGCCGATCATCGGCGCGCTGCTGGGGCACACACAAGCGGCCACGACGCAGCGCTACGCGCACCTCATGGATGATCCGCTGCGGGCGGCCACGGAGCGGGTGGGCGCGGTGGTGAGCGGGGCGGGGAAGGCTGGGGCGGATGTGGTGTCAATGCGGGGTCGGTCGTGAGCATCAACGGTGGGCAGGCCCGAACCCGGGCGCGTCGAAAGCCCGACGACAGACGCATTATCACTCCGGAATTCCTTCTTAGCCTACTTAAGAGGCAGCCACGTGGCGCCAATGACCTAACGACCGACGACACGGGCCTTGTAGAAGCCGCTGGCCAACTGGCTCAAATGCAGAAGCACGCCAAAAGGTACGAGCTCCTCACGGAACACTGGAAGGCGGGGAAGGAGCGGAATGCGCGTCTCAGAGCCTGTTTGATTATGAGATACGATATTCTGGTCGGTGATAGGCACGCAGGAGGCGATGGCAGTTGGCGATGCTGACTGCGTCCTCGGC
>JBPBQE010000251.1:0-2534 GCA_050954595.1 Janthinobacterium lividum | reverse complement strand
ATGATGAACGAGAACAGAGTTCACAAATATGCCGGCCATGCTCACATAGTTATTTGAGCATATCGTAAAAAAAGCTAAGCCATCTTTAGCCAGCATTTCCGCCTCAGACTATGATCCTTCATCCTTATAATCGTTCTGCGCCAGACGGCAAAGCGCGACCCTCCAGCGTTTCAGCCTGGAGGTAGACGAGGGAACTCGGCTCCGCTCCGCATGTCTCTCGCCTCTGGAGCAAGCAGCTGTCAGAGCCTCAAACGGCACCCTCTGGGTCCAACATGCCAAGCATGGAGAGACCCTCTAGGGATTGAGGATCAGACATGACATGACGCAAAGGAGCGCCGATCCAGGCGAAATATCCTGACCGGAGTGTCTGCATGACGGCGCATACCCGAATACGGCCCGCGATTTTAGAAGCAAGGTCAGTCGCTGCTCTGGGTAGCAGCCTTGCTCTAGTGGTCCTCGGCCTCGTCCACAGCGCTGTCGTTTGTTTAGGTCGAGATCCTGATGCCGACATGGCTACATCCGCACTGCTTTACGAAGCAGTGCGGCGCCATGGTTTCTCCGCGATATTCCAGTGGCATTACACCCAGGACAACTGGCTACTCTCAGTTATCTTACCCGAGTTGCCGCTGCAGCTTTTGCTTGGCGATCGTCCATGGCTGCCCGCCGCAACAGGCTGGATGTTTTTTGTGGGGTCCTGCGCGATTGTTGGCCTGCTTGCCTGGCGATTGATTGGTACTGTATGCGCTTTGCTTCTGAGCGGCACGTTGCTGTTTGCAAGTCCGATCAGCCTGACGGGAGCGGGATTTCTTGCCCATCCCGCCAGCCATGATGTCACGACGTTCTGGTCTCTGCTCGCACTACTACCGGTGCTTGCATGCCTGCGCGGCGGCTCGCCCGGGCTACTGCTTGCTTCGGCGGCGGCGCTGCTGGTGGCGACGATCTCTGATCCATGGGGGAGAGCGGCGTTCCTGGCCCCGTTGGGGCTGATGGCGGCTTGCGGGATCGTATTGGCAAGAAAACGTATTCGGCGGATGTCCGTCTGGGTTGGTGTCTCGACGCTTCCATCGTGGCTTGCCGGCAGTCATGCATTCGGGTTGCTGCCCGCGCTGACGCCACTGCACTTCGACCGAGGCAGCCTGGGCGACATACCCTGGCACCTGCTTCTGGCACTGCATGGCCTTGGCGTTCTGTTCAGCGTCATCCCCGTGTCTGTTGGCGACCAACGAGTCTGGCCCAGCGTGGCAACCTTGTCCTTCCTGGCATTCCTGCTTGTCCTCGGCGTCGCCGGCTGCAGGCGCCTTCAAGGCCGTCTTGAAGCGCCTGAAGGTCTTCTGGCCTTGTTGTGCTTATTTTCCACAGGGGCAACCCTGACCGCTTTCGGGCTTTCCGCCATGCCAACAGACTTTAGCCTCACGCGGCTGGTGCTGAACTCCTATTTCACCCTTCCACTATTCATGGCCGTGACTTTGCTGTCTGCGCGATGGTGGTTAAGCTCGGCGGCGCTCGGGATTGCGGGGCTGCTGTTCGTGGTCGCCGGCCTGAGCGTACCCTGGACCCCAATACGGGAAGCATCGGTATCGGTACCTGGCTGGCAGGATCGTCTCACCGCGTTTCTCCAGGCTCATGACCTGCATTACGGTTATGGAGGCTATTGGGGCAGTGACGCGAACTCGAGCCGCCTGCGCACGGCGGGTGCCGTCACGATACGGCCGGTCAGTGCACTAGGCGGCACGCTGCCGATTCAGCCAACTCAGAGTCAAACGTTTGATAGCTGGTACCTCCCTAGTGATGCCGGCTCAGATCCGACGCGTTTTTTTGTAGCCGTTCCAGATCCTGATCTGTGCGCAAATCGTGCCGCTTGTCGCGCGCTGGCAATCCGTTCGTTTGGACTACCGGACAGGACCCTTTCCTGGGAAGGTTACGACATTCTGGTCTGGTCGCATCCCATCCTGTTTCAAGACCCGGGATCAGACGTCCTAAGAGCGCTCCCGCCGTTTATTGGGGCTGTAACCAGTGGGTCAGGATTGCAGCCCTACTTGTGGACAGGCTGGACGTTGCCAACCGTGGAAGGTTCGTGGATGGGCAGCGCACGGGCTGTCCTGATGCTCCCGCCGATGACCGTTGCTGGAGAGGAACTTAGGACATGTCTCACTCTGCGTGCGGCTAGTGGCCCGGAAGGAGGCCCTACACAGACTCTGATAGTCCACGTGAGCGAAACCACAATGGTGAAATGGGAAGTGCCACCTGGCTTGCTTAGCCAACACTGTATTGCCAGACAGGGAATGACCCCGCAAGTCGTCACAATTGAGCATGGATCGGAGGACAGTGGCAAGTCTGCCGATGTTTTATTAAACTCTATCGAGGCAACATCAAAAGATATGCCGAAGTAGGTGTTCAGCCTCAGTGTCCGTTTAAAAATGCAGGAGGCAGTTGAATTTGGGCCAAACGGCCCCCCAAGTTGACTGGATGCGGCCGAGGAACATCCTGAAACTGACGTTTCAGATCATAACACCCTGTTTGGCAGGGTTATACAC
>JBPBQE010000187.1:0-2536 GCA_050954595.1 Janthinobacterium lividum | reverse complement strand
GTGGGGTCACTACCGGCGCCGGTAGTGACCCCACCCTAAGTCCATTTTACTATTTCTATTCAACGCACTAAGCAGAAAGTTGGGCAGGGTCATGGTTGCGAGCCGGTTCACATACAACACGCACCGGCCTCATTCAGCACTGGCTGGGCGGACGCCGGATGAGGCATACCGCGGAGTGTTGCCGACGCTGCTGCCCGGGCATGCCCGGGCAGCAGCGTCGGACCTGAAGGCGGCGGCATAATCACAACCAGGGACCAGCTTATCTTCGCCGCTAACCTGTCCGAACAGGTGGGGCCACCTCAGTCAGACGAACCCCAGCCCCCACCACCACACCGGCAGCGTCAGGAACGACAGGACAATGCCAATGCCGACCATCTGCGTGATCAGCGCCGGGTTCAGCCCATACTGGATCGCAACGATGGAGCCGCCGATCATCGGCCCCATTGCTGCCTCGAAGATGGTGATCCGCGTCGTTTCGCCCGTCTGGCCCAGCACCCCGGCATACAGCAGCAGCAGCGCCAGCGGCGCCAGCACCAGCTTGAACGCCAGGCCCGACCCCAGTGCAGCACGGTGCCCGGATATCTGGTCCAGCCGTAGCTGCATCCCCACCGATACCAGCGCCAACGGCGCCAGCGTGTCGCCGAGCCGGTGCAGCATCCCCGAGACCCAGGCGGGATACTCGAGGCCGGACAGCGCGAACGTCAGCACCAGGGCGATCAGCGGCGGGAAGGTGGCGATCCGCATCAGGATAGCCCGGCCCGACGCAGCCTCGTTCGCGCACACGCAGGCCACCGTGATGCCCAACGTGCTGAGTACGAGGTAGGTGCCGAGCTGGTCTATGATGATGCCGGTCGGCAACCCTTGCGCGCCATAGAAGGTCTCGATCATCGGCAGGCCGACAAACGAGGTGTTGGCCAGTCCCGCCGTCAGCACGAGCGCCCCCGCTGTGCGCGCTGGCACCCCGAAGCGGCGTGCGGCCAGCAGGAACGTCGCCGCGCTGATGGCGAATAACAGCCACGGCATCAGGATCGGCAGCGCCAGGCCGGGGGACAGCCGGACCCCGTGCATCTGCCACAGGATAAGTGCAGGCAGGGCGATGTGGATGATGAACCCGTTCAGCCCGGCATGGGCGTTTGGCGGCACCCGGTTCGTGACGCGCAGCGCCATTCCGGCGAGCAGGCAGACGAACAGCATGGCAATGTTGGTCATGGCGCAAGCCTCCGCAGTTTCAGGACCCCTTTGGGGCAGCTAGCAGCGGAATGCTTAAACCCGGTTTACAAACAGGCATGTAACGAGGATCACAATCTGGCCAGGCTCTTATTGGGTTCCGGGGTGGTGCTGGGTTTGTCAGGCAACCAAACCGGTGAGCAGGGCACCGAGCAGGGCTTTGCCGCGCCGGCGCGCGTTGTGTACGAACTGGAAGAAGCCAAGGTAGAGCGGTAGTTTGTCCTGCGAGATGCCCCGGTGCGGGCGTAGCCAGGAGCGCAGCAGCGACCAGAACCCTTCGATTGTGTTGACGTGGACCTCGCAAAAGCCGTCCCCGTCCCCGTCCTCGTCGCGGGCATACTCGCCTCGAGCGTGGCAGACCGTCTTGTGCCCGTAGCCCCAAACAGGCAGTCGGGCGTAGATGCTATACTCGTCGGTGTGGACGAGGGTATCCTTCGCGACTGCGGCCTCGATGATCGGCTTGATCGTGACCTGCTTCACGTTGGCCAGCATGTGCAGCACCACTTGGCCGCCGCGCTGGATCAGGCCAAGGACGGGTGGCTTGTCCTTCTCCAACGTGCCGCGGCCCGGCGCGCCTGCCAGCTTGCGGCGCCGTCCGAGCCGCCCCTTTTGGCCACTTCCTTCGGCTGCCCTTTATGGCCGGCCACGACGTAAACCTCGTCGATTTCAACTTCGCCCGACAGCTCCACCGCCGGCGCCTTGGCGACCAGCCCGCGGCGCAGCTGCTCCGTCATGGCCTGCACGTCCGAAGCGTCCAGGCCCAGCTCCAGGGCGATCTGCCGGTTCGAGAGGTTCAGGCCCATGAAGTAGAGGCACAAGACCCACACCCGCAGCGGCTGGTGGTGCCCGGCCAGCACTGTGCCGGTGAGGTCGTCGAAACGACCCGAACACGCCTTGCACCGGTAACGCTGCCGGCAGGGCTGTGTGTCGTCGTGACCGTCGCGGATCACTGCATCGTTGCTGCAGGCAGGGCACCGGACGCCCTCCGGCCAGCGGCGCTGGCGCACGAAGGCAAAGCACTTCGCATCGTCCATCAGACCCAGAAGGTTGACCAGGTCGGATACAGCCATGACGCAAGCTCCTCGCACGAGCCGGTCAGCTACTCCCGATCCCGTCCTCGCGCCAGCCGTCCTCAGCCCCGCGCCACGAGCCCGACGCCACCACCCCGAAACCCAATAAGAGCCACCCGGCTTTGAACCACGCCCAAATGCCCGCCCGGATTTAATAGGTTTCATTAGAAATGGTTTCCAAGTGTATACATGAGATTGTGTGCCCTGATGATTGCGGTAGCTTGATCATAGCAAACAAC
>JBPBQE010000446.1:0-2553 GCA_050954595.1 Janthinobacterium lividum | reverse complement strand
CGGGTTCAGCCTGTTGGGGGATGGTTTTGCCGGATGGCTGAGGCGGCGGTCATGAGTCTGCTGCGGGTTCGCGGGCTGCAGGTGGCGATCGGCGCCGCACGGCCGGTGGATGGCATCGATCTCGACGTGGCTGCGGGCGAGGTGCTGGGGATCGTGGGTGAATCCGGATCGGGCAAGAGTATGACGCTGCGGGCGATCCTGCGCCTGCTGCCACCGGTGGCACAAACAACCGGCGAGGTGAGCTGGCAAGGAAACGACCTGCTTGGGCTGCCGGAACCGCGGATGCGTGCGATACGCGGGGGCGAGATCGGCATGGTGTTTCAGGAGCCGATGTCGGCGCTCAACCCGGTGCTGACCATCGGGCTGCAGATCACCGAGTCGATCACGACGCATGCCGGGGTGCGCGGCGCGGCGGCGCGGACACGGGCCGCCGCGCTGCTCGACCAGGTTGGGATCCCGGATGCGCGGCGGCGGCTGTCCAACTACCCGCACGAGTTCTCGGGCGGCATGCGGCAGCGGGCGATGATCGCCGCGGCGTTGGCGGGCGGACCGAAGCTGCTGCTGGCGGACGAGCCGACGACGGCGCTGGACGTGACGATCCAAGACCAGATCCTCAAGCTGATGTTGAGGTTAAAGGACGAGTTGTCGATGAGCGTCGTGATCGTGACGCACGATCTCGGCGTGGTGGCGGGGACGTGCGACCGGGTCGTGGTGCTGTATGCGGGCCGGGTGATGGAGTCCGGGCCGGTGGAGGCGGTGTTCGCGCGGCCGGCGCATGCCTATACATTGGGGTTGCTGCGGTCGCTGCCGGGCGCGGCGCGGGCGCATTCGCGGCTGGGCGGCATTCCGGGGACACCGCCGGACCCGAGGGCGTTGCCGCCGGGCTGCCGGTTTGCGCCACGCTGCGCCTTCGCGATCGACGCATGCCACGCCGTCGATCCGGCGCTCGTCGGCGTTGGGCCCGGGCGATTATCAGCGTGCATTCGGGCCGATGTGGTGCAGGCGGCATGAGCGTGCTGCTGCAGGCGGACGATCTGGAGCGAGCCTACCCGGTACGCCTGGGGTTTGGCGGATTGTGGCATCGAGGGCCCAAGCCGATGGTCCGGGCACTGGCCGGGGTATCGGTGCAGCTGGTGCGCGGCGAGACGTTGGCGGTGGTCGGGGAATCCGGGTGCGGCAAATCGACGCTGGCGCGTGCGCTGGTCAGGCTGATCACGCTCGACGGCGGGCAGATCGTCTATCAGGGCGAGGACGTGCGGGCGCTGCGGGGCGAGGCGCTGCGGCGGTATAACCGCCGGGTTCAGATGGTGTTCCAGGATCCGTACGGGTCTCTCAATCCGCGCATGACTGCGGGCGAGATGTTGGGCGAGGTGTTGCGGGTGCATCGCATCGTGCCGAAGGCGGCGGTGGCGGGGCGCATCACGGAATTGCTGGCACTCGTGGGTTTGCCGGCGGACGCGGCTGACCGGTTGCCGCGGGCGTTCTCGGGTGGGCAGCGGCAGCGCCTGGCGATCGCGCGGGCGCTGGCCGTCGAGCCCGCAGTGCTCATCGCGGACGAGATCGTGTCAGCGCTCGATGTCTCGATCCAGGCGCAAATCCTCAATCTGCTGCTCGACATGCAGGGCCGGCTGGGGTTGGCAATGTTGTTCGTGTCGCACGATCTACGGGTGGTGCGGCATCTCGCCCACCAGGTGGCGGTGATGTATCTCGGCCGCGTCGTGGAACATGGCATGGCAGATGCGGTGTTCGAGCGGCCGCAGCACCCTTACACACAGGCGTTATTGCGCGCCGCGCCGGTGCTGACGCCGCAGCGGCGAACGACGGAGAGCGCGCTGCAAGGTGAGTTGCCGAGCCCGATGCGCACCGTGCCGGGATGCCCGTTTCACCCGCGGTGCCCCAAAGTGTTCGACCGGTGCCGGACCGAACCGCCCGCGCTGCTGGTGCGGGACGGGCATGCGGCAGCCTGTCACTTGATGGATGGAACATGATGAAGATCGATCTCACGGGCCGTACGGCACTCGTCACGGGCGCGGCGCAGGGTATCGGGCGGGCGATCGCGACCGGCTTGGCAGCTTGCGGCGCCGACGTGCTTGCGGTCGATCGGGACGTCGCGGGGCTGGCGGCGGTCGCAGCCGAGCGGGTTCGCACGGCGGAAGTGGACGTGACGGACGCAGCCTCGATCGCGACGGCGCTGGACGGTATCGGCGCGGTGGACATCCTGGTGCACAGCGCAGGCGGCGTGTGCGGACAGGTTGGGCAGGCGGCAGAGGCGGTGACGTCCGCTGAGTGGCAGGCGATCCTGAACGTCAACCTGACCGGAGCTTTTCTGATGGCGCAGGCGGTGATCCCCGGCATGAAGGCGGCAGGCGCGGGGCGGATCGTCACGATTTCCAGCGGGGCCGGGATCAGCGTCAGCCTGACGGGGATACAGGCCTATGCGGCGGCCAAAGCTGGCGAGATCGGGCTCACGCGGCAATTGGCGCATGAACTCGGGCAATTTGGGATCACGGTGAACAGCGTCGCGCCGGGCTTCATACGGTCGAACCCGTCATC
>JBPBQE010000568.1:0-2561 GCA_050954595.1 Janthinobacterium lividum | reverse complement strand
CGTCGATTGCGTTCGGATCGTGCATTTTATGCGCAATGCCATGGCGCACGCGGGTAAGACCCAGCGCCGCATCGTCTCTGCCTGGATCGGCACCGCATTTGCTGAGGCTGACGCGCCTCGAGCCAAAGAGCAGTGGCGCAGCGTCGCCGACCAGCTCCGTTCCCGGGTGCCCCGCTTGGCTGCCCTGATGGATGACGCCGAGGTGGACGTGCTGGCCTACATGGGGTTTCCAACCCCGCACCGGGCCAAGATCCACTCCAACAACCCGCTGGAGCGGCTCAACGGCGAGATCAAGCGACGCACCAACACCGTTGGCATATTCCCCAATGAAGCCGCCATCGTAAGGCTCGTCGGTGCCCTGCTGCTCGAGCAGAACGATGAGTGGTCGATCCAGCGTCGCTACATGAGCCTGGAGACACTCGCGCCGTTAAGCGATACTCCTACCGTCAGCCTGCCGCCCTTGGCAGGCTGACGCGCGGACCAGCCCCGCCCAGGAGAACCGCAACCGGCACTCCTACACCACGCGCTGGGACACGACCTCGGCAAATCGAACCACTCCGGGTCGAAGTGCCCACCGCACCAGCGTTTGATGTCGCGCTGCACTGGCTCTTCAGGATCGGACATCACCGTGAGGAAATCCTCATAGCCGGGCACATCGCTCACGTCCTCGGGAGGCCGGGCGCGAGCGCCATCGATGCAGACCGCCGATCGTGGGTGGGATCGGCTGTGGAAAGTGCCGCAGCTAGCTTGGTTGAACAGCAGAAAGAAGCAACCAGACAGTGTGCCACGCCGATCGACTTTAATTCGCTGTTCAGCGACCACTTGCTGTCGGAACGTTCAAGGAATGCGATATGACGGCATTGTCATAGTGTGAAATTCCTAAGGTGATGCCATGGTCCGGCACCAAAATGGAGACGAAACGTGCTTGGACCAAAGTCGATAGCCGTCATCGTCGCCACGTCGGCTGCACTTACCGCCCCTGCCTGGGCGTCGCCAACCTACATCGCCCTCGGTGATTCCATCACGTTCGGCGAGACCGATCTCAACTACGTCCAGTCCTATGGCATTAGGGGGTATGTCGCGCCGTTCGCGGCCACGCTGGCCAGCCGGCTCGGGACGACGCCGAACGTAGTGAATCTGGCCATCGACGGCGAGACGGCCACCAGCTTTTTCACCAACACTGGCCGTACGCCGCCGGTTGCTGGTCGCGGTGACGCACCACTGCAGTTCGAGAACCTCAACTACAATAACAGCACTGCGCTCTCCCAGGCGACCGTGTTCGCGAACACGGTCGCCGCGCAGAATGCTGCCGGCAATACAATTGCAGCGATCAGCATCACACTTGGCTTCAACGAGACCGCCGCACTCGCTCCGGCCACCAACACGCCGGCCGCGGAAGCCGCCGCACTTGCCTTGGTGCCGGCCGAACTCGCCGCATACAGAACGAATTATAGTGCGGTGCTGAGCGATATTCGTAACCAGGCGCCGAGCGCGAGCCTGTATCTGCTGGGCTACTTCAACCCGTTCCCGGCCGATCCGGCCAGCCCTGCTGCTCCGATCTTCGACATGTACGGCGCCCAGCTCAACGCGATCATCCAGTCGCTGGCGATCCAATACGGAGCCGCTTACGTCGACAACGCGACTTCCTTTGTTGGTAACGAGGCCGTTTACACCTATCAAGCTGCGTTGCCGGCTGGGTCGAACGTCGGCGGGCTGTATGGCGGAACACTGCCGATTGGCAACGTGCATCCGAACACGCTGGGCTACGCGCAGATCGCGGCCGACGTCGCCACTTCCTCGGTGCCAGAGCCAGCCAGTCTGACGTTACTTGCGGCCGGCCTTGTCGGGATCGCCATGCTTCGACGTCGAGAAAAAATCGCCTAGCTGATTTTGGGAGCACTCGTCTGGCGTGAAATGCTGGAGGCAGTCGCCGAGAACAATTCAGAGGCGGTCGACGGAATCAGCGGCGGCGCTGCGAAGTAGGTGTTTGATCAATCAGATATTGCCGGCAGATTTTCTAGGCATTTATTCTGTGTATCACTCTGGCAAACATCTGTTTGCCAGAGTGATACACCATCTACATAAACCATCCACGACTCCGACCCGAGCAACCAAGCTGCTTAAGGGCTGGTAATCCTGAGCCCATCGGCGCCGCGACAGACGTCGCGTTCCTACGCGTCATAACCGCCCTACTCCACCAGCGCGGTCGCGGCCGGATCCAACCCGAGTTCCTGGCGCAGGTGCGCGAAGCGTTGGGGGTTCATGCTGCGCCGATCCTGAAGCAGCTCGCGAAGAGCGGCGAGGCCGGCTTCTGTGAAATAGGCGCGCCTCCCAAAACCGGACTGCGATTCAGACGGAAGCGAGACGAGGTTTCGCTCGAGGAGGCCGGCCATTGCCTTCGGAATCTTTGGCTGACCCTTCTGCGGCCCGGCGCGCCAGGTACGAAGGAAGATACCGTCGGCAAGCGCGGGATAGCTGCTGAAATGCGTGCAAAACTCGCGGCGGATGAAGTCGCGCTCGGCAGGCGTAAAGGGATTAGTATCGAAGCTGGCCATCCTCGC
>JBPBQE010000394.1:0-2565 GCA_050954595.1 Janthinobacterium lividum | reverse complement strand
ACCGCGCCCAGCGGTCGCAGCCTCATCATCCAGGGCCACGTTGACGTGGTGCCAACCGGGCCGACCGCCTTGTGGTCGACCCCGCCATTCAGCGGCGACGCCAAGGGCGAATGGCTGCACGGCCGCGGCGCTGGCGACATGAAGCAGGGTGTGTCGGCGATGGTGTTCGCGCTTGACGCCATCCGCGCCGCTGGGCTGGAGCTGACTGCCGACATTCATGTGCAGACCGTGACCGAGGAGGAGTGCACCGGCAACGGCGCGCTCTCCACCCTGTCCCGCGGCTACCGGGCCGACGCCGTGCTGATCCCCGAACCGACCGACGCCACCATCACCCGCGCCCATGTCGGCGTGATGTGGTTCCGGCTGCGCGTCCGCGGCGTGCCGGTCCATGTCGCGCGCGCCCAGGCCGGCAGCAACGCCATCATGTCGGCCTACCAGCTCGTCCTGGCGCTGCAGCGCCATACCGAGACGCTGAATGCCACTGCCAAGAGCGATCCCTGGTTCGGCGGCATCCCCGACCCGCTCAAATTCAACCCGGGCGTCATCCGCGGTGGCGACTGGGCGAGCAGCACGCCCGCCTGGTGCGAGGTGGATTGCCGCATCGGCCTCCTTCCCGGCAGCACGCTCGAGGACGCGCGCCAGGGTGTCGAACGCTGCGTTGCCGAGGCCGCGCGGGCCGATGGCTTCATGGCGAACAACCCGCCCGACATCATCTGGAATGGCTTCCAAGCCGACGGCTACGTGCTCGACCCCGGCAGCGACGCCGAACGCGTCCTCGCCGAAGCGCACCAGGCCGTATTCGGCGCCCCGATGGAGGAGCGCCGCTCCACCGCGGTCAACGACACCCGCTTTTACGGCCTCTATCACCACATGCCCGCGCTCTGTTACGGCCCCCGCGGCATCAACGTGCACGGCTTCGACGAAGCCGCGCATTTGCCCACGCTGCAGCAGGTCACGCTCGCGATCGCCTGCTTCGTCGCCAAGTGGTGTGGGGTGCGCGAGGTGGGCTAAAGCCCACCATCACGAAGGCCGCACGTTCCAGAACGTCGCGAACCCAGGCAGCACGCCGGTGATGCGGGTGTTGTAGGCCGTCGGCGTCTGGAACTGACCCAGCGGAATGCTCGGCACGTCGAGCATCGCCTGGCGTTGCAAATCGATGCAGACCTGCTTTTGGGCGGTCTCGTCGGGCGCCTCGAACCAGGCGTTGCGCAACGCCTCGAGTTTGGGGCTGACGCACCAGCCGGGCCACCCCGCCGGCTCGTTGCCGTTGCCGCGCATGGCATAATGGTTGGACGGGTTGAGGTGATCCTCGCCCTCCCAGCCAGTGAAGAAGCAGTTCCAGCCGCCTTGCGCCACCGGGCCGCGGTTGTTGCGCCGCTGCAGCATGGTGCCCCAATCGGTGGCGACGTAGTCCACGTTCATGCCGGCCTGCGTCATGCCGTCGGCGATGACGTCGGCAATAGCCTTGAACTGGGCGTAGTCGGTGGCGACCAGCATGGTAACCTTCTCGCCCGCGTAGCCGGCCGCCTTCATCATCGCCTCGGCTTTGGCGTAGTCGCGCGCTCCCGTCAGCGGTTCGAGCCCGGCGGTGCTGGCCATCGGGGTGTTGGGGCAGAACACGCCGTGCGGCGTGGTATACATCGCCGGATCGGTGCCGACGACCGCTTGCATGCAGGCTTGCTGATCGATGGCATACAGCAGCGCCTGCAGGATCTTCGGATTGTCGAACGGCGGCTGCAAATGGTTCGGCCGCATCATGGTGACGTTGCCGGTCGGGTTGGTGGTCACGACCTTCACGCCGCGCGCCTTGGCCAGCAGCGGCAGCAGATCCGCCGTCGGGTTCTCCCACCAATCCTGCTCGCCGGACTGCATCGACGCCACCTTGGTGCTGTCGTCCGGCATCGTGGTCCACTCGACCCGGTCGAAATACGCGACCTTCGGACCCGCGGTCCATGTCGGTGTGCCGCCCTGGCGGGGCTGATACTTGTCGAATTTCTGATAGACGTTACGCGCCCCCGGCACCCGCTCGTTGGCCACGAACCGATACGGCCCACTGCCGACCATCTCGGTGATTTGCGTGAACGGGTCGGTCTTGGCGAGGCGCTCCGGCATCATCACCGGGTTCGGCGTGGTCGGCTTGCCCAGCGCCTGCGGCAGCAGCGGAAAGGGCTTGTTCAGCTTGAACTGGATGGTGCGGTCGTCCGGCGCCGACAGCTCGTCGGTCACCGCCATCAGCGCTGAACCAAACGCATCCCGCGCCGCCCATCGCTTGATGCTGGCCACGCAATCCCGCGCAGTCACCCGCTCCCCGTCATGCCACATCAGACCCGGCCGCAGCGTCAGCTTCCACAGCTTGCCGTCGTTCTCGACGACGTGCCCCTCGAGCATCTGCGGCGACGAGGTGAACGTCCCGTCCTGCCCATACAGCGTGTCGAACACCAGGTAGCCATGGCCGCGGGTAACGTTTGCCGTCGTCCAGTGCGGGTCGAGAAACGCCAGGTCGATCTGCGGAATGAATTTCAGCGTCGAGGCCCCTGCTGCCCGCCCGATCGACGGGAGAGCTAG
>JBPBQE010000174.1:0-2592 GCA_050954595.1 Janthinobacterium lividum | reverse complement strand
TCACCGCGTCACCCAATCTCCGGCATAGCTCGCCGGCGCAAGCCATACGGCATTGTTGGGCCATTGATGTGCCTAACCTGCCGTATGGTTGCGACGTCCTTGCGATCCGGCCTCAACTCCGCAACGGTGTAGCGGCTCTGCGCTAAACTGCGCGCGGACGCCGAAGCCAACAGCCGGAAGAGGTCCGCTCATTGCTATCAATCGCTGGCACCGTCAACTTGTTGGATCGAGGTCGCGGTGATGCTCGACAGGGACGGCGGCCTGCGGTTACGCCGCAGCGGCGACACCGGTCACCTCGGCCCAAACTCGAAAGGCCTCGATTCGGGCGGCTCGGTATTTAGCGGCTGGAACATGGTGGCGGCGGAGGTGGAAGAGGTTGCTGATCCCGTCGTGCGCGGAAAGGAAACGCTGCGCCTGGCGGACTGACTTGAACCGCTTCATCTGTCGCTCTCGTCGTCGCGTGGGCTGGTGCGAGTTCTCCGCCCTGTTGTTCAGCCCTTTGTGCTTCCGATGTTCGACCGAGGGCATCACCTCACGCTTGGCCGCGCCGTAGCTCGCCAATTTGTCCGTGATCATGACCCGAGGCGTCCGGCGTTGCCGCTTCATCAGCTTACGAAGCAAGCGTTTGGCGGCCCGCGTATCGCGCCGGCTCTGCACCAAGATATCCAGCACTATTCCATTTTGGTCCACCGCGCGCCAGAGCCAATGCTTCACGCCCGCGATCGTCAGCACCACCTCGTCGAGGTGCCACTTCTCGCCAGTGTCCGGCAGCCTGCGGCGGATTTGGTTGGCAAACATCTGCCCAAACTTCAGTGCCCACTGGCGCACGGTCTCATGGCTGACGATGATGCCGCGCGAGGCCAGCAACTCATCCACCATCCGCAAGCTCAACGGAAAGCGGAAGTAGAGCCAGACCGCGTAGCTGATGATCTCAGGCGGGAAGCGATATCCGGCGTAATTCGGGCGGGCAGTTGTCGTCATCCCGCCCGCCTACTTCGACAAGATCCCACCTCGCAAGCTAACCGGTACCAAGTTGACGGTGCCAGTACAGCTACGACCAGGCGCTCGGGGCTTTCCGGCTCGGGGCGTGCTGTCGGACGGCATGTCCTTCCCCTATGATTTCGGCTTCGTCCCATCGACCCTGGGTAACGACGGCGACCCGCTCGACGTGCTGATCTTACTGGACGCGCCTGTCCAGATGGGTTGCGTGCTGACGGTGCGCTTCCTGGGTGTGATCGAAGCCGAGCAGCAGGAGTGCGACGGCGAACGTGTCCGCAACGACCGGCTTGTTGCCGCTGCGACCCACGCCCACACTCATGAGCACATCACGTCGATCGAGGATCTTCCGCCCCACCTCCTGAAGGAGGTCGAGGGGTTCTTCGCCCAACATAACCAGCTTCGAGGCAAGCAGTTCACCCCAGTCGGCCGCGGTGATGGCACGTCGTCATTCTTGGCTATCGCCGGCAAAGGCCGTATCTGGGACCGCAAGCCGGCAGTCCGCACTGTATTCTGATGGCGCGCCGGGCTGCCCATCATCGGGCAGCCCAACTTCCGCATTGTGGCTCAAACGGGTGTCGCGATTAGTCGATGGTGAGCGGAGCGCCATTCCACTCTGTGTAGCAGCTACACACTTCCCGTTCGTGGTGGCAGGCGAAGATAAGCTCGCCAGTTGGTCTCTGAAATCAAACGCGGTGCCGCGCCGCGCCACACGGCCTGCAAAGCTGGTGCGCGGCGATACAGCATCATAATAGCTCGAAAGCCCCGCCGAGCGAGAGCGCGGAACGTCGTTCGGCAACGTCGAACGGTTGGTTGCGCTGTGTCCCAGCCAGTATCCAGCGCCAGGTGGTCGTGCGAGAAAGCCGTCACCCACCCGAACAGGTGGTGCGGCATGCGCCGGGCCTTAACTTCGCGGGCCGGCACGAACCAGTTTCGCAGCAGCGCCAGTATGAACCGAGCGCGATATCCGTTCTGCCCCCGCGGCAGCGGCGGGATTTCGGCCCGTGGCAGGACGGTGTAGCAAGGCGTGGTGTTTTGCGGATAGGCTGCGCGTAGAGGGGCGAGCGTCGCATGCAGCACCGCCGGGTCGCCGTCTAGAATAGCTGGGCCGGTCAGGAAATCCTCGATGCCCCGTATTACAAGGGCTGCGCTGTAATAACGGAATGTGAGTAAATGCAGCAGTAGGTGCTTTGCCATACGCGCGGCAACGCGGTGCGGCGCAAAGTCGAGGTGCAGCGCGCCGGCCACCAGCATGTTCCGCGTCTCATAGTAAAGCTGCCAGCCGCCGATCCTCAGGTAGAATGGCTCGTGCCACACCGCGATACCAGGCATCGGCACGTTCGGGATGCCCCGGCCATGCAACCGCAACCCGTATTCCAGGTCGTCGCCGCGTATGAAGCAAGGCAGCGGCAGCCCGACCTCGCGCACCAGGCGCAGGGGAGCGCCGAAACACCACCATCCGCAGTAGTGCACTGCCTGTGGCTCGGTCAGATCCACAAGACGCATGGGATCGATGAGATCGACCATGTGGTGCTGCGGCAAGAACCCCCAGTTGCGGTCGCCGATCGTCGCCCCGGCCTCGAAGAGCCGCTGCGG
>JBPBQE010000184.1:0-2594 GCA_050954595.1 Janthinobacterium lividum | reverse complement strand
TTCAACAACCGTGGATCGGGCTGCACGGCTGCCGGTTTGAAATCCTGAAGCTGCGCATAATATGGTTCAAACAGAGTAATGTAATGACAGACCGGCAGACCGAGGTGGGCGATCCTTGGGTAAGGCGGGTGGGACGCTGGCTGCGGAGATTCCGCCTCGGTGAGCTACCGCAGCTGTTCAACATAATACATGGCGAAATCTCTTCGGTCGGACAGCGGTCGCATGCCTGAACAAGAGGGCATCGCGCAAACTTCTGATGGTGCACCGGTAATATACATCACCTGGTATCAACTCAGGTCAGGAATTAAAGACTGGGCGCAGGTTAACGTTCTGCGCGTACAGCTTGAAACGATCGAAAAGCTTCGCCCGAGGGTCAAACTCACTTTTGAATACATGCAGCGCTGGAGTCTGATGCTGAATATCCAGATCCTGCTGCTCACACTCTGGCGGGAGGTCTTTAGCAAGCATGCCTACTGATCAGATACAGGTTATTGGCGACCTGCACCCGAAAGAGATCGATTTCCTTGGAATTCGGCTGCACGACATTTCCGGCGCGGAGATAGCCCAACGGGCAGCGTCTGCGGTAGCGTCGCGGAGACGGGTTCTAGTGCTGAATGTCAACGCACATATGACAATGTTGGCTCGGCGGCATAGCTGGCTCGTCTCGGGATTAAATTCGGCCGATATCACGTTCTGCGACGGAGCAGGGGTGCAGTTGGGCATCTGGCTGTTGACAGGACACCGGCCTTACCGCACCTCTCCACCGGAATGGATCGACGCATTTGCCCGACAGCTGCCCACGGGGGCGTCGGTGTTTTGGCTCGGTGGCGCTCCGGGCGTGGTGGAACGCGCGGCGGCGAATTTCGCGCAGCGGCACGGGCTGCGGACCGCCGGAACGCAACACGGTTTTTTTAACCACGCTACCGGTTCCGAGGACAACTCTCGTTTGATCGAGCGGATCAACCGTGCGTCGCCTGACGTGTTGCTCGTGAACATGGGGATGCCACTTCAGGAGCGTTGGCTCGCCGACCATTGGCAGTTAATTTGCCCGTGGGTAGCGATCGCCGGTGGCGCGCTCGTGGACCATGTGGCGGGAGATGTCCGACGGCCGCCGATCTGGGTCGCTGACCTGGGCTTGGAGTGGGCGCTGCGGCTTTTCCGCGAGCCGCAGCGACTGTGGCGACGCTACCTGTTGGGACTGCCGCCGTTCGGGGCATTGGTGCTACTTGAGGGACTGCGCAGGGCGCTTAAGCGGGCGTCCCCGCGACGTCAAAGGGCGGTGGACTCAAGATGAGCGGGGCGACGGTGGACCGGATGGTAACGATCAACGAGACGGCACCCTCGCCGATCACCGAACTGTGGCGCGTCCTGTCGCGGCATAAGCTGCTGTTCGTGTTTATAGCCTCCTGCGTAATGATAATCGGAAGCGCGATCGTCGCGACGCTTCCCAAGACCTATAGCGCGACGACGGTGGTGATGGTGCCACCGCAGGAGGCCGACCCATTGCAGGCGGGTCAGACTGGAATGTCGGCACAGGACAACGATGCGCGCACGGTGACTGAGGCCGCGATGCTGACGTCGCGCGATGTGGCTTCCGCAATAGTCGAGTCGCTGAACCTTGGCCTCGCGCCGTCCAGGCCGTCGCGGGTATCGCAATTTGCGTGTGACCACCTCGGCTTTGGATGCGGACGGAATGCTGCCGTTCCGACGCTCGATCAGCGGGTCGACGATTTCCTCGCTCACCTCACCGTGGTGCAGGAACCGCACTCTCGCGTGCTCGACGTGATTGTCGTGGACCGTGATCCAAAGCTGGCGGCTCAGGCAGCAAACGCGCTCGTGGTGGCGGAGCAATCGCTGGCGCTGTCTCGCGCGTCTGACGACATGGACCATACAGCAGCATGGCTCGACCGACGCACGTCGGAGCTACGTGAGAGGTGGCTCGGCGCCGTCCAAGCGGCGAATGCCTATCGGGTCTCGCACCAAATAACCGCTGCAGAGGCCGTCACCGGCGGCACTGGACAAGGCCTATCGGAGGCGGAGGTGCAGCAGGGCTCCTCGAGCCTGCTGGAGGCGCAGGCGCGACTTGCGGCGGCCGAGGCGCAGGAGGCTGCGCTGCAGTCGGCGCGACACGGGAGCAACGCAGCAACGGCAACCGATCCCGAGGTGGCGGCCTTGGCGGGGCAACTTGCGACGATCGAGGCGGCGCGGGCGCAGGTGGCCGGGCAGTTAGGTCCCCGCCATCCCGAGCTACGCGCGCTGGACGGCCAAGTGGCAAGTGCCCGCTCGTCGCTCGACGCCGCCATTGGGCGGGCACTGGGCGCAGTTATGGACCGTGCAATCTCCGCACGTGCGGAGGTGGCACAGCTCGAAGGTGGTCTAAGGACGCTAAAGGGTAACGCTGGACAGGAAGCGGGCCCGGTTGCGCACTACGGGACGCTCGAGCAAGAAGCCGCGAGCGCGCGGACCGTCTACGAAACGTTTCTCACGCGGCAGAAGGAGTTGGCCGGCCGGACCGCGATCCTGCAGCCGTCGGTGGTGGTCGTGTCGCACGCGCCGGTGCCCGACCAGCCAAGTGCTCCGAAGCGGTCGCGGCT
>JBPBQE010000083.1:0-2617 GCA_050954595.1 Janthinobacterium lividum | reverse complement strand
GGATTGGACATCGGGGCGGTGGTTTCCTCAGTTGGATGAAAAGGAGGCCCGGTCGTGCTTCGCCAACCCGGCCGGCAGGCGGACACAACACTTTAGCAACTACTCGCGTCAAGGCAGGGTGGCCGCCAAGCAATGGGGAGCCTATAGCCAAAGACGTGACGAGCTGGACCGATATCCCCACTTCGGGCTGGGTTGCGCGGCTGCCGCCCAAGGCCCGCGCCTATGCCGTACTGGCCCGCGCCGACCGGCCGATCGGCGCGTGGCTGCTCTTTCTCCCGGGCCTGTGGTCCATCCTGCTGGCGCGCCAGCCGCTGTGGCCGACGCTGTGGCTGTTGTTCCTGTTCGGGGTCGGTGCGCTCGTGATGCGGGGGGCCGGCTGCGTCGTGAACGACATGTGGGACCGCGACATGGACCGGCTGGTCACACGCACGGCCACGCGGCCCCTCGCCAGCGGCGCGTTGCGGATGCGCGAGGCCTCGATATTCCTCGCGATCCTGCTGGCGATTGGGCTGACGATCCTGCTGCAGCTGGACCGGCTGGCGCAACTGCTCGGGGTCGCGTCGCTGCTGCTGGTGGTGCTGTATCCGCTCGCCAAGCGCGTGACTTGGTGGCCCCAGGCGATCCTGGGGATCACCTTTTCTTGGGCTGCACCGATGGGCTTCGCTGCAGCAACTGGCCGGCTCGATTGGACCGCCGCCGCACTGTATGCCGCCGCCTTCTGCTGGATCCTGGGCTACGACACGATCTATGCGCACCAGGACCGCGAGGACGACGCGTTGATCGGCGTCCGCAGCACGGCGCGATTGTTCGCGGCCACCACCAAACCATTCCTGGCCGTCTGCTACACAGCGACCGTGGCGTTCATCGCCTTGGCCGGTGCGCTGGCCGGATTGGGTGGGTCCTTCTACGCCGCCCTGCTGCTGCCCGCGGCGCTACTGGCCTGGCAGGCCGTCACCCTCGATGTCGACGACTCGGCCGGTTGCCTCGTTCGCTTCAAACTGAACCGTAAAACCGGCTTGCTCATCGGCCTGGCCATTCTCGTCGGCGCACTCTGGACGTGACACCCGAAGCCTTTGTCGCCAGCCACACCGCCATCGCCACTGCTCCGATGGTGCCCGAAATCCGGCTTCACCTCGCCACCGAGATCACGCCGATCTGGCAGGCGACCGAGACTTGGCTCGAGCGCGAGGGCGTCGCGCCGCCGTTCTGGGCCTTTGCCTGGCCCGGCGCCCAGGCCCTCGCCCGGCGCATCCTCGACGATCCCGCGCTGGTCCGGGGCCGCCGCGTGCTCGACTTCGCTGCCGGCGGCGGATTGGCAGCAATCGCGTGCGTCATGGCAGGTGCCATGGCCGAGACAGCGGAACTCGATCCGCTCGCCACCGCGGCGACAAACGCCAACGCCTTCCTCAACGGGGTCGAGATCACGACCCATACCGGCGATGTCGTCGGCGTGCCGGGTCGGTGGGACCTCATCCTGTGTGGCGACGTCTGCTACGAGGCGCCCATGACGCAGCACATCATGCCCTGGCTGCGCGGGCTCGCTCGCACCGCCGAGGTGTGGATCGCCGACCCCGGCCGGGCCTATATGCCGACCGACGGCATGGTGAAGCTCGCCACCTACGACGTTCCGACCACCCTCGAACTCGAGGATCGGACCACTCGCACCACGACCATTTTTCGCCTGCTTCCAGCCTAACATGCGCCTGCTCTGACCGCTGCGCACGCGGGAGGTGGCGCTGCTCTGGGCTGGTTTGTCGCTGTCGGCAGTCGGCGATCAACTCTACGCGGTCACCGGGCTCGGCACGGCACTGATCATACTGGTACCAGCTTACCGGCGGAATGGCGTCTGCCCGGGCTGGCAGGCGCTGCCGGGATCGCCGCGATTGGCGGGCCGATGAAAGATATTCCGTTTGCCGTGCTGCGCTAGATGCGGCTCCCCGCGTGCGATCTGGCCGCCGGCGTGAGGGCCTATATCGCGACCAGCAGCGGCGGTGCGCTGGTCGCCATGCTAGTGGCACCGAGCCTGCTCCACACGGTGGCGGCCTCGACGTTCATTCTCTGCTGCGGGGCCATCATGATGGCATCAGGCACCACCGGGCTCCTGCGCCATCGCGGCCATGTCGAAGCGGAATTATGACGCCGCGAGCACGACCGGAGCCTCGTCCTCAGACCGTCGGGAGCGCTGCTTGCCGACCGTGCTCTTGACCAACTCCGCATCGAGTTGTGCGCCGATCAGGATCACCGTGCTGGAGATCCAGATCCAGGTCATGAACCCGACGACGGCCCCGAGAGAGCCATAAGTCTTGTTGTAGTTACCGAAGTTCGAGACGTAGTACGAGAATGCGAACGACACGATCAACCACATCACCGAGGCGAAGCCGCTGCCCCAGCTGATCCAACGCCAGACGACTTTGGTGCGGCAGGGGCCGAAGCGGAATACCACGGCCAGCATGCCCGCGATCCCGACCAGCAGGAGCGGCCACCGCGCCAAGACCAGCACCTGATCGAACAACGTGCCGAGGCCGACAAAGGCGAGCACCGCCGGAACCACGATAACGGCGCCGAGCGCCACGATCATCAGAACGACCATTCCCGCCGTGCACAGCAGGGTCAGCGC
>JBPBQE010000274.1:0-2626 GCA_050954595.1 Janthinobacterium lividum | reverse complement strand
ACCCCATCCGCCACTCGCGACACTGTGCCAGGTTATGAGACATGGCCCGGTTTAAGTCGCCACCCCGTATCTGGTATCAGTGTCGGTCATGACCGAACTGCCCCGCCCGCTTTCATGGCCAGCCGCACAGCGACACGGTGCCGTTGTGGTCCAGCATCCCGCCTGGGAGAAAGCGCGAAATGCCGTGCTTGATCTGGCGGCCGAGGGGCCGGTCACAGTTTTCCTCACTGGGGAGCCCGGCTCTGGCAAGACGTGGTTGCTGCGGGAGCTCGCGACGTCGTTGGGCGAGCATGGCTTCCCCACGGTAGCGTTGCTCCGCGGCGACTTGCCGATCCCGCTCGGGGATGGTGTCGCGGTGCTCGTCGATGAAGCCAGTTACATGCCGGACGGGACACGGGCCGAGTTGGTCAGCCAGGATCGCGGCGTCGTGGTGCTTGCCGACGTAGAACCCTTCGCGGCGCCGCCGGACGACGATGACCCGGTGCCGGTGCAGATCCACCTCCGCCTGCTGACAGATGACGAGATCGACCTGTTCGTGACCGACTGGCTGCACCAGGCAGGGTTGTCGTCGGCCATCCTCGATCCCCATGGACTGTCGCGCCTGGCCGAACACAGCGGCGGCGCCGTGCGTTTGATCGCACAACTGCTCACCGCCGCCGCGGCGCTGGCCCGCAACGATGGCGGCAACCTTTACCTTACCGGCGACTTGATCGATCAAGTCGCGGCGTTCCGTCTCGGCACGTCGATGCCCGATCCGATGACGGAGACTTCCGCGCCGCTTTCGGTCGCGCCCCGGATCCCAGCGCCTCCCGGCCCGGCGGCGATCCTCCATCTGGTCCCGCCTGCCGCGCCGCGCCCGTCGCCAGCCATCCCCGCACCCGCTCCGGTCATCGTTCCCCCGAGCGCTGGAAAGCCGAGCAGGCGCACTACGTACCGACGCGCCCTGGTCGGCAGTGCCCTCGCCGCCTCCGTGGTCGCCGCGATCGTCGTGTCGGGCTCGCGGCGCGATGCCCCATCGATGCCAGCCCTGTCGCAACCGCCGCTGCAATCGGCACAGATCGCAGCGCCCGACACGGTAGCGTCCACGTCGCCTATCGTCACCGCCGAGCGTGCACCGCCTGAACCGACGGTGCCGACCCCCGTGCCGCTCGACGCTGCAACGGCCATCGACGCCGCCCCTGCTCTTCCACCGCTTCAGGCTGCCAGCATTCCCGCCCCGATTGCCGTTGCGGAGGTACCGCCGACGCTTGCCACCCGGTTATCGGCTCCTTCGCTCGCAACCGCCTCCACGCAAGCCGCCGCACCACGGACCGCTGCTCCCGCCACCGCAGCGACGGCCCCAATCGCGGTCGCTGCCATCCCGCCGCCGACCCTGGTCCCGGTGATCTCGTCGGGCGTGGTGGCGCCGATCCCAGCTGTCTTGCGGCCAGCGGCCACCGGCCTGATCCTGGTCGCCCAGCGCGGCGACACCCTCGAGCGGCTTTATGCCGACATCTACCGCGACCGGCACGCGCCGCCTTTCGCCGCCGTGCTCGCCGTCAATCCCGCTCCCTTCAAGCCCGGCGCCGTTGTCGTGTTCCCCGCGCCGATCGGGGGTTGGGGCCGGGTTCAGCGCTGAACGTGCTTGGACGTTTGTAGGCTTTGCTCGCTGCTCGTCGCCATCTCCCGTAACGCTGGCTGGCTCGCCGTGCTCGCGCTGCGACGATACCAGCCCGCCGCTTGCTCGATGTTCGACGGCACGCCAATGCCGTGTTCGTAGCAATAGCCCAAATTATACGCCGCCAGCGCGTTGCCGCCCTCGGCGGACTTGCGGAACAGCGTGGCGGCCGTGGCGTCCGCATCCGGGCCGCGCGACAGTAGCGCCCGTTGTGCCTGCTGAAAGCTGGTCATCGCCGGGTCAGCCTTGGGCACGCCGACCGTGCCGGCATAGGACACCCCGAGCCGCGTCAGATGCGCCCGCCCTTCGGAGACGCCGTGCCCGACTGCCTCGCGATAGAACCGGATCGCACGTTGCCGGTCCACAGGGACGCCGATGCCGTTCTCGTAGATCAGCCCCAAATTGTAATCTGCCCGCCCGGATCCGGCCCGCGTCGCTTTCTCGTACCAATCGATCGCGCCTGCCGGGTCCGCCGCCGTGCCGCGCCCGGCGTCGAGCATGACCGCTGCGTTGAACATGGCGGTCACGTTGCCGTGCTCGCCGCCACGCCGATACCATGCCAGCGCCTGCGCCGGATTTTGGGCCACGCCAAATCCGGTGTCATACAGCACGCCGAGATACAGCGCCGCCGCGGCATCTCCCGCCTCGGCAGCCGAACGCCAAGCGCCCACGGCTTCGGAGAACCGCCCATTGCGGAACTCCTGTAGGCCCTCCGAGGTGTCGGCGCGGGCAGGCAAGGCCAGCGCCGACGCCAGCAATGCCGCCATGGCCGTAGCCCGTGGCACCCGGGTCAACGCGCGCCAGATCGATATCGGCTGCATGATCATTCTCCGTGTTTGCTAGATTGGACATTACACCTACGGCCGAAGATCATTAGAGCGTTTTCAGGCTGACTGTTGATATCCGCAGTGTCGGATGTAATTGACGCACTCCGGCGGCGTAATTGCGTTGGCGATACGACCGAGAGCT
>JBPBQE010000326.1:0-2627 GCA_050954595.1 Janthinobacterium lividum | reverse complement strand
CGTGAGGGACAGCGTGCGGGTCGTGCGGCGGAACAGCCGCACGCCGTGAACGGCCTCGAAGCGGCCGACGAGGCGGGCGACGGCGGCCGGGGTCACGCCTAGCAGGCGTGCGGCCGTGGCGAAGGATCCAGCCTCGGCGACGCGGAGAACGACAACGGCGGCGCGCAACATGTCCATGGTGCAATCGATACATCTGGTTGTTTCTGCCGCAACACTGCCTGTCCTGCCCTATACCGCCCAGCAACACCAGCTTCAGCGGGTCAACAGGACAGGAGGACAGCGATGCGCATCGGGATCGTGGGTGTCGGGCCGGTAGGACGTACCCTGGGAACTCTTTGGGCGCGCGCGGGCCACGAGGTTGCCTTCGGCTCGCGCGACCCGGCGCGAGCGGCAGAGGCGGCGGCGGGGCTCGCGGGTGCGTCCGCGACGACGCAGGACGAGGCCGCCGGGTTCGGAGAGGTCGTGCTGTGGACACCGCGCGGCGTGCCGCCCGCCGACCCGGACGGGCTCGCGGGCAAGGTCGTGCTCGATCCGAACAACCGCGGCCCCGGCCCCGGCGGCAACTACGCTTCGCCGCGTCCCCAAGGACCCAGCCTCGCCGAGCAGCTCCAGGCGGCGGCGCCGCGGGCGCGCGTAGTCAAGGCGTTCAACACCGTGGTGATGCAGTTGCTGAAGGAGGATCCGGAGCGGCTGCGGGCGTCGGGGGCACAGGTGTTCCTCGCCGGCGACGACGCAGAAGCGAAAGCCGTGGCTGCCGGGCTGGCATCGGAGATCGGACTGGGTACGGTGGATCTGGGTGGGCTCGAAGCGGCGTGGATGGCAGAAGCGCTAGCCGACACGTTCCGCCAGGCGATGGCGACGAGCCCGGCGGGATGGCGCCAGGCGTTGGTGTTTGTCGATCTCGCAGGAGGGCGAGGTTAGAGGTGTTTTTCGACTGTCTTCCCGGCGTCTCCAAGACGGAGCGCCGACGCATGCTTGACCACGTCATCTGGCCTGAGCCGTTCCACCTTTCTTACCGGGGCACCGGTGCCCGGGCGGGTCGGCGCCAACTTTCCGACCAGGCGGCCCGGAACCGCGGCCGACGTCGGGCATGCGGCCGTGTTCCTCATGACCAACCCATACGTCACCGGCACGGTGCTCGAAGTCTCTGGCAGCGAGTTGCTGGTCGACCGGATCTTCTGTCCTCACGTTCAAACAGGACGGGTGGCCCGTCACCCAGCGACAATATTCAAGGCATAGATTGGAGAGAAATATGAAACGTTTTGAAGACAAGGTCGTCATCGTCACCGGGGCAGGAACGGGTATCGGGGCCGCCACCGCCCAGCGATTTCTGCGGGAGGGTGCAACCGTTGTGCTCAATGGCCGCCGCGAAGAGAAGCTGCGCGACACGGTTGCGGGCCGCGAGGCGGCCAAATCGCTAGTCCACGCCGGGGACGTATCCGACGAGGCGTATATGAAGCGGCTCGTGGACGACACGGTCGCCCGCTTCGGCCGGCTCGATGTGCTGGTCAACAATGCCGGATTCGCGATCTTTGGCCCGTTCGCCGAACTGACCACCGCCGACTGGCGGCGTCAGCTGGCGACCGACCTGGATGGCGTCTATTTCGGAACACGCGAGGCGTTGCCGCACTTGGTCAAAACCGGGGGCTCCATCATCAACGTGTCGTCCGCCTCCGGCCTTGGCGGCGATTGGGGTGGGAGCGGTTACAACGCGGCCAAGGGTGCGGTCTCGAACCTAACGCGCTCGCTGGCGCTGGAGTATGCCGCCCGCGGCGTCCGGGTGAACGCCGTCGCCCCCAGCCTGACCACGACGGACGCAACGGCGGAGTTGGTCAAAAGCGAGGCCCTCATGGCGACGTTCCGCGGGCGCCTGCCGATGGGCCGTCCGGCCGCGCCGGACGAGGTAGCGGCCGTGATCGCGTTTCTCGCCAGCGATGACGCCAGCTTCGTCAATGGCGTGATCCTTCCGGTCGATGGCGGCTTGGCCGCGTCGAACGGCCAACCGAACATCCTCGCCTTGCTTGGGCAGGGCTGACGTGCGGAGAGGGCCGGTGCCGATCGCGGCGCTGGCCCTCGTGCCGATGGCAGCAATGCTTGTTCAAGGTGCATGAGTCCCCCCTGCCATGAAGGCACGGGTGAGGCGCGCAACCTCCTCCGTCTTCTCGTCCAGCGCGAAATGGCCGGCATCGAGGATGTGCAGTTCCGCGTCCGGCACGTCGCGCTTGTAGCCCTGCGCACCGGGCACGATGAATGACGGATCGTAGCGGCCCCACAGCACCAGCATCCTTGGCTGATGCTCGCGCAGCCAAGCCTGCCAGCGCGGATAGCATGCGACGTTGGTTTGGTAATCGTAGAGCAGCGCAGCCTGGATCGCGCGCTGTCCCGGGCGCGACAGCATGGCGAACTCGTCGTTCCAACTGTCGGGGTCGTAGCGCTCGGGATTGGGGCTTGTGCCCAGGTGCCGCGCCTTGGTGCCCTCAAAGCCCAAGAAGGCGTCCACCTGTTCGGGGTGTGCGGCCGGGTTCGCCCAATACTCGGCGATGCCTGCCCATTTCGGGCCGAGCCCTTCCTGGTAGGCATTGGCGTTCTGAACGATGATCGCCTGCACCTTGTCCGGTGCAGCCATG
>JBPBQE010000280.1:0-2627 GCA_050954595.1 Janthinobacterium lividum | reverse complement strand
TACCTGCCACCCTACACGCCCGAGCTGCAACCCGCCGAAACGCTGTGGACGCTGGTTGACGAGCCGATCGCCAACCAGCACATCGCCGACCTCACCGATCTTGAGCACATCATCGCCAAGCGATGCGTCAACCTCGCTGGCGACCCGGAGCGGATCAAGTCCCAAACCAAATTCCACTGGTGGCCCGAGACAACACAGCCGAACTGATTATCCGGAAAGCGTATCATTGGCCAACTTCGTCATGCGATCCCATAGCGTGCCATCTTTCTGACTTCGTCGTCGAAGTGCTCGACGCCATAGCCAGACGATCTGTGCCCTGAAATCCGCCAGTGCCGCGTAGTTGGTCGGCACGGCGTAGTAGGCGAAGACGCCCCTGAGCACCTGCGCCAGCCAGTCCCCTTGCTCCGGGATCGTCTGGTGCATCCGTCGCCGCAGCTCCACCTTGACCTCCGCGAGCTTCGCCCTCACGCGGTCCCGTCGGGTCTTTCGTTTAAGCAGGAAGGACCCGCCGCGACTTCGGCTGCAGATAAGGGTAAACCCGAGGAAGTCGAAAGTCTCCGGCTTGCTGAGCCCGTGCTGGACGCGTCGGGCCGCCGCGTGGCGGCCGAACTCGATCAGGCGGGTCTTGTCCGGATGGAGCGACAGCGCGAACTCCTCGAACCGTTCGCGCATGGCGTCGAGGAAGCGACGAGCGTCGCCCTCGTGCTGGAAGCCGATTACCAGGTCATCGGCGTAGCGCACGATGATCATGTCGCCGGTGGCGTCGCGCCGTCGCCAGCGCTCCGCCCAGAGGTCGAACACATAGTGCAGGTAGATGTTGGCAAGCAGCGGTGATGCCACCGATCCTTGTCCGGTTCCCCTGTCACTGACCGTGACCGCCCCATCTTCCAAGACACCCGCCCGCAGCCATTTCTGGATCAGGCGGATGATGCGCGGATCACCGATCCGGTGCTCGGCGAACCGAACGAGCCAGTCTTGGCTCACCGTGTCGAAGAACGACCGGATGTCGGCGTCCAGGATGTGGTTCACCTTATACGGGTAGTGGTGCCCACCATCAGGGCGTCCAACGCATCATGCGGCCCGCGTCCGGGTCGGAACCCGTAGCTGAACCCGAGGAAGTCTTCCTCGTAGATGGCGTTGAGCACCATGACAGTGGCGCCCTGGACGATCTTGTCCTCCAACGCCCCAATCGCCAATGGCCGTTGCCGTCCGTCCGCCTTCGGGCATGTAGGTCCGTCGGGACGGCTGGGGCCTGTATGCCCCGCGGTGGACACGGCCATGCAGATCCGCGAGCCTGCGCTCGAGGTTGGCCTCATACTCCTGCCACGTCATGCCATCCACGCCGGGTGCCGCTTTGCGCTTGAGCGCGTAGAACGCCACCTGAAGTGTCTCGACACTGACGTGATGCAGCAGCGCGGTGAACCGCTCCTTCTTCCTGTGCCGTGCGGCATTCCGCACGCGGTCCAGCGCCTGGGACACGCCTGCCCGAATCTGTGTTCGGAGCGTGCTTTGCTGGCCCGCGTTCCCCTTGGTCCCCGCCCTTGGCTCCACCGCCTCCGCCGCCGGTCGCCCGGCTTTGTTCGGCCGTTTCATCGCTACTATGGCGAGGTCTGACTTCTCACCCCCGTGCATCACCGGCTTCGGCTCCTCGCCTTCCCGGTGCGGACCAGGGACAGCGAACTGTCCATGGTCGGCGATGAGATCTCCCGGTTCCCGTACAAAGAGCGTCCGTGCATGCCAGGGTCTCCGACCGCGCCGGGTTGTCCGGGTGCTCGCGATGGCGCACCCGTCTGTGTTGCCTTCCGCCAGCAGAACTGCGTCGGCACCCGAATTTTGTGGATTTCGCGGCTCAATGGCTGGCCTGCACGCTCCCTTACCGACGCTTCGACGTCACCCTCACAAGTGACGCCGCACGGCTCAGGGCCGATGTGGGTCGCTACTCCTTCATCGCAGTGGACTTGCACCACATACTCTTTGTCGGTCTCCCGGCGCACTCCGCTTCCCACCAGGAGCCGACGTTCAAACTGAGACACTACCCGACTGCTTGGCAGGCCACGTCAGTGCGCCGCGATGGCGTCGAGCCACCAGTCGGCCTGGCGCTCGGCGGCCTCGGCTTCGCGCAGCAGCGTCGCGCGCTGGCCGGTGGTGAGGGTGGCGGCTTCGGCGTTGTCGCGGAGGTGTTCGGCTTCCTTGTGCCAGCTGCGGGCGCTGGCGAGGCAACTGGCGTCGGCGGCGCGCTGGAGGTGGGAGGGGTCTTGCATGGCGAACTCCTGAACCAGAACAGGCCCGCACGGCGGCTGCCGGCGGGCGGGGTGGACGGGACGTAGAAACATCGCGCCTCCCCCGGGTGCTCGGAGGAAGCGCGAGCAGGCCGGCTGTCAGGCGGCCTGGCGCCGCCTTGGCGCTGACGTCGGTGCCGCAGGCGCAGCAGCGGGCACGAAGCGCGCCGGGCGGAACCGCCGCACGTCGGGCAGGGTCGGGTAGCGGGTGGGCTGCTTGGCCAAGCCGAGGTAGGGGTCGACCCAACAGTGATGCTGGTGGCGAATTCGGTGGTCTGCTGTCAGGCTGCTTGGAGTGCGGCGAAGCGTGAGACGCGTGTTTTGGCGACAGGAGTTCCGGCGAACCAC
>JBPBQE010000228.1:0-2627 GCA_050954595.1 Janthinobacterium lividum | reverse complement strand
CCACGAAGCGTCAGTCGCTCGTCGTCTCGGGACAGGAAGTCCTGTCCGCCGACGCCTTTCTGCCGAAGCTCGGCGCCGTGGCGGAGTTCGCGGTCACCGACCCTCATCTGGCTCATAGCCGCGACGAAGGTTCTTACCTGACCGCTATCCAAACGAGCGTGCAATTCGCCTTGCGCCAGATCGCTGCATCGCGGACAGCCGAGGATCTCGCAAAGCTTCCGCGCGACACCCTGGATGCGGAGTTGCTTGACCTCGTCACCCGGGATTGTGGAGGGCTGGGCATCGCGATCGAGACGGTCCGGCTACGCGACATCGTGCTGCCCGCCGATCTCCGCCGCTTGTTGACCGGCGTGGAAAAGGCCAGGCGCGAGGGGCAGGCCGCGCTCGAACGGGCCCATGCGGAACAGGCCGCGCTCCGTGCGCTGGCCAATGCGGCCCGCATGTTGCGAAATAATCCTGAGCTGCAGAACCTACGACTGCTGCAGGCCATCGGCTCGACGACCGCCCCGGTCACGATCGTTTTGGGCACGCAAGCCGGCATCGTCCCACTGCGCCAGGACGGAACCGAAGCGTAGCGCGCGGTTTCGAACCGGGCTGAACGGTCGCCGGCCTACCCCTCGCCGTCGCGCCCAATCGCCAGGAATTTCTCCCGCCGCTGTGCCTTCAACGCCGCCGGGTCCAGAGGCAACAGCGGCTCCAATGCCAGCCAGATTGCCTCGCCCACCGCCGATACCGCCGCCGGCGCCTCCCGATGCGCACCGCCCAATGGCTCGAGCACGATGGAGTCGATTACCCGAAGCCCCAGCAGGTCCCCTGCCGTCATCTTCAGCGCATCCGCTGCCACCGGCGCCTGCGCGGCTTCCCGCCATAGGATGCTGGCGCACCCTTCCGGCGAGATGACGGAATACACCGCGTGTTCGAGCATCAGTACCCGGTCGGCCGCGGCCAGCGCGATGGCGCCGCCAGACCCGCCTTCGCCGATGATGGTCGCCACGATCGGCACCGGTGATTCCAGGCATGCCTCGATCGAGCGGGCGATCGCTTCCGCCTGACCACGCGATTCCGCGTCGATGCCGGGAAACGCACCGGCCGTGTCGACGAAGGTGAGTATTGGTAGCCCGAATCGCCCGGCCAGCTCGATCAGCCGCCGTGCCTTACGGTAACCCTCGGGCCGCGCCATGCCGAAATTATGCGCGATGCGGGTCTCGGTGTCCGCCCCGCGCTCGGTGCCCAGCACCATGACGGAGTGCCCGCGGAAACGGCCGATGCCGCCGACGATGGCCGCATCATCGGCAAAGGCACGGTCACCGGCCAGCGGCACGAATTCGGTGATCAGCCCGGCGATGTAGGCCAGCGCATGCGGCCGGTCCGGATGTCGGGCAACCTGGGTCTTCTGCCAGGGGGTCAGCTTGGCGTAGGTCTCGCGCAGCTGCTCGCCGGTCTTGGCTTCGAGCTGGCGGATCTCCTCCTCGATGTCGATGCCGCCGGGCTCCTGACTCTTGCGGAGCTCGTCGATCTTAAGCTCGAGTTCGGCGAGCGGCCGTTCGAAGTCGAGAAATTGACGCATCGCGGGGGATTACCCTCGGCGGCTCGCCTGCGCCAGGGGGTGGTGCAGCTGCACCAGTTCTCCCAGCCTTTCGGTCAGCACATGCGTGTAGATCTGCGTGGTCGCGATGTCGGCATGGCCAAGCAGGATCTGCAGGCTGCGCAGGTCGGCGCCGCGGGCAAGCATGTGACTGGCGAAGCTGTGCCGCAGCACGTGGGGGCTGACGCGTGCCGGCTCGAGGCCGGCCTCGAGCGCGATCTGCTTGAGGATGAGGCCCAATCCCTGCCGGGTCAGGGCACGACGGGGGTCACGCCCGGGAAACAACCAGGGACCCGGCGTGGTCGCGACCAGCGCGGCGGCGGCCTCCCGTGCCGGGCGGGACAGCAGCACCATACGCTCCTTGGCACCCTTGCCGCGGACGATCAGCGTATCCGCATCACCCCGCAGCGCCACCCGGCGCACCCCCAACAGCTCGGAGACGCGCAACCCGGTCGAGTAGAGCAGCTCCAGCGCCGCCCGCCCCACCACCGAGTCGCCCGACGCGACCAGCAATGCGTCGACCTCGGATTCCGCCAGGTATTTGGGCAGCGCCGGGCGGATCTGTGGGGCATCGAGCAGCTGGCTGGGGTCGTCGGCGCGGATGCCCTCGCGCGCCAGGAAGCGATAAAAGCCGCGCACTGCCGACAGCCGCCGCGCCGCCGTGCGGGCGGAGACGTCGCCGTGCAGCGAGCGCGCGAACGCACCGAGCAACGCCGGGTCGGCCGTCTCGAGACTGGCGCCTTCGGCCTTGGCAAAGGCTTCCAAGCACTGCAGGTCGGCAGCGTAGGCCAGCACGGTGTTGCGCGCGGCCCCGCGTTCGGCCGCCTGCATCTCCAGGAAGGCCTCGATGTGCCGGTTCATCGCTGCGGCATCAGCGGGCCAACTCAGTGAGCAGGGGCGAACTTGTCGTTCGGCAGGACGCGCTGAACCTGCTGCGCCTGCGGGGTGGGTGGGAAAGCGCCGAGCAGGAGCGTGCCGGCAATCCCCAGAAGGATCAGAACGGCGAACACCAGCAGCAGAAGTCGACTCATATCAGGTCCAT
>JBPBQE010000076.1:0-2632 GCA_050954595.1 Janthinobacterium lividum | reverse complement strand
GCAGACCCTAGGCGCCACCCACGGCGCGCCCGGCGTGGCGCTTGCCCCGGGGATCACCGTGTTCGACGCCGAGTCCGATGCGGAGCTGGACGGCATCGTCGCCGGCGTTCGTGACCAGCGGGTCCTCTGGTGCGGCACCGCTGGTCTCGCAGGCGCCCTTGCCCGTTCTCTTTCGGGCACCGACGCTACCTGCTCGCCCATTCTGCCCAGCCCGATGCTGGGCCTGTTCGGCTCCGACCAGCCCGCCACCTTTGCTCAACTCCGCGCCTGCATGCAGCACTGGCTGCATCTGCCGGAAGCCGCCGCGCATGACCTCGCGCAGCGACTGGCCAATGGCCTTGCTCTGGTCAGCGTCGATCTGCCTCAGGGCTTGTCCCGCGACGAGGCCGCATCGCGCATCGGCTACACCCTGCACCGCATCGCCGTGGATCTGCCGCGCCCCGGCACCCTGCTGGTCGCCGGCGGCGAGACCCTGCGCGGCCTCTGCCTCGCCCTGGGCGCCACCAGCCTGGAACTGCAGGGCCGCATCCTCCCCGGCCTGCCGCGCGCCATCCTGCGTGGCGGCCCCTGGGACGGCGTCACGATCATTTCCAAATCTGGCGCCTTCGGGCCGCCTTCCTTGTTGCGAGACCTGCTGGCCCGCAACGGCTTCTTCCCAGAAAGGACCACTTGAATGGCCCCGCTTCCCCTCGCCATCACCATGGGCGACCCGGCCGGCATCGGCCCCGAGATCATCGCCAAAGCCTGCCAGCGCCTGCTGCCCCGCATCGAGGCGGGCAGCCTGGCCCTGGTGATCATCGGCGACTGCCGGGTCATGGAGGAGGCGCGGGCACAGTTTGCCCCTGGCCTCGCCATCCCGGAGGTGACCGAGGATGACACCTGGCCAGGCCTATGCATGCTCCAGGCCGGGCCCGCCGCCGTTGAACCGATCCGACCGGGCGTCCTATCGGCCGACGGTGGCCGTTTTGCCTTCCAGGCGGTGGAACGTGGCGTGCGGCTTTCGATGAGCGGCCGCTGCAGCGGCATCGTCACCGCACCGCTGAATAAGGAGGCGCTGAACAAGGCCGGATACCACTACCCCGGCCATACCGAGATGCTGGCCGAACTCACCGGTGTGCGCGGCTCCTGCATGATGCTTGCCCATGGCAACATGCGCGTCAGCCACGTCACCACGCACATCGCACTGGAAGACGTGCCGAAACGCGCCACGGCAGAACGCCTCCGCCGCGTATTGGACCTGACGCACGCCGCCGTCTCCCGCCTGGGTCTGGGCCGCGCTCGCATCGCCGTGGCAGCGCTCAATCCTCATGCCGGCGAAGGCGGGCTGTTCGGCCGGCACGACATCGACGTCGCCGGCCCCGTCATCGTGCAGGCCGTGGCCGACGGCATGGACGTGGTGGGCCCCGTGCCCGGCGACACCGTCTTCGTGAAACTGCGAGCCGGTCAGTATGACGCTGTGATCGCCAACTACCACGACCAGGGTCACATCCCGGTTAAGCTGTTGGGCTTCGAGATCGACCCGGCGACCGGAAAGTGGAACGACCTTTCCGGTGTCAACATTACCATGGGCTTGCCGATCATCCGCACCAGCGTGGACCACGGGACCGCCTTCGACATCGCCGGCCAGGGCGTCGCCAACGAGCGCAGCCTGATGGAGGCCGTGGAGTATGCCGAGCTTCTCGCGGCCCCCGCACCACAGTCCAAGAATACGAAGGTCGCAGCATGAGCCTCACCACCCCCATCCTCATCGAGCGCCCCGCCGCCATCCGTTTTGGCTGCGGCACTGCCCGAGAGGTCGGCGCCTATGCCCGTGCCCAGGCTTGCCAGCGCATCCTGGTCGTTGCCGATGCGTTCAACGCGGGCCGCGTCGACCTGCTGGACCTGCCCGGCACCCCGGTCGTCTTCGGCACCGTCCGCCCTGAACCCGACATCCCCAACCTCGATGCCCTGCTGACTTTGGCAGCCGAGACCAAGCCGGACCTGGTCATCGGTTTCGGCGGCGGCAGCGCCATGGACCTGGCCAAGCTCGCCGCCGTGCTGCCGAACAGCGGCCAGACCATTCACGACGTCGTCGGCCCCGAGAAGGTCAACGGTCGGACGGCAAAGTTGGTCCAGGTTCCCACCACCTCCGGCACCGGCAGCGAGGGTGGCACCCGCTCCCTTGTCACCGACCCGGCGACCCAGAACAAGCTCGCCGTCCAGAGCCGCCACATGCTGGCCGACCTGGCCGTCGTCGACCCGGACCTCACCATGACGGTCCCCCCCGGCGTCACCGCGGCTACCGGCGTGGACGCCATGGCCCACTGCACGGAAGCTTTCACCAGTCGCAAAGCGCATCCCATTATCGACCTCTATGCCCTGGAAGGGATCCGCCTCGTGGGTCGCTTCCTCCGCCGCGCCGTGCAAGACGGCGCCGATGCCGAGGCTCGCGCGGGCCTCGCCTTGGCCTCCATGTATGGCGGGTTCTGCCTCGGGCCCGTCAACACCACCGCGGGCCACGCGATCGCCTACCCGCTCGGCACGCGCCATCACATCCCGCACGGCCTCGCCTGCGCGCTGATCTTCCCGCACACCCTGGCCTGGAACGCCCCGGTGATGACCGAGAAGACCTCCCTGGTGCTCGAAGCCCTCG
>JBPBQE010000422.1:0-2634 GCA_050954595.1 Janthinobacterium lividum | reverse complement strand
GCCGTCGGCACCGAGCACTTCGCCGCCGACCTCGAGGCGGTCTCCTGCCCGGTGCTGCAGATGGTCAACCTGCCGATGGTCGAGGATCCGGCTGCGGTAGTGGAGGCCGCCGAGGCGCTGGCACGGATGGCGCCGCACGTTCGCCTGCTGATCAACATCGAAACTGCAAAGGGCCTGCGTCTGGCGGCTTCGCTGGCGGGGGCTCATCCGAGCGTTGCCGGGCTGCAGATCGGATATGCCGACCTGATGGAACCGCTGGGCCTGGATCGTTCGGATCCCGCCGCCTTGGCTCACCTCCGTCTCACCGTGCGCCTGGCCGCGGCCGAGGCCGGAGTGGCCGCCTACGATGGCGCTTACGCCAACGTGGCCGACGGCGAGGGATACCGCTTGGAGTGCGAGGCAGCGCAGCGCCATGGCTTTGCCGGCAAGAGCTGCATCCACCCGACGCAGATCGCGATCGCCAACGCCGCCTTTCTGCCGAAGTCGGCGGAGGTGGAGAAAGCTCGCCGCGTGCTGGCCGCCGCCGCGGAGGCCGAAACCAAGGGCATCGGCGCTTTCCTGGTCGATGGCCGCATGGTCGACGCCCCCTTCATCGCCAGCGCTCGCGCGATCGTCGCGCTGGCCGACGCTGCCCCTAAGGAGGTCTGAGCGATGAGCCCGGCGGACGATACCAATAAGCCCATGAATCGAAAGGTTCAGCCCGCTAAACGGCCGAAGCGCAGCTTCACCGCCGTCTCGACCTATGTGTTCGAGCGGATCATGCCGGATGCCTTCGTGCTGGCCATCGGCCTGACGATCCTGGTGGCCTGCGCCGCGGCGGTTTTTGCGCCGCGCGGCACGCTGCCGGTGATCCTGACGTCCTGGTATGGCGGGCTCTTCGGCATTCTCGGCTTCGCGTTCCAGATGATCCTGGTCCTGGTGACCGGTCATGTCCTGGCGCATGCCCCCATCGTGCAGAGGGGTCTGCGCGCGATGGTGTCGCTGACCCGGACGCCGAACCAGGCTGTCGTCATGACGTTCCTGGTCGCGGCGTGCGCCTCATGGCTGAACTGGGGCTTCGGCCTGGTCATCGGCGCCGTGCTGGCGCGGGAGGTGGCGCGGCAGATCCGGCTCGACTACGCCTGGCTGGTCGCTGCGGCCTATTCCGGCTGGGTGATCTGGGGCAGCGGCCCCTCCGGCTCTATCCCGCTGTCGCAGGCATCGCATGGCAACGCGCTGAACATCGTCGAGAAGGTGACGGGTCACGTGCTGCCGTTCAGCGAGTCGATCTTCACGGTGCTTAATCTGGTGCCGACGCTGATCATCGTCGCCGTGATGCCGTTCGTCTTCATGGCGATCCGTCCGCGGGAGGACGAGATGCAGGTGTTCACCCCGCCGACGGATGAGCCGGTAGCGGCCCGGGTGGCGTGGGCGGACCTTCCCTTCGCGCGCAAGCTGGAGCAGTCCCCGGTGGGCAGCCTGTTCCTGGTGGCGGCAGGGCTGGGCTACCTGGGCCTGACGTGGTGGAACAACGCGTTGTCGCTCGACATCAACGTGGTGATCTTCATGTTCCTGATCGCCGGCCTGCTGCTGCATGGCTCGCCGGTGAACTACGCCAACGCCGTGAAGAACGCAGCGCGGCAGACCGGCGCGATGATGCTGCAATATCCGATCTATGGCGGCATCATGGGCATCATGACCGCCACCGGGCTTGCGGAGCAGATGTCGCGCTCGATCGCGTCCGTGGCAACCACCCATACCTTGCCGTTCCTGGGTTACCTCGCATCCCTGGTCATCACCTTCGTGGTTCCCAGTGGCGGCGGTCACTGGGCGGTGCAGGGACCGTTCACCATCCCGGCTGCCGTCGCGCTGCATGCCTCCATCCCCGCCACCACCATGGGTGTCGCGATGGGCGAGGAGGTCGCCAACATGATGCAGCCGTTCTGGGCCCTGCCGGTCGTCGCTATCGCCGGGATCGGCATTCAACGGGTGCTGGGTTTCACCGTGGTGACGTTTCTGGTGTCCGCCACCGTCTACGGCGCGGCGTTGCTGCTTCTGGGCTGACCCAGGACGCCGCACCCGTGATTCGAACCGCGCAACGGAGTAATTGCCTATGACTGCGACCTTTTCTCGCCGCGCCGCCCTTGCCGGGTTCGCCGGCATGGCGGCCCTGACGGGCGTCAACGCTGCTGCCCGAGCCCAGCCTGCCGCTGCCGGTGCGGCAGCACCCAGCTTGGCGGACCAACTCGCCGGTTACGTCCATGACATCGGCTACGGCGATCTCGGGGCACCCGTCGTCGAGCTGGTAAAGGCGCATTTCATCGACTCGATCGGCTGCGCCATCGGGGCGTTCAACGAGCCGCCGGTCCGGGCCGTGCGGGACGTCGCGCTGCAAAATCACGGCGATGCGGCAACGCTGATCGGCACGGCTCGTCGCACCACGATGGATTGGGCCACCTTCGCCAACGGCGCGGCATTGCGCCATTTCGACCTCAACGACGCCTATGCCGGACGGGAAGTCGGGCATCCCAGCGACAATATCACGCCCTGCCTGGCTGTTGCCGAGGCGGAAGGACGCGGTGGACAGGATCTGATCCTGGCGATCGCGCTGGCCTACGAGATCGACTGTCGCTTGCTGGATGCCGTGCAGATCAG
>JBPBQE010000060.1:0-2656 GCA_050954595.1 Janthinobacterium lividum | reverse complement strand
CCAAACATCGCGTCGCGACCTGCTCATTGGTGGTTTGACCGCGCTGACCGCAGCGGCAGCCTTTGCGCGCATGCCTCACAACCATGTGGTTGCATTGCCAGGCAATGACATCGACGGCGCTTTCGCTACAAATGTCGGGCGCTGGCATATGGTCCCGGACGCTAACTTTGTGATGCCCCCGGCGGACGAACAGAAGGCAGCGGCGGTGTATGAGGATCAGGTTATCCGGTCATACGCAGACGGCTCAGACTCGTCGGTAATGTTTCTGCTGGCCTATGCCCGTCAGCAAAGCGGTATGCTGATGATTCACCGCCCAGAGTCCTGTTACCCTGGAGCCGGCTTCACGATTACCGCTACGCGGCCCGTTACCTTAGCTCTGGCACCGGGCCTTGATGTCGGTGCGCAATTTCTATCGACGCAGCGCGACACGCGGGTCGAGCAAGTGCTCTATTGGACGCGGCTCGGGAACGCCTTCCCCAGGACCTGGCACGACGAACGCTGGTCGCTGGCGATGCAAAGCCTTGCCGGCAAGATACCCGACGGCGCTCTTGTGCGGATGTCGGTAATTGATGCCGATGCCGAAGCAGCGCTGATCAACCTCAAGACGTTTGCACAAACACTCTATGCGTCCTCGGGCCGCGATGGGAAAGCGTTGCTCGGCGGTCCAGGAAACATTTGACCGATGCGCTTCACCGCGAGATGAAAGAAGGCTTGAGAATGAAGAGAATATAACCAATGCTCAAGCCCAACACCGCGACGGCGAAGAATTCATATCCTTCGTTTCCTAGCCAATTGCTAAACGCGCAGCCGGCAGCTGGCGGCAGATAATGCCAGATTGTGTCTACTTGTTCGCTCTGAACGGATCGCTGCAAGAAAAGCACGATCAAGCCTGCAAAGACGGCGACCGTGATCCAATCGTAAACTGTGTGCATTTTCCGTCTCCGTTTTAACGGGGCCTATATCAGTATCCAGAGTAAGCCAATCATATTTCGGAGTGTAGTTTCAAGATGTTTACGCACAGCAACACTCGCCTCCGCCTACCCCCTCGTGCTCGGCATGCCGTCTGCGTGGCCGCCCTCTCGATAGCGGTTGCAGGATGCGGGAAACATGCGCCATCCGGTCAAACTGTCGCGACAGTCAACGGCACGGTCATCACGCAAAGTGAACTTAACATGGAATTATCGGCCGCTGGTTTGACCGGCTCGGCGCCGGCTGACGTCCGGAACAAGGTCCTTCAATCAATGATCGATCGAACCTTGGTCGATCAACAGGCGAAAAAGGACGGGATCGACAAAACGCCGGAATTCGTACTGATCGATAAGCGGGCACACGACATCTTGCTGGCGCAGCGGGCGATGCAGACCGCGAGCGCCGGTGGTCAAACGCCACCACGCGACACTGAGATCAACGATTACCTCGACAAGCATCCTGCGCTGGGCTCCGCCCGGTCATTGCTCACTATCGATCAGGTAAAATTCGCGGCGCCGGGTACCGTTGCGGAAGCAAAGGCGTTTACGCCCGCGAAGACTATGGATCAGCTGATCGCCGTGTTGCAGTCGCAGGGTAAGCAGTTCGAGCACGGACAGACGATCATTGATAGCGCGCAGGTGCCCGATACAATGCTTGGACAGATCCGAAAAACCACTTCTGGCGAACCGCTGCTAATTGTTCAGGGTGCGACGGCCGTTGCTAACGTGCTGGTCAACGAAAAGGCCAACCCAGCCAATAGCTCTGATGCCGCCGATCTCGCCAAGAAGCGGATCATGGCAGAGCGCACGCAGGCAAGTCTCCGCCAGCGTCAAGCATCGTTGCGCCAAACCGCGCAGATCCAATATGCGACGGGATTTGCCCCAAAAGTAGGGGAAGCAACTGCTAAAGCTAACTAAGCCTTAAGCTTAATAGGGTTTTTTTGAGCTCAGCCGCTGATGTAAGATGCGAAGCACGAATGCGGCGTTGCCAATCAGGTAACGCCGCATAAGGCGGCGAGGCTCGTGGGCAAGGCGGAACATCCACTCGAGCCGAAATCTCCGGATCCAGAGTGGAGCACGTCGGACCTCTCCCGCGGTGAAGTCGAGGAAGGCCCCGACACACAGGAGCACGGCCCCTATAGCGTCACGGTTTCGAACAGCCCATAATTCCTGCCGCGGCTGCCCCATGCCGATAAGCACCAACTGCGCTTCTGAGCCCACGATCTTGCGTGCAAGTTCCGGCTCCGCAGCACGCGAGAAGAATCCATCTTCCGCGCCGACAAACCGAAGCTTCGGATGCAAAGCGCTCAGCGTCTGCTGCGCAATCACCGCAACATTTGGCGCACTCCCTAGGAGGAAAATACGCGTCCCCGGGGGCAGTCCGGCCAGAATCCGCGGCGTAAGATCAGTCCCGTTCAAATTGGCTGGAAAGCGTTGGCCGTGAAGTATCTTACTTGCAAGGTCGACACCGACCCCATCGTTAAATAGCGTCGCTTGGTCGGTGGCCGACACAAACTCGGCCGATGAGTAGCCAGTATTAACTGTGTGGGCATTGCAGAACGCAAAAATACTCGCGCTCTTACAAGCGATGGAGCGAGCGACTCTTTCTATGGCCTCATCTTCTGTTGTAGCACAGACGGCAAGCAGACCTATCCGTCTAGTTGAAGGTGATAACACCGGCACCTACT
>JBPBQE010000423.1:0-2659 GCA_050954595.1 Janthinobacterium lividum | reverse complement strand
ACAGGGCGATCTCGGCGGCACCCTGACCGTGACCTCTGCCGGGCGTCCCGCATTGCGTGGCACCCTGACCAGCCGCAGCTTCGACTTAGGCGCACTGCGTATCGCCCCGCTGCCCTCGACCGCGGTGCCGGCGTCGCCCGCCCCGTCGGTAGTACCAGCCGCACCAGTGCCACCGGCTCGGATGATCCCGGATATCAAGCTCCCGGTCGCCATGCTGCGCTCTGCCGACGCCGACCTGCAATTGACGGCAGATACGCTGCATGTCGGCACCTCCGATTTGCATGCGGTGCAGGCTCATGCCGTACTGCAGAACGGCACCCTCCGCCTCGACCCGGTCAGCACAGACATCGGCACCGCGACCGCCCACGCTACCCTCGAACTCGCTGCCCAGCCGTCGGCACTCCATGTCACCGTCGATGCTCCCTCGCTTCCCTTCGGCCCGATCGTCGCATGGGCCGGCGGTGCCGCGACCGCGCCCGGCACGCTCGACCTGCGCGCCGACCTGGCCGGCAGCGGCGACACGCTGCGCGCCGTGGCCGCGACACTCGGCGGTCATGCCGGTCTGGCCCTGGTGGACGCGCAACTCGATAACGCGGTGCTCGAACGGCTCGCGGCCGGGCCACTCCGGGCGGCGAACCTGTCGCTCGACGGAGGCGGAACCACCATTCGCTGCGCCGCCTTGCGCGCCGACGTGACCGCCGGACAGGTCGATCTCCGCGCACTGACCCTCGACACCAGCAAATTCGCCCTGGATGGCGGCGGTGACCTTTCGCTCGCCAACGAAACGATGGACCTGCATCTTCGGCCGCAGCTTCGCCTCGGCGGCGGCCTCAGCGTACCGGTGCGGGTGCGCGGCAGCTTCGTAGCGCCGAAGGTGGCGCTCGATCCCGGCGCACTCGCATCCGGTCGCGTCGGCATCATGCTCGGTGGTCCGCCGCCGCCCGACACCTGCGGCCCGGCGCTCGCGCTCGCCCGCGATGGCCGGGCGGGCGCGCCAGCTGCCGCGCCCGCCTCTGTCAAACCGATGAAACCGGCCGACCTGCTACGGGGATTGCTGCGATGAAACGCTTCTGGGAAAGGGCCACGGCCGCGCGTGATGGCGAAACGTACTCCATCCTGCTCGACGGCAAGCCGATGCGGATTCCGGGAGGTGCCGTGCTGCGCGTCGCTAACGCCGCCTTGGCAGACGCCATCGCGGCCGAGTGGCAGGCGGCCGGCAGCGCTGTGGGCGGCTCGATGACGCCCGAGGACGTACCGCTGACACAGCTGGCCGGCACCGCGCAGGACCGTATCGAGCCCGACCCGGACGCGACGGCCGATGCGCTGGCCAAATACGCGGAAACCGACCTGCTCTGTTACCGCGCCGAACATCCGGCGCCGCTCGTCGCGCAACAAGCCCGCGAGTGGCAGCCCTGGCTGGATTGGCTGGCGCAGGCGCATGGTGCCACGCTCGTGCCCACCGCCGGCATCGCCCATGTCGCGCAGCCGGAAGCCGCGCTGGCTGCGATCCGTGACCGGCTTCGCCTCGAACCACCGCCGGTGCTGGCCGCGCTCGGCGTCGCCATCCCGGCGCTCGGCAGCGTGGTGCTGGGGCTCGCTCTGGCGGAAGGCGAACTGGGGCCGTCGCGCGCCTATGAGATCGCCGCGCTCGACGAGCTGTTCCAGGTGGAGCAATGGGGCGACGACGAGTGGGCCGCCAAGCGCCGTCGGGACGTGGCCGACGACATCGCCCTGGCGCATCGTTTTCTTACCCTGGCGCGGGCGCCGTGACGGCCAAGCAGCTCCGGATCGCTGGCCTGGTGCAAGGGGTCGGCTACCGCGACTGGATGGTCCGCCAGGCGACTCGGCTCGGCGTTTTCGGCTGGGTGCGCAATCGCCGGGACGGCTCGGTCGAGGCGTTCGTCCAGGGCGACGTCGCGGCCGTGGAGGAGCTGTTGCGCAACTGCCGGCGTGGCCCGCCAGGGGCATCCGTGTCCCTCATCCATGAGGATTTCGCCGAACCCGCCGAGGAGCCCGGCTTCCGCCGCCTGCCGACGTTCTAGAAAATTTCGGCCCACGCCGCGCGCAGCGCCACGTCGGCATCCGCCATCGTCACCGGCAGACCGAGTGCCGCCAAGCTAGTGACGCCGTGTTCGGCGATGCCGCAGGGCACGATCCCGCCGAAATGCGCTAGGTCTGGCTCCACGTTGAGGGCGACTCCGTGCCAGGATACCCATCGCGTCACCCGAACGCCGATGGCGGCGATCTTCGCCTCCGTTCCGCTGGCTCGATCCGCCACCCAGATCCCGACCCGGCCCGCCCGCCGCTCGCCGCGGACGTTGAACCGGTCCAGCGTTGCGATCAGCCACTCTTCCAGCCCTTCGACATAGGCGCGGATGTCTCGGGCGCGTACCGACCCGTGCGCCCGATCGAGGTCGAGCATGACGTAGCCCACGCGCTGGCCGGGGCCATGATAGGTCCACTGCCCGCCGCGCCCGGCCCTGAAGATCGGCAATGCATTCGCGTCGACCAGCCCTTCCGGAGTCGCCGAAGTACCCGCGGTGTAGAGTGGCGGATGCTCCAGGAGCCACACCTGTTCCCTAGCTTCCCCAGCTCGGATGCCGGAAACGCGGGTCTGCATTGCAGCCAGGGATTCCTCGTAGCCGATCGGCGCGTCACT
>JBPBQE010000199.1:0-2663 GCA_050954595.1 Janthinobacterium lividum | reverse complement strand
CTGACGGACAGAGCGCCAGTTTCGGCAAAGCCCTTGAGCGCGATAAGGGCAACGACGAGACCGGACAAACGCTGAGCAAGCTGGCCGATCCGGTCGAGGCTGTCGCCCTCGCCCTCGCCCAGCACGCTCACGCCGCTCGGGGCGCCTACTCCCTCAACACCGAGCGGGCATTGCGCGCGGACGTGACCGTCTTTACCGGCTGGTGTGTCGCCGCCGAGCTAGGATCACTTCCCGCTGCACCAAGCACCGTCGCCGCCTTTGTCGACGCCATGGGAGCGGTCAGGGCACCCGCCACGGTCCGGCGCTATATTAGCAGCGTTGCTACCTTCCACCATGCGGCTCGGCTGCCCAATCCATGCCAGGACGACGCTGTCCGACTGGCGCTGAAGCGGCTGCATCGGGCGCGCGGACGAGCTCAGGCCCAGGCGGCCCCCCTCACCCGTGACTTGGTCGATCGCATGCTTGCCGCCGCTGGCGACGGGGTTCGAGATTTGCGCAACCGCGCGCTGCTCGCCGTCGCCTACGACAGTCTATGCCGGCGATCCGAGTTGGTTGCGCTGCAGCGGGCCGATCTAGAGGCAGGCCAATACGGCGAGGGCACCCTAACGATCCGCCGCTCGAAAACCGACCAGGAAGGCATCGGCCAGCTGCGCTACGTGGCGCCCGACACCATGCGCCACGTCGCGGCCTGGCTGGCCGTTGCCGAGCATACCGACGGCGCTTTGTTTCGAACGGTCGGCAAGGCAGGCACGATCGGCGGCCCGCTCGATCCTGGCGACGTCGCACGGGTATTCAAGGCGATGGCAAAGGCTGCCGGGATCGCGCGTGAACTAGTCGCCGCGATCAGTGGCCACAGCAGTCGAGTTGGCGCCGCCCAGGATCAGGTGCAGCACGGGGTGGAGCTCCCGGCCGTCATGCAGGCCGGCGGGTGGACATCACCCACTATGGTGGCCCGCTACTCGGCAAAGCTTCAAGTCCGGCGCGGTGGAGCCGCCAAATTGGCCCTGCTGCAAAACCGGACATAGCTGAGGCGAGCGTTCCGGCCGGTTCTCGTCAGCACGTGCTAATCAGGATTACCGTGATCAGCGGCCACGCAGCCCGAAAGTGGACTCTTCACACCCGGTTGGTCGAGCAAGGCGTGGACTCTGTACGCCACCTAGCGGCTCATACAGCATCCGCCATGCTTGAACCCCGTCTTCTCATTGAAAATGGACATACCTTCGTCCGACTGGCCTATGCGCGGAAGCTCCGAGATCGCAGGGTAGAACCAGCGTGGACTCTCTACACCGAGTATCGCCAGCTGAGATTCACAACAGCAGTGGGAGACTGGATGGACCGAGTCGAAGCCGGACATCCACTCACAGCCGAGGTGGACTCTGTACGAACCAGCGTGGACTCTCCAAGCCAAGCCCTCCGAGGTGGAGAGGCAGAAGACGTCAAGAAATCAACACGTTACATGTACTGTCCCGTGGACTTTATACACCCATACGACTTTGTTGCATGGATCGCCGCCGCAGCGGCTGGAGTAGGATGATGCGGGGCGTGTCGCCCTCCAGTTTTGGGGTAGATCCGTGCCGTTCAAAGCCAACGCCGATCGTCGCTATCACATCCCGAAGCAGCGTCACCGGGTGACGAACTCGGCGGCCTATGACGCGGCCCTGCGTCAGCGCGGCAGCCTGACGGTCTGGTTCACCGACGCGGCGATCGCGGCCTGGAAAGCTGAGCCCCGCACGACGCGAGGCGGCCAGTCGCGGTATTCGGCCTTCGCCATCGCGACGGCTCTAACCCTGAGAGCGATCTTCCGCTTGGCGCTGCGGCAGGCCGAAGGGCTGATCGGCTCCGTCATCGCCCTGCTCGGCCTCGATCTCGCCGTGCCAGACCACACAACGCTCAGTCGCCGGGCCGAGAGCCTGGACGTGGTTCGCCCTCGGCCGGGCTCCGGTCCCGTGCACTTGCTGGTCGATAGCACGGGGCTGAAGCTCTGCGGCTCCGGGGAATGGCTGCTCGAGAAGCACGGCACGAAGACACGGCGATCTTGGCGCAAGCTGCACATCGCCGTCGACGCTGACACCGGGCAGATCGCCGCGGCAGCGTTGACCACCAGCAATGTCGATGACGCGTTCCAAGCCGGCTCCTTGCTCGATCAGGTGAATGGCCCGATCGCGTCGTTCACCGCCGACGGTGCTTACGATCGAGACGGCGTTTACGGTGAGGCCGTGTCGCGACATCCCGAGGCGTCCGTCATCGTGCCACCTCGCTCGAGCGCGGTGCCGAGCGACACCGTGCAAACGGCGCCGACGATGCGAGATTGGCACCTGCAGACCATCGCTGCGCACGGCCGCATGGCTTGGCAGACGGCGGCTGGCTACAACTGGCGAGCGCTGGTGGAGGCCGACATCAGCCGCTTCAAACGGGTCATCGGTGATGGTCTACGATCGCGCACCGATCGTCGTCGAGCGACCGAGGTCGCGATTGCCGTCAATGCACTGAACCGCATGCTTGACCTCGGGCGTCCAGAGCACGTCCGCCTCCCGTAATGATGAGGCGGATTGACCTGACTGTGACCACTTAGAGCGTTTTCAGGCTGACTGTTGATATCCGCAGTGTCGGATGTAATTGACGCACTCCGGCGGCGTAATTGCGTTGGCGATACGACCGAGAGC
>JBPBQE010000212.1:0-2665 GCA_050954595.1 Janthinobacterium lividum | reverse complement strand
GACAACGCAGCGATGGAGAGCTTCTTCTCCTCGCTGAAAACCGAGCGGACGGCCCGCAAGGTATATCGCACCCGGGACCAGGCCAGGGCCGACGTGTTTGACTACATCGAGCGGTTCTACAACCCGCGTCGACGCCACTCGACCATCGGGTATCTCAGCCCTATGGAGTTCGAGCGGATCAAGGCGTCAGCTTAAGCGGCGTGTCCACGAAACCAGCAGCAGCTCAGTGACCCTTACCGATCAAGTAGTTGCTTCGAGTGCTACGACAACAACGCTTGCGATCTCAGTTGCTCGAAAAACGCCCATCATCATTCTTAACAGATGCCTTGTTGCCCAGCCTAACGCGCCAAAAGGTTCATATTTTGGAGGGCCGAGTCTTGCCGCGTCGCAAGCGTCCGACACATGCCATGACACCAACAGCAAGCAAGGTCAGGCTCGCTGGTTCCGGCACGGCCGTCCGCGTCGTAGACAGGGTCAAGGTATTCGCTGCCACGTCGCCCGCCGTGAAGAACGGTGCTCGGTTGGTCGCTACGGAGAGCGCCAGATAACCGATCGGCACGTCCGTGCTCAGCGCGCCAAGGAACGGGACCGAGTTATTTTCTGCTGATGTCTTGACGCCGGCCAAGTCGAAGTCGGCGATTTGCCTGCCGTTCGTATCATAGACGTCGAGGATGGCGCCATAGCTGCCCTGGAACGCGGAGTTGAACGGCTCGAACTGAGTGCCGACGCCATAGACCGGCATCCCGCTGAACCGGAGAATGAAGTTGTCGCTCAAGCCCGACTGCGTGAGCAGTGTGTCTCCCAGTCTGAAGTTGCCCGTGTAGCCCGCCCCCTCGCGGGAAATGCCAAAGGAGCCGCCGGAGGTCTGAACGGTGATGGTGACACCGTTCACGGTGCGGCTCTCCTGAGTGGAAACGACGCTACCAGGCGCGCCGAATGCGGAGAAGTCGAAGTTGAAAGGAGCAGCGAAACCAGCGCGATCATTGACCTGCAGGACTGCCGCGCTGGCCGGGATAACCCAGAGCAGCAGGGTCGCAGCCGTCGGCGCCATGGTTGAAAAAGCCGAAAGCTTCAATTTTCAATTCCTTCTGATGCCATTGTTTATGGAGAGCGGGGTGACACGTGCGGACAAGTTCGAGTGAGGACCAGTCCCGGTGACCAGACCTTTATTTGTTGCACGTTATCAATAAATCCGACGGCGTGCCATCACCCACCTGGGTTATGGTCGGGCCTGACAGACGTGACGGGGTCAAGCTCATGGCAGGTGCTGCAGGTTACTCCCGGACCTTGGACGCGCTGTAGCCGCTTGCCAAAACCCGGCCTTGTGGCCGCATGCACTCACGACCGCCGCAGATTACGTGGGCGCACTTCAGCATCGTCGTGCGCAAGTCGCCAGCCGGGCAGGTTGGGACGATTATCAGTGGCAGACTCTGCGAGGAACTGAATTGCTCTTATAGGCGTGATCCCGGGTGTGGATTTACGGCGGGTCGTTGCGGCAGGACGGTCGATCTCTGCGATCCTGAGACGCATTCCCGGCTCCAAGCGTGCCGCTCTGTGGTCAGCAAGCCACTTTAAGAAGCCGAAAGCAGTGGAGTTGGACCCAGCCGCGTGTGTTGATAGCCTGTGGCAGATTGCTCGCCTTGCGTTTTCACTCGATCCGGAACACCAACTCGAAGCCATGAGCAACGAGTTCACTCCACCGATGCCTGCATCAGCCCCCGATGGGGTGAGCGGGCTGGGCGTGCTGATGCAGCTTCGTCGCAACGCGTTGGGTGCCTTCCCTGCGCGCTGCTTAACCGAGCCCGTGGTGCACCTACGCATGCCTGGTCGTGATTTGTTCCTGGTTTCGGGGAGCGCCTGCATTGCAGAGGTCTTGCAAGTGCGGGCGAACGCCTTTAGCCGGGTGCCGGCAGGGCGCCGGGTGCTCGGTCCCATCGCGGGCAAGGGTTTGCTGACCAGCGAGGGTGCGACTTGGCGGCGGCAGCGTCTCGCCATGGCACCGGCTTTCACACCGCGCCAGCTGCCTATGATGTGCGACCACATCATTCGTGCAACCGGGGATGCAGGTAGGGAGCTACGGCGTGAACTTGGCCAGCCAATCGATCTCTATCGCTCGATGCAGCTGCTCAGTCTGGAAATTGCCGCGCGCTCCATGTTTTCGGTCGAAGCGAGGAGCTTTCGCGATCAACTTCGCTCCCTCGTCACTGACTACATGCGCGGCATTGGTCGCCCGTCACCAGAGGATTTCATCCTGCCGGAATGGCTTCCGACGCCGCTGGCGATACGCCGACGCCTGTTTCGTCAACGGTGGCTCACGCTGATACGCGCCGTCGTCGTCGCCCGGAAGCAAGCCGGCAGCGGCACCGTACGAGACTTGTTCGACGTGCTGGCAGCGCTGCATCCAGACGAGCCGGACATTTTGGTCGACCAAGTCGCCACCATGATCGTCGCAGGTCATGAAACCACGGCGTTGACCCTGTTCTGGGCTTTGTTCCTCCTGGCGCATGCCCCGGCATGGCAGGAGACGATCCGGGCAGAAGTATCGAACGCCGACCTGTCGTCCGAGAATGCCGCTGCAGCACTGCCCAGCCTCAGTGTCACGCGGGCAGTTGTGAACGAAACGCTGCGCTTGTACTCGCCCGCCTTCATGACCGCTCGCATCGCC
>JBPBQE010000219.1:0-2678 GCA_050954595.1 Janthinobacterium lividum | reverse complement strand
CGAAGTGAGAGGCGGCTGGAGCTATGCGACGAAGGGTGGGTGTTGGGCGATGCTGAAGTTGACAGACGTTACGCCTTACGGACTTTGGCGTCCAAGGAGAGCCACATGTTTTGGCGATGAACGGGCGCTCCAGAACCTATTCATAAGATGGGGCGCTTGATATGCCCGATAAGGACATCGCGAGGACCTGAATGCCATGCTGCGACGTCGTCAATATCTCCTCGTCCGCGGCGCGCTGACGGGATTAGCCTTTTCGTCGCTAGTGCTTGCGGGATGCAACAAGTCCGACGAGGACAGCGGAAACAACGCGGCGCTTCCCGCCTTGCCAGCGACGCTTCCAATGATGAACTCACCGGTGCAGCCAGCTTCGTTGGCACCACCCCCGTCCGCGCTTTCCACACGGGCAATCCGCACGGCGCGCGTTGCGGATCCACGCGCCGCCTATGCCTATGCCGATCAGGCTGGCTATTTCTCGCAGTTCTTGGGCAATGGCCCGCCCGACTACGGTTTCGATTATGACGGGGTGCGCCCCTGGGTCTGGCAAGCGTACGATGGTTCGCGTGTTTTCCTCGAGCCGGTCGATGGCGGGTACCGTTACTATTATTACCGCGCCGGGGCCGAACGACCCTATTTCGTCCGCGATCCGCAATTTGCCTATGGTTATAACGGCGACCAGCTCGCGGCGATCTACGGTCCCGATGGTGGGCTGGTCCCCTATAACGAGTATGGAGCCCGCCAAGGCTACGCCGCTGCCTATCTGTGGCGCGCGCAGCGCCTATTCGAGGCCTCGCGCGATCGCCAGGCGATCTCCGCCTCGGCATGGGCTGCTCGGCAGGATTCGATCGCCGCATATCGTGATCGATGGGCTGCGAACAGCGATCGTCAGGCTGATTGGGCTGCCTATCACGCTGAAGAATCTGGGCAGGAGAGCCGCTATTGGGCGGATGAGGCCGCACGCCGCGAGGCAGATGCCCAGCGCTTCGCTGCATGGCATCAACAGGACTTCCGCACACCGCCCCCTCCACGCGCGATCCCGCCAAGTTGGCAACAGGCGAGCTGGGCTCGGGACAGCACGCGCTACGCGCCGATCGCCGCGACCGCTATCGGCGGCGCTGCACTTATCGCAGTCGCGCACGAGCGGCAGGCAGCGGCGGCGAGGAACGATGCCTTTCAACGGCAGGCACTCCCTAGCGCCCCCCAACAGCAGCAGCCGCTGGTACCCTCGCTCTCACGCCCTGTTGATCGAGGCGGACGAGAAGGACAGCCAGACCTGTCCGTTCGATCATTTGAACCGGCGCCACACGTCCTTGGTTCTTCGCAGCCGCTCGCAAGCCATACCGCTTTGGCTCCGAGCAAAGACGCCGCTCCACGCCGACCGTTTGATGACCCGCGTCAGCAGCCGATCAAACGGGTCCTTGAGGAGCAGAACCACGCAGCGCCCTTGCGGCAGCCAGATGAACGTACTCGCGGTAGCATGCGCCCGCCAGTGCAGACCGTTACCGTCCATTATGCAAAGGCCGAGGGATCACGCTCGCCTGCGCCGCCGATGGATGCCGAGCAAAGGCATGGCGAACCGGCCCATATGGCCATCAAGCATCCGGCACCGTCTCACCAACCACCCGAGCCTATCCATGCGCCAGTAGCGCCTCCCCATGTTGCGCAGGCAGCGCCTCATCGGAGCGGCGGCGAACATCCGGCCAATAGCCGTCCAGAGGGTGGCCATCCCGGTGATGCCCATCGCAACGATCATCATCCTTAGCTCGGCTTTGTACGATTACGCAGCGAAGCACAGCGCGTTCGCCATACGGACGAGGCGGGACGGAGGAATTATCTGCGGTTCCCGGTGCGGCGGGGAGTGCGCATTAATCGCCGACCCAGAGTTGAAGCCGGACAGCGCCGATAGTGTCACTGAATGTCGGGCTGGTTTTTCGATACCAGGCAGCGGCGTAAGGCGTGCTTGAGGAAGTCACAAGATCACCGGCCCACAGCGAGATAACAGCCCGATGTCGAAGTGGCGTTTTGAAAAGCGAGCTTCAGCAGGCGTCATATGAGATGGCGATGAGCAACGCGCCGGTTTCGGTACCGTCTCGGGCCACAAACGCGAAAAGCAGCGTATTGTCGGTCTGAATGACGAACGATACGGCTTGAGCGGCGTTCGCAGCCTCCCTCGGTGTGCCGCATCCGAACAAAGCCCGCATTAGAATGGCGAGGTTGAAGCCGGCGACGTGGATCAGGTAGCGCTTGTGCAGGTTCTCGCGTCCGCGCAGCCATGCGCGGCGCATACCACCACGGTCGAGGACGTGAGCGAAGCTTCGTTCGACCATCTCGCCACGTTTGCGCATAGCCCGGCGTCCGACGGCCGATTTCAGGCGCGCCCGGTTGGCATACACGGCCTTCTGCGCCGCCTCGTCGCCACGCCAACGCAAGACGCCATTGGCCGGCTTAGGTTCTGATATGCGTGTCTTCCACACATCGCCGTCCAGGCTTTTAAGGACGCCGCGCGAGTGATAGCCTTTGTCGGTCACAAGGTCGCACGGATCTTCCGATGTCGGCGCTTTGCCGATCCCAGCGAGGTTCTGTGCAGCGGCTTTCAGCGTCGGATCGAGCGTGTTCGTATCGCCCTGGTCAGCAGGATGGATCGGCGCCGCGACGATCACGCCGGTATCAAGATCGACCGC
>JBPBQE010000217.1:0-2678 GCA_050954595.1 Janthinobacterium lividum | reverse complement strand
AAATGAGCAACCGACACACGTTATTCAGACAAATTTTATAAAGGACTTCACCGGTGTCCAACCACAGCTTGCACTCGATCGCACTTACAATCCTGCTCGGCGTCGCCGGTTGCGCCCAGAGCCCGCCCCTGCCGCCGCCGACGCCGGCGGTCAGCAATGTGTCGGTCGGCCAGGAAGCCGTCGCCGCCGTCCGCAACAACATCGAAGTCAAGTTCGCCAACGGCAGCGATCGCCTCGCGCCGGATGCCGGCAACCAGCTCGACCTCGCCGCCCGCTTGTTCCGCGACGTCCGCCCGGTGTCGATGTTCTCGACCGGTTATAGCGACGCCACCGGCAGCGAGTATGAAAACCTGATCCTCTCCGCCAAGCGGGCGCGCACGGTTAAGATGGCCCTGATCGCCCGCGGCATCCCGGCCGACCAGATCATGCTGCGCGCCTACGGTCAGTCCGACCCGGTGGACAAGGCCAACCCGGCCGACGCCACCAACCGCCGCGTTCTCGTTACCTGGGACCTGATGTAAGCCTCAGCGCAACGCCAGGCTCGCCATCAACGCCGCAAACAACAATGCGGCGACCACCTGCCAGAACCGCAACGGATCGGCCGCATAGGCCGACCGTTGCGTCTGCACCGACGGCGCCCCCGTCATCATCCCGGCCTCCAGCGCCGAGATAAACTCCACCACGTCGGCCGGCCGTTCCCGCCGGTCGACCGCGACGACCCGCGTCAGCTCGTTGGTCAGCCACGCCGGCAGATCCGGCCGCTTGCGCTCCAGCGGTGCCGGCGCGCCAAACCGTGGATGCGAGAACGGCTCGATCTCGCCATACGGATACCCGCCGCCGCTCCACATCCGCCACAGCGTCACGCCCAGCGCATACAGGTCCGAACTCTCATCCCCCACCGCTCCGGCCAGCAATTCCGGCGCCATGTAGCTCGGCGTTCCCGGCACATCGCGCGCGGCAACGTCCTCCAGGTTCGGCAGCCGCGCCACGCCGAGATCGATCAAGCGAAGCCCGGTCTTGCCGGCATCACCCGTCAGCAGGACGTTGTCGGGCTTGATGTCACGGTGGATCACTCCAGCCCGGTGCAGCGCCGCCACCGCCTTGCCCAACCGGATGGCGATCGTGATGCCCTCCTCGAACCGCAGCGGCGGCCCACGCAGCAACCGCCGCTCGAGCGTCTCGTCGCCATAATACGGCATCACCGCGTAAAGCTGGCTGCCGCGCCCGTCCGGCGGCTCCAGGATCTCGCCCAGATACGGGCTACGCACCCGTCCCGCGATCCAGCTTTCCCGTAGATAGGCCTGCCGAAAGATCCCCTCCTCCGCCGTCCCAGGCTTGGGAAACTTCAGCACCACGACCCCGCCATCCCGCGTGTCGCGCCCGCGGAACACCCGGCTGTATTGCGCATCCGCCAGCATGCGCTCCAGCACGAAGCCGTCGATCTCCGCTCCCTCGCGCGGCGGCGGCAGCATCGGCCGCGAGGCGATCACCGTCTCGATGTCGGCCCGATCCGGCGGTGGCAGTGAAAGAACGTCGATCACCAGCGCGGTGGCGTTGTCGCCCACCGTGCCGGACAGCGCTGCATTCACAAGCCGCTGCGCCGCCGCATCCGGCGCCTCCCGCCGCTGCAGCGCCGCTTCCATCTGCCGGTCCGACAACGCTCCATGCACGCCATCCGTTACCAGCAGCAGCCGGTCGTTCACCCGCGCCGCGTGCTCGCCGTAATCGACCCGGACCTCGTCCTCCGCCCCCATCGCCCGCGTCAACGCATGCGATACGCCGGGCCGGCCGAGCACGTGATCCGTGGTCAGCAGCTCCAGCTCGTCGTTGCGCATTCGGTATAGCCGCGTGTCGCCGAGGTGGAACACGTGCATCCGCTGCCCCCGCAGGATGATCGCGGTCAGCGTGCAGGCCATGCCCGCGAGCGCCGGGTCGGTGCGGCCCAGCGAATGGATCCAGCTATTGGCAGCGGTGATCGCGGTCCCGGCGGTTCGCCGGATCGGCAGCGCCTCGCTCTGGCCCAGCACCCCGTCGATGACGCTGCGCACCGCGCACTCCGCCGCGACCCGGCCACCTTTGGCGCCACCCACACCATCCGCCACGGCGGCAATGGCCCCATGCATCGACCCGCCGGGCCCACCACCCATCCAACAGGCGGCGTAATCCTGGTTATCCGGCCGACGCCCACACGCGCTCGCGAACCCGGCCGCTATCTCCAGCCGCAAGCCGCGCGCAAGCGGCGCCGTCACCCCACGGCGGGCGTGTACGGCGCCGGCAGCGTCAGCAGCAGCGTCCCGTCCGGCTCGCGACGGATCGGATAGATCGTCAGGCTGCAGGTGCCACCGAGCTCCGTTCCGCTGACCAGATCATAGCTTCGGTCATGCAGGGGGCACATGATCGTGCTGCCCCCGAGCATCCCATCCGCCAGCGGCCCTTCCTTGTGCGGACACGCGGCCTGCGTCGCATAGACCGCGTCCGCCCGGGTGCGGAACACGGCGATCCGCAGCCCCATCACCTGGAATTCCCGCCCTTCGCCGAACGGGATCTGATCAACCGGCCCGATGGCGTATTCCTGATGCCGGGCGAATACTTCGTTCGGCATCGCTACGCCTCCACCGGAATGAGCGAACGGAACTGGTTCTCGGTCGCCGGTGCCACGCCATCCGTCCACGGATCGC
>JBPBQE010000533.1:0-2682 GCA_050954595.1 Janthinobacterium lividum | reverse complement strand
ACCCGGTCGCGAAGGTCTTGTGAGTAAGCCGTCCCACGTCGCCACAACATGCAACTCTCCGGTCGATTGCAACCAGAGCCCTTCGAATCGCATTCAACACCCGATTCGCAACCAATTTCCCGATTCCAGTCAGCACAAACACGCTCTAAGATTCAGCTAAGCTTGCGTCGAACTCGGGCGGCCGTTCAGAATCGATAGGATATGCCGCCGGAGATGGCCGTTGGGTCGAGCCTGATCTTGGCGGCAAGCGGGGCTGGGCCGAGCTTGGCTTGGGCACTGGTCCGCAGATAGGCCTTTTTGACGTCGAGGAACAATGACCAGCGCTGATCGAGGTCGAATTCGGCGCCGGACAGGATAGCTGATGATCTCAGCCGGAAAGCGATACCCGGCGTAGCTGGGCGGAGGGTTAGACACCATCCCGACCGCCTACCGAGAGAAGCACGTCCCGACAAGTTGACGGTACACCTATGACCATGCGCGTGTTGGTCTATGCTGTTGCTAGTTGGCGGGAGACGGTCATTGAGTTTTTCTAGTCTGTTTGCGCGGGGCGTCGCCGTTGTCGGCGGCACCGCACTCCGCGTCCGCCAAATCCGTGACGGCCACCATGAGCCGGCCTGGGGCAGCGCACCGTCCATCCCGGGGGCAAAACCCCAAGGCAAGATCCCGACGCTGAAGATGCCGACAGCCCAAGGCTGGGCACCGGGACAATTGCCGATTGCGGCACCCGGCTTGAAGGTTAATGCCTTCGCAACTGACCTCGACCACCCGCGGTGGATCTACGTGCTGCCAAACGGCGACGTGCTGGTTGCGGAATCGACCAACGTGCCACGGGCGGCGATGCGGAACCTGTTCGACTACGCGATGACAACGACCATGAAGCGCGCCGGCGCAGTCGGCGTGAGCGCCAACCGCATCACCTTACTCCGTGACGCGGACGGGGACGGTGTCGCCGAAATAAGGGAGCCGTTTCTCGAGGGCCTCAATCAGCCGTTCGGAATGGCCCTGCTCGGCAACCAATTCTACGTCGGCAACACCGATGGCGTCGTGGTTTTCCCTTACGTTCCCGGCGCAACACGGATCACGGCAGCCGGCAAGCCGTTGATCACGTTCAAGCCCGGCGGTCACTGGACACGAAGCCTGCTGGCCAACGAGGACGGCACTAAGCTCTACGCCGGCGTCGGCTCGCAGAGCAACATCGCCGATGACGGGATGGAAGCCGAGCAGGGCCGGGCTGCCATCCACGAACTCGACCTTGCGAGCGGAACTAGCCGCATCTTCGCTTCGGGCCTACGCAACGCGGTCGGTTTGGCGTGGGAGCCGACCACCAAAGCGTTGTGGACGGTCGTGAACGAGCGCGATGGTCTGGGTGACGAGACCCCGCCGGACTATTTGACGTCGGTTCAAGATGGCGGCTTCTACGGTTGGCCATACTGCTACTGGGGCCAAACGGTGGACGACCGCGTGCCCCAGGATCGGGCAGCCGTTGCAAGCGCAATCACTCCGGACTATGCGCTCGGCGGCCATACCGCGTCGCTGGGCCTGTGCTGGGTTCCTGCCGGAACGCTGCCCGGGTTCCCCGACGGCATGGCCATTGGGCAGCACGGATCCTGGAATCGCAGCAAGCTGAGTGGCTACAAGCTCGTTTTCGTACCATTCGAGAATGGCCGTCCCTCAGGGCCAGCACGCGACATCCTGTCGGGCTTCTTGGCGCCGGACGAACGTGTTTCGTATGGACGCCCAGTCGGCGTGAGCCTGGGTCCTGATAAATCCCTGCTAATGGCGGACGACGTCGGCAACGTCATCTTCCGCGTTACCGGAGCAAACCAGCACAGGAGCTACTGACATGACCAAATAGGCAAACATCCTACACGGGCCTGGCCAGGCCCTCTTGCTCGCAGCTTTGCTCATCACTGGCGAAGTTGGCGCGGCTGGAGCGCAGCCGGTTGCCGCCCCACCCGTCGGTGCCGCAACGGCAACCACTGACAATGCCATGCTGATGACAGTGTTCCTGAAACACGATCAGGCTAGGCCGCTGGGCGAAATCAACGAGCAACTCGCAAAGCAGGGCTTCTACAAGGCTTTTCCACCACCGGGCATAGAAGTGATCAGCTGGAATGTGGCGATGGGCATCGGCCAGATATTGGTATTGCGCTTCCCGGCTACTCGCTTGCGCGAGGTGAACCGCGTGCTGGAGGACACCGCCTGAGGCCCGTATCGGACAGAGTTCTTTCCGACGTACGACTCCTTAGACAACAGCGCATATATTGCGTAGCTAAGAAAATGACAGGATCATTTATGTTACGCTCATTTCTTATGGGCCTTATTGCAGGGCAACGTGCCATGACCCCCCTAGCTGTTCTGGCAATAGCTGGTCAGCGTAGGGCACTGCCGCACGACAATGCTGAGGCGCGACTGATGACACTCCCGCTGATTGCCATAGGTGGTATCGCCATGGCCGTTGCGGAAATGGCAGGCGACAAGATGAAGACCGCGCCCGATCGCACCGTGTTTCTAGGCCTACTTGCGCGCACTGTAACAAGCGGTTTTGCTGGTGCGGCACTCGCCCCAGAGAAGCGGCAGTTTGAAGGGGCAGCGCTTGGCATCGGTGCGGCGATCGCGACATCCTATTTGGGACTTGCCGGGCGAAAACAGGCTATGCGGTGCTGGGGGCAAACAGCGACC
>JBPBQE010000353.1:0-2688 GCA_050954595.1 Janthinobacterium lividum | reverse complement strand
GGCTTTGATGGCGGCAAGAAGATCAAAGGCAAGAAGCGACATGTCCTCGTCGACACTCAGGGCTTGCTGATGACTGCGCTCGTTCATAGCGCCGACGTCCAGGACCGCGATGGCGGTGTGTTGGTGATGGCGACATTGTTCGGGCTGTATCCGTTTTTGCTGAAGCTATACGCCGACGGTGGCTATCAGGGGCCAAAGTTCCAGCAGGCTCTGGCTCGGGTGTGCCGGGCTGTGAACGTCGAGATTGTGCGCCGCTGCGACAGCGGCAAATTCGTCGTGCTACCGAAGCGTTGGATCGTGGAGCGCACCATCGCGTGGCTGAACCGCTGCCGGCGTTTGGCCAAGGATTGGGAATGCCTCAACAGTAACGCGCTGGCGTTCCTCCGTTGGGCGTCCGTGCGGCTTATGCTCCGACGCCTCTGTCGAAGCTACCAATGATCCTGGACCGACTCTAAGATCGACATGTGCCCCAGCTGCGCCTCCGTGTAACTCGCATACCGCCGCGTGAAGACATCGAACACCTTGTCGCGGTGCATGTGCGACAGCTTGCTCTCGAACAACAACGGAACCGCACTCTCCGGCCAGTAATCCACCGGCAGGAACATCGTCTGCAGCCAGACCTGAACTCGCCCATGGAGAAGAAGCGTCTACCGCCGGTAGTGTGGTGAGCAGACGTAGGCATAGGCATGGTCAGCATCGCATGCTCTTCTCTTGGAGATCGGAAGGGGAGAACAATGACCTACTTCAAGGAAGCCAAAGCGATCTGGACACAATTCGTCCCGAAGTCAGGTCAGGCAGAAACGATGCAAGGCGAACTTCTGCGGGCAGTCGAGAAGCTTCGTGACGGCGCCATTCGCAACGGCAACGGCAACGGCAACTGGGACCAGGGGTTCGAGATGCTGCTGGCCTACTTGCAGGATCACCTGCTGGACACAGAGGTTTTTTCCTCTGACGTCATCGGGCAAACGGAGACCATCCTAACGCGACTTGGCAACCATGAAGATCCCCTCCTGAAAGACGACCCCTGTGACGAGTTGGGCGACCGGGTCGTGGAGTACTACCGGCATTATGGATCCCGGCCCCACACGGCGAACCCCCGCCTTCGTCGCTGACAACCCGCAGATGCGGTTTGTCAGCCGCAAGCCCAATCGAGCCGCATCTGGCCAAGGTCGAGCTGGGCAGTGCCGCCACCGAAGTTGAAGCCGCCCATTGCTTCCTCGAACTCCACGTAGAATGGGCTGAAGCCAGGCTCCGGGTGGAGCCTGCACCGGCTGCATGGTGCCGCTGATGTGGTTAGGCGCCAGCCCTTGCGCCCAGGGCTGCAGTTCGACCCGGCCGGAAGCGTCCCGGCCCTAGATCGACTTGTAGCCAGCCGGCGTCGACTCGCTCCAGCCCGCGGGTGGCGTGAGGCCCGCATTGGGATCATGCGCCCGCGGCGTCCAGCACAGCGCGACGTCGTGGGCCAGGTTGCCGGGCGTCGCGCCCGCCACCCCCGCTTGCCGCGGCGGCGCTGAGCCGCGTCCATTGTGGCAGTGGCGGCTGTTCGGGGCGGCCGCTACCGGGCTGGAGCGGCGGAGTGCAAAACGGCCGGTGAACTCGGCTTGGTCGTGTCCCCGGACGTGGTGTAGGAGCGGTGGGTAAGTCGCCCGCCGAAGCGACCGGCGAGAGTCTGGTGCAGGCGGGCGACTTATCCACGGCGGTGGCCACCGCGGCGGTGCTGGGTAAGGGTTGAGGTGCGAAACGCAACTCCGACCCGAGGACCACCACGATGACCAACGACAAGATCCCCTCCGTAGCCATTCCACCAGCTGCGCTGGCGAAACCTTGGGCTACTCCGCCCTTCATGCGCTGCTGGAGAAGACCTCCGATGCAAGCATGCTGCGCGACCTGACGACGAAGTCGTCGCAGGGACATGATCAGCTTCGCCGCCGAACGCCTGATGGCGTTGGAAACCGAGCCGTTGTGCGGCGCTGCCCCTGGCGAGCGCAGCGCCGAGCGGATCAACCAGCGCAATGGCTATCGCGACCGTGACTGGCACACGCGCGCCGGCACCGTCGAACTGCGCATTCCGAAGCTACGCCACGGCGCTTACTTCCCAGGTTTCCTCGAACCGCGCCGCATGGCCGAGAAGGCGCTGACGGCTGTCATCCAGGAGGCCTACATCCAGGGCATCTCGACCCGCTCCGTCGATGACCTGGTCAAGGCACTCGGGATGGACGGCATCAGCAAGAGCCAGGTTTCCCGCTTGTGCGGCAAGATCGATGGACGCATGCATGCGTTTCTCGACCGCCCGATCGAAGGCGATTGGCCGTATGTGTGGCTCGATGCCACCTACGTCAAAGTCCGCCGCGATCATCAGATCGTCTCCGTCGCCGTGATCGTCGCCGTCGGCGTCAACACTGACGGCAGGCGTGAGGTGCTCGGCATGACGACCGGACACAGCGAAGCCGAACCGTTCTGGGTCGAGTTCCTGCGCAGCCTGGCGCGCCGCGGCTTGCGTAGCGTGAAGCTCGTCATTTCAGACGCGCACGAAGGGCTGAAGGCGGCCGTCACCAAGATCCTCAGTGCGACGTGGCAGCGCTGCCGAGTCCACACGATCCGTACGCAATTGCGGATCGGACCCGATAGGGCCGTTGCTGCCGGTCTGCGGCGGAGGGCGGAGTGGAATGATATGGCGTATCTCCAGGC
>JBPBQE010000339.1:0-2690 GCA_050954595.1 Janthinobacterium lividum | reverse complement strand
CAGTGCGGCGCGGAAGATTGAGGGGCACGGCGCGATCCTGTCGATGAGTGGACGCCGTCATGCCCCGGTTAGCCGACGGTGTCGAACCAATCGGCATTAAGCCAGGTGCGCGACTCTGGTGCAGGGAATGCTGTCGCTAGTCGCAGTGTGATGGTTCCGGGGAAATCTCCGTCACTGTCCTGGGTAGTTTGCCGTACCGTTCCTTGATAGCCGCGTAGGCCGTCTTCATCGTCTGGAACCCACGCGCTGGCCGGATCACCTGCTTCAGCGCGCCGTGGTCTGCCTCGATGATGTTGTTCAGGTATTTCGACGTTCGGTGCATCACGTCATCTGACAAAGGACCGTCGCGCTGCAAGCGCCTGATCGCTTCGCTCGCTATTGCGCTCGGTTGCTGAGGCATACCTTGTTGCGGCCGCTGTTCTTGGCTTGGTAGAGCGCAGCGTCGGCGCGTTCTATGAGGCTGGCGGACCGTTCGTTCTGCCGGAGTTGGGCAACGCCGATGGAGATCGTCAAGCCGGCGAGATGCTGCCCGTTGCCACGGTTGATCAGGCGCTTGCCGTCCAGGGCGGCTCGGGTCTGTTCGGCGACTTTGCCGCCGGCCTGCTCGTCGGCACCAGTGAGAATAAGGGCGAACTCCTCACCACCGAAGCGGGCGGCCGTGTCTTTGCCCTTCACGTTGTCGGCCAGGAGACGACCGACGAGGCGGAGCACCAAGTCACCGGTTTTATGCCCATAGGTGTCGTTGAACATCTTGAAGCGGTCGACGTCGGCGATCAGGAGGCAGACCGACGTGTGGTCCGACTTTTCGCGAGCCATGGCGCGGCGGAGGCGGGCGTCGAAGCCGCGGCGGTTGATGAGCCCGGTCAGGGAATCGGTGGTCGCGTCCTGTTTGACCTCGGCGAGCGACTGCCGGAGCCGCTGAACATGCGACGCGGAGGCATTGAGCCGGGCTTCTAGCGATCGGTTGAGTTCACTGGCCCGCGTGGTCTCGGAGACGAGCGTGGCAACCGTCTTGACGAGGCTTTCCATCGTTTGATCGTGACCGAGCTGCACGCCGACAGAGAACAGGACACTGCCGTAATCCTGCAGGTATCGTTGCCCGGCGGCCAGATGCGTGGCGGTCTCGCGGGCAACCTGCTCCATCACCTCCGCACCGTCTTCGATGGCTTCGAAATGGGTCTCGCCTTGGCCTGCGATGCATTCGGAGTGGATAAGCTCGAGGACCTCGGCCATGGGGCGATGCCCGTGTTGGAGAAGCTCGTCCATACGCACGGTCAGCTCGGCATTCTCCCCGCCGAGGTATGTAAACCAGAGCTCAAAGTTCTTCGGCGTCGGCGGGACGTCGATCGCTTGAAGCGCGAGCCATGTCTGGGCCGCCAAACGGAAGACGTGTCGATCAGCTCCACCTACGTGCGGAACAGGCGACGTGGTTCCGGCGGAGTGGGCAACCAGGGCGGCTTCCGATGTGTAATGTTCCATACATTGGTAATTTACCCTTCGGGTACTACCAAGAGGTAAACGGAAACATGGTTTCGATCGCGAGATCACGGTTCAAAACTGCGGGAGAAACCAAAAATTTTGCAAAACTCACATTACCAAGTCAGTAAAATCGACCTCGATTGGGTTCTAATTCAGCGTTCTCACAGATTAACCGTTGCGCCGGTTTCCAGCAGATCAAGGATAGCGTATCTGCACGCCTCCAAATTCAGAACGGTTCTCCCTAATGGCTCGTAATGCAACTTCGTTGACCAAAGGACGAAAGTCTCAACAAAGCACACCGCCCGCTCCCTCCGCAGATCAAGGCGCCACCAATCAGAAGCGCCGTGGTCGGAAGCAACTGCTGCAGTTGGATGAGATGCAGGCTACTGAACACTCCCCGGCCGAGGCCGTCGTTGCAGACAAAGAGGCACCGGAACCTGAAAATGCCGTTTCCGAGAAAGCTCTGCCTGCCAAGGCTCGTCGCGACCGTAAGCCAAAGATATCGTCTGCGCTGGAGACAGCTGAAGCCAGTGCCGCTGGCATCGCGGCAAACAGTGACGGTCAAACATCGGTAGTAGAGGCCGTTGATCTGGTTTCGGCACCGATCCCGATGAAGGCTCGCCGCAAGCGCACGATCGACAGCCAGCCCAGCCAGCCGCAGTCAGCATTACACGCGGACCCGATCGACGAAGCTCGCGAAACCGATGCCAGTTTGGCCCGTGAGGTCGACGCCGGAACGCCCGCCATTGAATCGTCTGTAGCTAAATGGAACGCTGCTATGGGCACCATCAGCTTCGACTGGCCAGCTATTGAGCAGACTGCCGCGGCACAAGGACCCAACCAGGTCATGGCCAAGCTGCTGCTGGCAGCCCGGGCCGAAGGAGCCAACTCACGCTGGCCGTTCTGACCGACTGATCGTCCGTTCCTGGATCGTCCCTTCCAACGATCCAGGAACAGGGCCCTTCCCGAGACAGGGTGGGCAAGCACGAAGCCGGTTCAGCAAAGCGCCCAAAGCGCCAGCCTTGCGGCTCAAGACTCACAAGTAGCAAATCGCCTTCTGCGTTTCTGACGTGCGGCGACATCATTTGTCGACGGCTTAGTCCTACACGGGATGCTTAGCTTGAGTTTGGCCATTTTCGGTCAGGCGATGATCCAGAAGTGCGGTTCGGAGGCGATGTAGTCGAGGGCTGCATCGAGCGGCATGGTCGGGA
>JBPBQE010000323.1:0-2702 GCA_050954595.1 Janthinobacterium lividum | reverse complement strand
TTGATGGAAGTGCAGCACGGCGCGGCCAGCATCGCCGACAAGGCCGGTGCGCCCGTGGTGCCGGTCCGGCTCGAGGGGCTCGAGCGCACGTGGCTGAGCCGCCTCTCCGCCGAGCAGACCAGGCGTGCACTGTTCCCGACCGTCGAGGTTACGGTCCTGCCGGCGCGGCATCTGTCGGCGCCGGAGAGCAGCGTCGGCAAAGCCCGGCGCGAGGCGCTGACCGCCGCTTTGCGCGACACGATGGAGGACGCGGTGACGCTGACCCTGCCCACCGCGCCAACGCTGTTCGAGGCGGTCGCCGCGGCAGCACGCCGGCACGGAAGGGGCCGCCTGGCGGTCGAGGATCCCGTCGCCGGCCCGCTCTCCTATCGGCGGCTGCTGGCTGGGGCGGACGTGCTAGGTCGTGCGACCAGTGCGGACACGGCGCCTGGCGAGACGGTCGGTCTGCTGTTGCCGACGGCCAACGCGACGGCGCTGTGCTTGCTGGGGCTTTCCTCCTGGGGGCGCGTTCCGGCGATGCTGAATGCGACCGCCGGGCTGGCCAATCTGCGCGCGGCCGTGACGGCGGCGCAGGTCCGCAAGGTCGTCACGTCCCGGGCCTTCGTCGACAAAGCCCGGCTGACGGCGGTCGTGGCCGGCTTGGAGGGGCAGGTGCAGTTCATCTACCTCGAAGACATCCGCCCCCGCGTGACCCGGCGCCAGCGCTTGGCCGCGTTCCTGCGAGCCAGCCTGCCGACGACGCGCCCGCGCCACCGCAGCGCCCCGACCGACCGGGCGGTGGTGATGTTCACCTCGGGCTCCTCGGGAACGCCGAAGGGCGTGGTGCTCACGCATCGCAACCTGCTGAGCAACGTCGCGCAGATCGCCGGCCGGGTCGGCTTCGGCCGCGCCGACCGGGTTCTGAACACGCTGCCGATGTTCCACGCCTTCGGGCTGACGGGCGGGTTCCTGCTGCCGATCACGTCGGGCGTCCCTGCGTATCTGTATCCGAGCCCGCTGCACTATGCCGCGGTCCCGCAGGTCGCTTATGTCTGGAACGCGACCGTAGTCTTCGGCACCAACACCTTCCTGCGCGGTTATGCACTGCGGGCGCAGGCGACGGCGTTCCGGTCGGTGCGCCTGGTCGTGGCCGGAGCCGAGCGGGTTCAGCCGGCGGTTCGCGAGATCTGGATGGAGCGGTTCGGTCTGCGCATCTTCGAAGGCTACGGCGCCACCGAGTGCGCCCCTGTGCTGGCGGTCAACACGCCCGTGTCGAACCGATACGGGACGGTCGGGCGGCTGTTGCCAGGGATGATGATGCGGCTGGCGCCGGTGGATGGTCTGCCGGAAGCCGGGCGGCTCTCGGTGGCCGGGCCGAACGTGATGGCTGGCTATCTGCTGGTCGATCAGCCCGGCGTGCTGCAACCGCCGCCGGACGGGTGGTATGACACGGGCGATATCGTCTCGGTCGACGATGCCAGCCATCTCACGATCGTCGGCCGGGCGTCGCGCATCGCCAAGCCGGGCGGCGAGATGGTGTCGCTGGCCGCGGTGGAGGATCTGGCGGCCGGGCTGTGGCCGGAGTCGCCGTCGATCGCCGTCGCCGTGCCGGACGCGCGGCGGGGCGAGCGCATCGTGCTGCTGACCGAACGCGCAGATGCCACGCGCAAAGCGTTACAGACATACGCCCGCAGCGTCGGTGCGGCCGACATCATGCTACCGGCCGAGCTGCGCGTGATCGAACGCTTGCCGCTCCTGGGATCGGGCAAGCCAGACTTCGTCGCTGCGGCAGGCATTGCGGCGCAAGCCGATGGGCAACTGATCGTCGCAGAAAGCGCCGAAGAGGAGGCTCTTCAATGCCAGACCGACCTTCACGCCACATGACTTTGAAGCCGGAGCCGTAAGAAATCATGGACGCTTGCATCTGCTTTCTTCCCCGCGAAAGGTTAAGTTCACCACTCTTTGTGAGGCGCTCCCTGTGTTAAAGTCCAAGCACTTCGAAGGAGCCGAACATGCCGATTGAAGAGGTGCAGACACCGCTGGACTTGTCGCTGTTCGGCGATCTGACGCCCATTGCACCGGAAACCCCTCCAGCCGTCGCGGCGCCGACCGTGGTGACCGACCCGAGACTCATCTCCGAACCGCCGCAGCCGCGCCTGGTCGACGTGTCCACACTCGCCGCCGGCGAGCTTGCCGCTGCCGAACAAGACGCGAGACGCATCGATTTCCGGAACACCACTGCCCTGCTGTCGCATGGCGACGGTGTTCTGGCCGAAATCGCGCAGTCCTCGCGGCAACTGCTCTCCGGTGTTCGGCTGGGTGACGCCGGCGAAATCGGCGGTATGGCGGCGGCCGTGCTCGACGGGATCAAGATTCTCCGCATCCAGGATCTGCAAGCCGAGGCAAGTCATGGACCGGCGGATCGGCCCAAAGGCCTGGTCGGGCGCTTCCTGCGATCCGTATCGGAAGTGCAATCGGCGTTCGCCGGCTTTGCCGAGAGCCGGAAGACGTTCCTCGACCTGATGGACCAGGAGCAGGCCAAGGCTCGCCGGACCAAGGCCGACCTCGCGGTCGCAATCGACCTGCTGGACCAACAAGCCAAGGCGATCCGCACCAGCCTATACGGACTGAAAATCGCGATTGCCGCCGGTCAGATCGCGCTGGATCGCGGTCAGGATGAACTTGAAGCCTTGCGCCAGCACGCCGTCGTTACCGGTGACCCG
>JBPBQE010000118.1:0-2718 GCA_050954595.1 Janthinobacterium lividum | reverse complement strand
CAAGGCCTGCTTGGCTGAGCGAAGCCCACACGCCGCCGAACTTTCCACCGGCGCGCGTTTGACGATATACGCTGCTGCCAAGCAGCCCCGCGGCTAAGCGAGACGCACGGCACGATGCCCTGTATAGTGCGGTGCACCAATTCCGAATTCCTGCGGCCGAGGTCCAATGAACGTCACCATGCCAATTCAAGGGCCCGAGGCTCGCCAGCAGAGCGGGACCATCGTCCCGGTCATCCTGTCCGGCGGGTCCGGCTCCCGGCTGTGGCCGGTATCGCGTGAGAGTTTCCCCAAGCAGCTTTGGCCGCTGGTGAGCGAATGGACCATGCTGCAGGAGACGGCGCGCCGCGGCGTCGGGCCGCAGTTCGGCGCCCCGGTGGTGGTGGTCAACCAGGAGCATCGCTTCCTGGTGGCCGAGCAGATGCGCGCCTGCGGGATCGAGAACGCCACCATCATGCTCGAGCCGGTGGGCCGCAACTCGGCGCCGGCGATCACGGCGGCGGCGGTGATGATCGCCGAAACCGATCCGGACGCGGTGCTGTGGATGATGGCCGCCGACGCGGTGATCGAGCAAACGGACGCGCTGATGACCGCGCTGGACCAGGCCGTGGTGGCCGCGCGGGCCGGGCGGATCGTGACGTTCGGCATGAAGCCGCACCGGGCCGAGACGGCCTATGGCTACATCGAGGTCGGCGACGAGCTGCGCGATGCGCCGGGCGTGTTCGCGGTGGCGAAGTTCCTCGAGAAGCCGAACGCGGCGATGGCCGCGGAATTGACGGCGTCGGGCAAGCATCTATGGAATTCGGGCATGTTCGTCTTCACGGTGGGCACGCTGCTGAGCGAGATGGAGCGCTATGCCCCCGACGTAGTGACGGCAGCCCGACAGGCGGTCGAGGCCAAGACCCACGACCTAGATTTCTTCCGGCTCGACCCGGCGAGCTTCGCGGCCTCGCCCGACATCAGCATCGACTACGCGATCGCCGAACGGACCACCAAGGCGGCGGTGATCCCGGCCGATCTCGGCTGGTCCGATGTCGGTAGCTGGGACGCGCTGTGGGAACGCTTGCCCAAGGACGAGCGCGGCAACGCGGCGGTCGGCGACGTGTTGCTCGAGGGCGCCAACAACTGCCTGGCCCGCAGCGATGGCATCCTGACAGCGGTGGTCGGGCTGGACGACGCGATCGTCGTGGTCACCAAGGACGCCGTGCTGGCGATGCACAAGGACCGGGCGCAGGACGTCAAGCGCGTGGTGGAGCGGCTGCGCAAGGCCAAGCGGCCGGAAGCGATCGCACATAACCGGATGTATCGGCCGTGGGGCTTCTACGAGCGGCTGATCCTGGGCAACCGCTTCCAGGTGAAGCGCATCGTGGTGACGCCGGGTCATGTGCTGTCGCTGCAGAAGCATTTCCACCGGGCTGAGCACTGGGTGGTGGTAAGCGGTGCGGCGATGGTAACGCGCGACGAGGAAGAGATCTTCGTGCGCGAGAACGAGAGCATCTACCTGCCGCTGGGGTGCACGCACCGGATGATGAACCCGGGCAAGATCCCGCTGGAGATCATCGAGGTGCAATCGGGCAGCTACCTCGGCGAGGACGACATCGTCCGGATCGAGGATACCTACGGTCGCGCATAAGCGGCGCCTCGCTTAAGCCAGTCATCCTCGTCGACCTCCGCTCCATCCAGAGTGGAGGTGACGGGATGGATATCGTTCAGGCCGGCCAAGCGGCGCTTCCAAGCGTTCGCTGGGCCGGCCTGATCGACTCGGAAGGCCCCCCGCTGCCGGAAGCGGTGTGGGCCGGGTTCGAGGATGTCTTCACCAACGCCTATGCGGCCGGCGTGCCGGATTGCTTCGTCCGGGTGCGGCCCGGCGCGGGCGACCATCTGTTCGCGGCGCGCTTGCTGTTGCGCAACGACGTGCCGAGCTTGGCGGTCGAGCCCACCGAGGCGGAGGATCCGCTTGAGGCGGCGCTGGCCGGGTATTGGCTGCAGCGGTCGCGGGTGGTGGGACGGGATCAAGTCTGGGCCGCCGTGGCCGGGCTGATCGCGCAGCCTCGCGCAGCGGCGGCGAGCGCGGTCACCGTATTCAGGTCTGCACCGTCGCTCGTGCGATTGCTGTCGCCGCGGACGGCACGGGCGGTGTTCGTCATCGGCAACAGGGTGGCGGATGGAGCGCTGATCGGGGTGCTGCGGCGGTTCGGCGGCGATGCCGTGCTGACCAGCGCGTGTCTGCTGGCCGCGTACGACGATACACGGGCCCGCGCGCTGGCGGAGGCCGAGCTGGCGCGCGTGGTGCCGGCCGAAGAGTTAGCGCAATGGCGGCAAGGCGTTGCCCGGCCAGGGGCGCTGTTGCTAGGCGAGGTCGCGGCAGCGGCGCGGGAGCTGTTCGTGCCGTCGGCCTGGATGGCAGCGGAGATCGCGCGGCGATATGGGCGGACGTCGCAGGTGTTGCCGATCGCGGCGGCGATGGAGGCCGGTGCAGAAACAGGCATTGCGGCGGCGGCGACTGGGTTGCAGGCGGAAGCGTGCGTCTGGGCGCTGGAACTGCTCCAATTCTGGGGTATCGCTGCGCCGATGTGGCTTGATTGCCCGGCGGGGGAGCGACCGGCGCTGGCCGATTTGGCGCGGCGGCTCGGCGTCGAGGTGAATTTCGGGCGCGGACCGGGGCGGGTCGCGGTCGTGCTGGCGATGCGAGGAAGCGAGGCGCGGGAGCGGCAATTCGTC
>JBPBQE010000064.1:0-2723 GCA_050954595.1 Janthinobacterium lividum | reverse complement strand
TCGCGAGACCGAAGATGGGCGCCGACTGGCCGTGGGTGTCCGAGTGGACCGTGGACGGCTGCAGCAATGACCTGTTCTCGGTCACGAAGTCCAGGATGCCCAACGTGCTCGACAATAGACCGCCGATGCCGCTGCCGATGGATGTTTGCGCTCCAGTCACCGCCGACGCGACGCTGCTGAAACCGCCGAGCGTAGTGCCCGCGCCTTCGAAAGCAGAGGTCGCGGCGCTCGAAGCGCCACTAACTTCACCGCCGCCAACATTACCGAGGAGCTTGCCAGCCAGGCCACCGACGCTCAGCAAGTCCGGCGAGTTGCTGCCCAGCAGCAGGTTCTTCAGTGGATTGACCAGCGCCAGCTTGATGAACTCGGCCTCGACCGCCTTCACCACCGACGCCGCCACGTCCTTGAACTTGACCGCGCTCTGCTCGCCCGTTGCGAAGGCGCTGACGATCGAGTCCGAGATGGTCGAGAAGGCAACGCTGTCCGGCGAAGCAGCCGAGGTTACTGCGAACGGACTGCCCGTGACGTTCTTGACGTATTTGGCCGTCTCGTCGGGGAGAGTATGCATTCCTCGTAGCAGGACAGTTGTTGGGCCCCAGCCACCCTCATTGCGGGCATTTTCCCAGGGTCCCATCGGGGTCGCGGGCCGTCGGCTAGATGGCATCGCCGGCCTCGGCCAACTGCAGCGCCTCGACCCATTCGTCTTCAGTCGGAACCGTCGAGGAGAACGCCGGATGCTCTGCCCAACGGGTCAGGCCCATCGGTGGGTCGATACCGTCATCATCAAGGATCTCGGTTGCTTCCCGCCTAGCACTGGCCAGCAGCTCCGCCACCATCGGCCGGACCGTGGCAAGCGGGAGATGCCGCAACAGCACCACCGAGGCATCAGACGCGAAGCTGTCGACCATCGCCGACAGGGTGCACACCACGTCAGGTAACGGGAGTGCACTGGATGGTGCAGGCTCTGACCTGCGGGTGGGGAGTGTCCTCGCCTTGGTGGGGACGCTCCCCACCTTGCTGCGGACTTTCCCCACCTTCTCCCCACCTCGGCGGTTCGTTCTTCTCCACCCGGTTCCGACCAGCGCAGCATCCAGACCACCACCAGGTAATGGGGCAAGATGCCCGTCATCAATGGCGATCCGCACGAGTTTCGGGTCGCAGCCGTCACGCCGGGCAAACTCGCGCTGGCTGATCTTCTCTATTTGGGTGGCCATCAGCGGTAATTCCTCATCTAGGGTGGGGAGGACTTTTGTGGGGTTGGCGCTAGAGCGTGTTTGCGCCATGGCCACCCGTTATAAGGCGCCGCCTCCAGGGGCCCCCGGACGCATGGCTTGACGCCTCGCCATGCGTTTCGAGAAGATCAGGTCGAGAGGGGGTGGTGAAACGCCACCCCCTTGCGCTGTTCAGCCCGCAGCGATCGACGGCGGCATGTCGCTCGCGATAAGGCCGAAGTCGTCGAGGCTAAGATGCACGGTGCCTTCACCCGCTGCAGCTGCGAAACGTGCCAGATCGCCCGACCCATGCAGCGTGCCGGGAGATACGGTGCCGATACCGTTCTCGTCGGCCTGGGCGCGAAGGCGGGTGTGCACGGCGAGCGCTGCGGCATGGACAGCGGGCGCGGGAAAGGAAGCATGCGTCATCATTGGTCTCCGGTGATGTGATGGATCAGAAGGTGACCTCGGGCTTCGGGTCGCCCGCCGTGAGCAGCGTGCTGAAGGCCTCCGGTGCGTAATCGGCAGCACTGGCAGAACTCGCCAGATCGTCCGGCCATGAGTAGGCGTAGACCGGCGCCAGCTGCACCCGCGGGAACGTCTGATGCGGGTAGCGCTCGGACGCCGCTTGGGCTGCCATGTCATGCTCCCGCCGCGCGTCGTTGGTGGTGTTCAGCAGCTGGACGCCGGCCGTCAGGTCGGCAGCCAGCTTCTTGCGCATCGTCGTCTACCAAGCCGACAGCGTCTCGTCTTTGTGGTGGAACTGCGCGAACAGGGCTTTGACGCGGGCCACGGTCTCCGCCTCTTCAGCAGCGGCAAGACGCGCCTTCAGCTGCATGATGATGGAAGCGATCTTCTCAGCCAGGTCTCGGCTTGCGACGAGCGCCGCATCGGCTTTCGCCATGGCCGGAGCCGACCCGTCGAGCAGCAGATCGTCGCGCTGCTGCTGAAGGCGCTGGAATTCGGCCGACTGGTCAGTCTGAGCCGCGGTCGCCCGTCCTAGTGCTTCGGTCAGGTGCTGCGACGTCGTGCCGGTCGGGCGCAGTGTTACGATATCGAAAGGCATGGTGATCTCCGTTGTGTTCCCGCTGATGAACAGGCCGAGCCGCGGCGGGTGCGCGGACGGCGAACTGGATCAAGCGACGGGGCGCGTCGGCATCGTCACGACATTGGCGGCGGCGTTGCGGGCCGCTTCGGCGACGGCGCTGGTCTGCGCCACGGCCGCCTGCAGATCAGCGAGGGCCGCAAACGCCGCACCCATGAGCTGCAAACCGTGCGTCACGAGGCCGGCGTTTGCGGTCCACCATGTCGCCATCGTCGCAGCGGTTTCGATCGCCCGCGCCTGGGCTGCGACCTCGGCAAGTTGCTCGGGTGCTAGCTGCTGCATCCGCTCTTGGAGGTGATCGGACAGATCGCGGATCTCAGCGGCGTCGTTGATTGCGTCAGCCAGAGCGGTGGCATTCTGGCGAAGCTGGTCCGGTTTCCCGGTCATGAGCAGGGTGGCGCGTTCCT
>JBPBQE010000319.1:0-2732 GCA_050954595.1 Janthinobacterium lividum | reverse complement strand
AGGTCGTTTGGGAGGACGAGTGCGTCGCCGCCGAGGCCTGCCTTGTGTCGAACAAGCTGCCGCGCTTCGGCCCGGCGTTCTCCAGCGCAGGACTGCCCTCGCTGCTCAGCCCATGGTCAGCTTGCTGCTGAAACCGCGGTTTAGCTTGCCCAGCAGCAAGATGGCGAGCGACCGATGCTGCGGTGAAGCTTAGGCCCGAGATTGTTGACGGATTTTACTTTTCCAAAGCGACGAAGCGACGGCCCAATGACGCTGTCAAACAATACGGCGGGTGGCCTAGCACGGCTAGGTCCGGCGACATCAAAGGCTACCGCCACCTCTCTGTGCGTACGCTCTCCGACGTGACGAGTGGCGGGACGGTTACCAAAACTGTTATCCGCTGCTTGTTCGAGTCAGCCATCTCTGGTCTACCGAAGTCCTGAAGCAAATCGCAGCAGGTCTAATGCCAACAGCACTCATCACCGGCGTCACCGGGCAAGACGGCGCCTATCTCTCGCAACTCCTGCTCGGCAAAGGCTATCGCGTCGTTGGCCTCATGCGCCGCTCCGCCTCGTCGGACGTGATCGGCGAGCGCCTGCGCTGGCTCGGCATCCTCGACCATGTCGAACTCGTCGACGGCAATCTCATCGACATTTCCAGCCTCATCCGCATCCTGCGCGACATCAAGCCGGACGAGGTCTACAACCTCGCTGCCCAGAGCTTCGTCGCCGCCTCCTGGCAGCAGCCGATCCTGACCGGCACCGTCACCGCGCTCGGTGCCGGCAACATGCTGGAGGCCGTGCGCCTCATCCGGCCGGAAGCCAAGTTCTACCAGGCCTCCTCGTCAGAGATGTTCGGCCTGATCCAGGAGCCCCGGCAGTCCGAGCGCACCCCGTTCTACCCGCGCAGCCCATATGGTGTGGCCAAGCTCTACGCCCATTGGATGACGGTGAACTACCGCGAGAGCTTCGGCCTCCACGCCAGCAGCGGCATCCTGTTCAACCACGAAAGCCCGCTGCGCGGCATCGAGTTCGTCACCCGCAAGGTCACCGACGGCGTCGCCCGCATCAAGCTCGGCCTGGCTGACCACCTCGCCCTCGGCAACCTCGATGCCAAGCGCGACTGGGGCCATGCCCGCGACTACGTCCGCGCCATGCACCTGATGCTGCAGCAGGAAACCAGCGACGACTACGTGATCGCCACCGGCCGGACGCACAGCATCCGCGATCTCTGCCAGCTCGCCTTCGACTATGTCGGCCTCAATTACGAGGACAAGGTGAGGGTTGACCCGCGCTACATGCGTCCCGCCGAAGTCGACGTGCTGCTCGGCGATGCCTCCAAGGCGAACCAGGCGCTCGGCTGGGTTCCGGAAACCAGCTTGGCCGACATGGTCGCCGAGATGGTCGATGCCGACCTGGCCCGGCATCGCGCCCGCATGGCCAAGTAAGTGACGATGCGGACCATCCTGGTCACCGGGGCTTCCGGCTTCGTCGGACGGGTCCTCCTGCCCGTCCTGCGCCAGGCGTTTCCGCAGGCGGACATCCGCGACGCCACCGTCGACATCACCGATGCCGCGGCCGTGACGACCAAGATCGCGGACGCCCGGCCCGACGCGCTGGTCCATCTCGCCGCGATCGCCGCTCCGGGCGATGCCCGCGCCGACCCGGCCAAGGCCTGGCGCGTCAATCTCGAGGGCAGCCTCAACGTCGGCCGCGCGATCCTGGAGGGGGCACCGGATTGTGCCATGCTGTTCGTCTCCAGCGCCGAAGCCTACGGCGCCTCGTTCCGCAGCAACACGCCGCTCGACGAACGCGCGGTGTTGGCTCCCTTGGGGACATACGGCGCCACCAAGGCCGCCGCCGATCTCGCGCTGGGCGCCATGGCCGCCGAGGGCCTGCGCGTCATCCGTGCCCGCCCGTTCAACCATACCGGACCGGGTCAGTCCGACGCCTATGTCGTGCCCGCCTTCGCCAGCCAGGTCGCCCGCATCGCCGCCGGGCTGCAGGACCCGGTGATGCAGGTCGGCGCCCTGCATCCGCTGCGCGACTTCCTCGATGTCCGCGACGTTTGTGCTGCCTACGCCGCCATCCTGGCGCGCGCCGACACGCTGGCGCCGGGAACCATCCTCAACATCGCGTCCGGCCACATGCAGCGCATTGGCGACATCCTCCAGGCCTTGCTCGACGCCGCCGGCATCACCGCCGAGATCCGCCCGGAGCCGGCGATGCTCCGCCCGACCGACGTCGCCGAGGTCTGCGGCGATGCGTCCCTGGCGCACCGCCTACTCGACTGGCAGCCGCGCATTCCGTGGCAGCAGACGCTGGCGGACGTGCTCGACGCCTGCAGGACGGCTTAACCGCCGAGCATCAACCCAAGCCGACGCATGACAGCCGACTTCTTTCTTCGCCTGTCGATGATAACGAGTGGAGGCTCCGACCAGCGCGGCCGAAGCAGGCGCCGACGTGCTGCGCATGATGGAAGTGAGCCGGCACAAGCGAGTTGAAACGGTGCAGGGGTATGTCCGGCGGGCAAACGGATTCAAGGGACATGCCGGGACAACATTCCTTTGATTGGAACTGGAGATCAGCTCAGCTCGAGGGGTGGAGCATAGACAGCATTAGACGCCGTCCCTTCGTGGACTGTTCGCACCGCTCGTTCCAGCATTCGGAGTGGCATTAGGGTTGCCATTGACCGTGGCCGGAAGTGATTGCAGCGTCGCGCTTTTCTCGCCTGGGCCGCCCTTCTCCGTTTCA
>JBPBQE010000150.1:0-2734 GCA_050954595.1 Janthinobacterium lividum | reverse complement strand
TCCCGAACTCGACCTACCGCCTTTATGGGCCGACCGCAGACCAAGTGCGGGACATGAAGGGGCTGCGTCTGACACCGGACGCGGCCATGGCCGAAGCGCCCAGGCTGGACGTTCTGCACATGCCCGGCGGTGCCGGACAGGAGGCGCTGATGGAAGACGAGGCCGTGCTCGGGTGGATCCGCGACCAGGCAGCGGGTGCACGCAGCATATTCTCCGTTTGCACCGGCGCGCTGCTGTGCGGAGCAGCGGGGCTACTGCGGGGGCGCCGGGCAACCACGCACTGGGCGTCGTTTCACCTACTGCCTTACTTCGGCGCGGTCCCGGTGAACGAGCGCGTGGTGATGGACGGGTCTTGGGTGTTTGCCGCGGGTGTCACGGCAGGGATCGACGGAGCGCTGCGCCTTGCCGCCGAGCTGCGCGGCCAGCCGGCGGCCGAAGCGATCCAGCTACACATGGCTTACGCGCCCGAGCCGCCCTTCAACAGCGGCACGCCTGAAACGGCACCCCCGGCAATTCTGGCCGAGGCCCGGGATGCGATGCGCGATCTTATCCACCGGCGGGAAGCGACGGCGCGTCGCATCGCGGCACGGCTTGGCATTTCCGTAGTGGACGCCGCGGCAGGCTAGCCCGGCCCACCATGCAATCAGAGGAGTCGACCATGAGCACGACCATTACCTTCACCAGGATCGAACCGCCTGCCTGGCTGCTGGCCATGTGGAAAGAGATTGACGACAAGACGTTCGGCGCTGGCTTCGACTGCTTCGCCGAGGATGCAGTGTGCAACCTGGGTGTCGCCGATTGGCATGGACGGGAAGCCATCCGGCAGAACCTGCGCGACTTCATCGACAAAGGTTTTACCGCTCACCACGACGTGGTCGAGTACCTCGACAGTCCGTCGCTGAAGGTGTTCCACGGCAAGGTGCGCATGACCTTTGACGACCCGTCGGCACCGCAAGTGCAGCCGACGATGACGCATTTCTTCTACATGGACGAGAAGGACCCGTCTAAGGTCAGCCGTTGGATCGGCTCGGTCGGGCCGCTTGGGTTCTGATGCCGAAGGGGCCGCGCCCGGCGGCGTGGCTCCTTCATCTACTGCCAATGCCTGCCGATGTGACTCGACGAGGATGTTGCTCAGTGCCGTCCGACCCTCTTTTTGAAGGGCGAACTTCTGTCCGGTTTGCGTCGCCTACCGCCATAGCCTTCCTGACCTGGTCATAGCGCCGGGCCAGGTAGATTGTAGTCGTCCGGCTATGTAACGGTCTACACGCCAATCGAAAGAAGGTCACCGATGAGATCCGCTGAGGTTTTCGTGCGCCGCGCTCCCGCTGACTTCGCTGATTGGGAAGCAGTTCGCACGCTGATCCAAGATGCCTTCGCTTACATGGAGAAGCGCATCGATCCACCGTCTTCGGCTTCAAAATTGACGCCGCAGTCCATGGCCGTCGACACAGCCAGTGGCGCGCTGCTTCTTGCAGAGCGGGCCGACGAATTAGTCGGATGCGTCTTCGTGCGTCCCATGGGCGATGCGCTCTACATCGGCAAACTTGCCGTGCGGCCGGGCTTGAACAGGACAGGTATTGGTGCCGCTCTTGTGGAAGCGGCACGGGAAGAAGCCCGAGCGCGTGGCCTTGACGTGTTGGAGCTGTCCACCCGGATAGAGCTGACCGAGAATCATGCCACTTTCGCCCGAATGGGCTTCGTAAAGACGGCGGAAGTTGCTCACCCCGGTTTCAAACGCCCGACCAGCATCACGATGCGAGCCATGGTGAAGCCACTGGTTCGGCCGAAACCCCTGGGCTGAGGTCGGCTCTGTCTCGACCCCGGCGGTAGCTTCTCGGCTCGGGCTTCCCTGGCCAACGGATGGTCCCTCGGGAGCGGGCCAGCTAACCTACGGGCGTGATCGTAAAGATGAGGTGAGCAGTGAGCTACGCAATGTTGCCAGCCGATCGGGTGCGAACGGCCGCAGAGAAGGCGCTCGAGGCGTTTGACCCGGCCGCACATGGCCTTGATGACTTCCACGCCGATCGTAGGCGGTTCTGGTTTCGCGGGCTCGTGGGGATCTGCTGCGCTGTAATGATCGACCCGGAAGCGGACCACGTGATCGCCGTCGATCCGAACGACTTTGCCTGGATTATGAAGCACTACGACTTCGAGGGCGCGGAAACAGACAGAAGAGTCGGCATGGAGCCGATGGAACCCATGAAGCCAATGCGGCCAATGGAACCCATGCGCTCAATGGAGCCAATGAGGCCTATGGAGCCGATGAAACCCATGGCTCCTATGAGGCCGCTGGACTTTGGCCCGGCGTGGTGGCCGGACGATCTCGGCGATCCCAGCACCAGCGGCGGCCAGAACAACGTCAAATACGCCTTCTTCGGCAGCAAGCACCGGCTGGCGATCAAGCGAGGCGACAGCGTGACTCTTTACGACAGCGGCGATCACCAGATTGCTGGCGTGTCGCAGCAGCAGGGGAGGACAAATTCGCTCGCCTTTTTCAGTCAGCATGGGACGGTAAATGTCGACGAACTGAATAGGCTCTGAAGCTTAACGGAAGTTTGAGCTGATCACGGGCGCGAACCCTGTCGCCAATCCAGTTACCCCCCAATGCGGACGACAGTTTAGGACTGCTTTGAGTGGAGGCCGTGTCAAAACGCTGTTGTGGTCGGGATCACGGACGCTGGTCGATGATGCCGGAGCGCGGCAGGTCGGTTTGTTGTTGTGCAGCGGGCGGGGC
>JBPBQE010000380.1:0-2743 GCA_050954595.1 Janthinobacterium lividum | reverse complement strand
GTCGGTGTGGTGGTCCAGAGCCGGGCTGCGGAAGTCCGCGAGGGCGAGTATCTGTATGGCTGGTTCGGCTGGCAGGATTACGCCGTCGTGACGCCGGACAAGATCGTGCAGCGTGCGACGGCGCCGGTGCCGCTCTCGGCCTATGCCGGGCTGCTGGGGATCAACGGGCTGACGGCCTACCTGGCATTGACGGAGCTGGGGCGCCCGGTGGCTGGCGATACGGTACTGGTCTCGACGGCTGGCGGCGCGGTGGGGGCCTATGTCGGTCAGATCGCACGGAACCTGGGTGCGACCCCGCTGGGACTGACCGGCGACGACGAGAAGGTCGCTGCTTGCCGCGAACGATACGGCTACGCGGACGCCTGGAACTACAAGACGGCCGACTGGGCCGCCGCGTTGGATACGGCGGCGCCGACCGGGCTGAACGTGTACTTCGACAATGTCGGCGGCCCGATCCTAGATACGGCGCTGCGCCGCATGGCGGTCGCCGGGCGCATCGTTCAGTGCGGCACCGCCTCGACGGCGGTATGGACCCCGTTGCCGACGGGTCCACGCAACGAGCGGGAGATCATGACTCGTCGCCTAGTCTGGAGCGGGTTCGTGGTGTTCGACTACGTCGCCCGCTTCGAGGCGGCGAACCAGGTGCTGGTAGAGTGGTATCAGGCTGGCAAGCTGGTCTACGACGAAGACGTCTCGCAGGGCATCGAGCACGCGCCGGGCGCGATCAAAGCGCTCTATGCCGGGGAGAACCGGGGCAAGAAGCTGATCTTCGTGGGGTGAGGCTCACAACCCCATATAGGCTTCCTGGATGTCGCGGTCGCTCAACAGCGCGGCCGCGGTGTCGCCGCGAACGATGTGGCCGTGATCCAGGATGTAACCGCGGTCGGCCACCTCGAGCGCCTCCGTGACGTTCTGCTCGACGATGACAACTGTCAGGCCGTCGTGCCGTGCCAGCGTCTCGACGATCTCGAACACCCGGCCGACCATCAGCGGCGAAAGTCCGACGGAGGGCTCGTCGAGCATTAGCAGCCGGGGGTGGCACATCAGCGCACGCGCGATGGCGCACATCTGACGTTCGCCGCCGGACAGCTTGCCGGCTTCTTGGCCGCGCCGCTCGCGCAAGATCGGGAAGGTCTCCATCATCTGCTCCAGCCGGGTGGCCAGGCGCGAGCGGCTGCCAGGGGAAAAGGCGCCGAGAAGCAGGTTCTCCTCGACGGTCATGAACGGAAATAGCCGCCCCCCTTCGGCAACCATCGAAAGCCCGTCGCCAGGCAGCAGATGAGCCGCGCGCTGAGTAATGTCGCGGCCGTCGAAGTGGATGCGCCCCGACTTGGCCCGAACCAGCCCCGCGACCGTGGAAAGCAGGGTGGTCTTACCCGCCCCGTTGGCCCCGACGATGGCGACGATCTCGCCGGGTTGGACATGGAAGCAGGCATCGAACAACACGGTCGCGTCGCCGTAGCCCGCCGTCACGCTGTCGACGCTGAGCATCGCCTCCGTCATGCCCGCACCCGGGGGCGGCCGACATAGGCCTCGATCACGCGGGGGTCGCGCAACACCTCGTCGGCCGTTCCCTCCGCCAGCTTGGCGCCACGCTCGATCACCAGAACCCGGCGGGAGAAGCGGCGCACCACCTTGAGGTTGTGCTCGATGACGAGAAACGTATGACCCTCCGCGTTGAGCCGTTCGACCAACTCGACTAATTCACCCACTTCCGTCGGGTTCAGCCCGGCCATCACCTCGTCCAGCAACACGATGCGCGGATCCAGTGCGAGGGCACGCGCGACCTCCAGGCGCCGGCGTTCGCTCAGCGTCAGGATGCCGGCGCGAACGCCGGCCCGGGCGGACAGGCCCACCAAATGCAACACCTCTTCCGCACGCCGCGCCGCCGCCTTCAAGCCGCGATGGTGCAAGAAGGCGCCGACCATGGCGTTCTCGATCACCGTCAGTGACGTCAGCGTCTGCGAGATCTGGAAGGTGCGGCCCAGGCCCAGACGCGCGCGGCGATTGGGCGACAGCGCACCGATGTCTTGCCCTTCGAAGATCACCTGGCCGGCACTGGGGACAAGCTGGCCGGTCAGCAGGTTGAACAACGTCGTTTTGCCGGCGCCGTTAGGGCCGATGATGCTGACGAGGTCGCCTTTCTGCACGCTGAACGAGACGTCGTTGACCGCCACCAGGCCGCCGAAACGCTTGGACACGCCTTGCACGTCCAACAAGGGCGCCGTCACCGCCGTATCCGCCGCAGGACAGCCGAGAGTGCGCCGACAATGCCTTGCTTCATGAACAGCGATGCCAGGATCAAGCAAAGGCTCAGCACGATGAGGTTGGCGCCAGGAAGCATGCCGCCCAGGGTGGCGCGTAGCCATCCTTCCAGCGGAATGACCACTAGGGCGCCCAGGACGGGTCCGTAGATCGTCCCGAGCCCGCCGATTAAGGCGATAAGGGCGAATTTCACGCCGAAATCGAACAAGGAGAGTAGGGCCGCCGGGTCGGCCACGCGCACTTGCATGAAGAACAGACCCCCGCCGATGCCGGTCAGCGCGGCGGAAACTGCCATCCCGGTCAGCTTGACCCGGAGCACGGAGATCCCCGCCGCCCTTGCTGCCTGCTCGTTGTCGCGGACCGCCTGCAGATAGTAGCCAAGCCGCGAGCGGTTTACGGCGAGCACCACGAGCAGGCAGAGCGCAGTATAGCCCAGCATCAGCATCGCGTAGGACAGTCGGTCGCGAAAGATCATGTT
>JBPBQE010000330.1:0-2744 GCA_050954595.1 Janthinobacterium lividum | reverse complement strand
GCCCATTTATGGGCCGCAAGGGAAACGCCAAGAACCGCGTGAAAGGAACTCTGGCCTACATCGCCTTGTTACGGCAATGACAACTTGGCCAGAGAACGGATGCTCTATTCCGCCAGAATATTTCTCCTCATCGGGATTCGCGATATCGGCCTGCGCCGCCACATCGGAAGCACCCCTGACCGCTACAGCCACTACTACCCCGGGCTCGAGCGGCTACATCATAATTGGCCTCTCGGAACAGAATGCGATCTGGAAGCTCGGGGAAGCGACTATGTCGATGGCGCTCGGCCTTCAACGCGAGGGCGGCGGGGCCGCCGTTATGGCCCGTGCTGGCTGCGGCAGCGTGGAAGGTTTCTGGGGGAACCGTCCCTGCGATCTTAAAACGCTGGCTGGCAGGTCCTCAAGGTTGACCCTGGTGAGTGGCGCCCGCGGATTATTGTCGAAAAGACCCACGTGCCTCTCGCATACAAAACCCTCCGCGATGAGGTGCCCGAAACGCAATACGTTCATGTCGGGCCGGGCGAGGTTGTATACCTGGGAGACTACGTCTTTGCCGTGGATTACGACGCTCAGCAGATCGCCATGGTGCGGCATGATCGCAATGATCCCGCGGCGGAGCAAGCGCTCTCGACCTACGCCGGCCTGCGCATCCAACCTATCATCTACCGCGACCCGATGGCGAAACCCTCCCCGACGGCGATGCGATGATCCGCCCAAGCTATATTCTCATCGTCGCGGCTGCCCTCCCGGTGCTTGTCGGCTGCAACACCATTTCCCGCGGCACCACGCAAACGCTCACCATCACCTCCGACCCAGACGGTGCGAACTGCTCGGTTGAGCAAGGCGGCCGCCTCATCGGCAAAGTCGAACCCACCCCGGGCACCCTTATTGTCCAGCGCAGCCTGGAGAACCTACGCATCACCTGCACGAAACCCGGCTACAACCTGACCACCATCAACAGATTCTCCATGCGAACCGACTTCCAGAGCCTCGGCATCTTTGCCGCTGGCAACCTTGTGGATCTCTCCTCGGGCGCCAACAACTCCTACCCGTCCACCACTCGAATCGCGCTCACGCTAACAAGTCCTCCGGATTGAGGTTCCTCCTTCTTCGAGAACCAACGGAAGATGTCCCTGCGACGACGGGAGCTTGGCCTTGGCTGTGCCGTGCAGGTCGCCCCACCCAGCAAGTAGCCCCGGCCGACGTCGCTACCGCCGAGGTCGACACAAAGCCGACTCTCCGTTGATCGTGAGCCATCCTGCTTGGCCATGATGGAGCAAAGCTGTGCTCATGCCCAGAAACCATCCAGGCATGGTCCATGCTAGCCTCGTGTCCGTTTGCTGGCGGGTAGAGCGGGAGAAGACTGGCGTGCTGAACTGGTTGAAGAGGCTGGCCACTGGGGCACAGGAACTGCCGCCGGAAGAGAATGTCAGGCATGGTGAACCAGGCCAGGGCGGTAATTTTACTCTACCAGCATTGAACCATCACGGGGAGGTTCCGGTGTTGGCACCGCATAACGAACTGGATGCGGCAATTGCGTCCGCTTGCCACTGGCTGATCGAACGCAACATCGGCCTGGCACAGGAATGCGGCGTAGGTTTGGAGAGTACCTTCAGCTTTATGCAGGATGATGAGACACTCGCGCTGCACTTCGACGGAGGCCGTGTTCTACGCCTTACAGCGCAGGTAATCGGCACCTTCGATCCGCGGGACAGGAGTTTCGCCTGGGGCTGGGCCAACCGGTCGATCGCGCCCGCACTGTCGCGCGGCGTTTCGACGTTCCGGGATGGGCTACCGCAGCAGCCGGCGATCGTGACACCGGTGCAGTGCGCTGCGTTCGACCCGCTGACCCGGCTCCTGGCCTTGGCGGCCCACAGCATAGGCGCCGACGGGGTCTACCGATGCGTCGGCAACGACGGATCGTTGTTCTTGGCGATCTGGGTGCAGAAGGGTCCAACCCCGGCACAGGACGCGGCGTCGGCCGACGGATCACCCGGTCTGTTGGAGGAGGCCCGCGTGCTCGTGTCGGCCTACGATGCTGAGATGCTGCCGATGGATCAGGAGTACGAGGCGCGGACGGAGCAGGACGGCGACGCCGGCACCGATGATCTGATCGGGCGCAAGCTCGATGTCTACCGGCGCTACTGGCAGCGCGAAAATGAGTTCTGGACGCCGCGCTCGCTGGAATGGCCTTCAGAGCACGAACCGGCCCAGCAACGCTTCCACTTTGCCGCTCCAGCCATGGATGAGGGGGTGATCTGCGCGACCGTATTGCACGGCGGTCAGCGGCGGGCGCTGCACGTGAAGCGTATGAACGGCCAGTTGAAGATCGTCGATCAGCTGATCGGTTGGGGCGGCGGGTTCATCTGGCCTCTTACGCTAGCCGATGCTGCCCGGCCGTAGTGGATCGAAAGCGAACCCCGGTGCCTTCAGGACGGACACAGCCGTCGCCGAACACATGTAGCCCAGGATGGCATGATGCTCTGATCAGGCTATGTCCGGTGTCCACCCTCATCGGCGATAACCCGTCAGGTTTGGGCTACCGCCGAGGTCGACACAACTCGGACATTCGCGACCGAGCTGACATTCTGAGGTGATCTCCGTAGGTTCAACCTGAGCAACTTGGGACAAGGTTCAGAATACCGGTGGTAACCGTGTCGGACACAGATTTGCTTGCCAGTGCGCTAGCAGCGCTCAATCCGAGAAGATTGTCTGCAACGGCCAAAGCCGGGGATGTCGGTTGC
>JBPBQE010000149.1:0-2777 GCA_050954595.1 Janthinobacterium lividum | reverse complement strand
GCCCTCGCACGATCCCTTGCAGTCCCATGCGCCGCATCAGGCGCGCTACCGTACAACGGGCAGCCTTGATCCCTTCTCGGGCAAGTTGCCGCCATACCGTATCCGCCCGGTGAGGGCCGCCTACTCAGGTTGAGTTGGCTGGGTGATCTTTGAGGCGCTCGTATGAGCGCCCTTAAGATCAAAGGCATGTTGGATGGAAATCATCATCGGAGCTGAGCGCCGTCGCCGCTGGCGCTTGGAGGAGAAACTCCGGATTGTCGCCGAAACCGAGCAGCCGGGTGCGTCATTCGCTACCGTGGCACGTCGGCACGAGATCAGCCGCGGCTTGCTGTGGAACTGGCGCCAGCAGGTCCGCCGCGGTGCGCTGATGGCAGAACCGATGCCGACGTTCGTGCCGGTGCAGATCACGCCCGATCCGCCATTGATGCTGCCGGCTCCAAGCCCTGCTCAGGTCACTTCGCCAGCAGAGGACGCCCGGGTCGAGATCACGCTGCCGGATGGCACATGCGTTCGGGTGGGCGCGGGTGTCGGTCTGACGAACTTGCGCCGGATCATGTCCGCGGTGCGCCGGTGATCGTGCCGCCGACCGGCGTGCGGGTTTGGCTGGCCAACGGTCCTACCGATATGCGTCGTGGGATGAATGGGCTGGCTTTGCAGGTGCAGCAGGCATTGCAGCGCGATCCTCACGCGGGCGATCTCTATGTTTTCCGCGGACGCCGTGGCGATTTGCTGAAAATTCTGTGGCACGACGGGCTTGGGATGTCGCTTTACGCCAAGCGGCTGGAGCGCGGCCGCTTTATCTGGCCGTCGCCCGCCGACGGGTCCGTCGCGATCTCCGCGTCCCAGCTCGGCTACATGCTGGACGGCATCGACTGGCGCAATCCGCAGCTCACCTGGCGGCCCAAATCGGCAGGATAATCGGTCGCTGACCGCTGAAAACAGTACACCGGCGGTCGGGTTCGTGATTCAATCCTCGGCATGGAGGCTGAGCTTGCTGCCCTGCCGGATGACGTCGATGCGCTCAAAGTAGCGCTCCTAGCCGCACGAGCCGATGTCGTCCGGGTCACCGCGGAGGCTGCCGCTGCCCTGGCGGAGAAATCCAGCAACCTCGCGCTGATCGCCCATCTCAAGCTGCAGATCGAGAAGCTCAACCGCGACCGCTTCGGCCCGCGCTCCGAGCGGACAGCTCGCCTGCTGAACCAGATGGAGCTGCAACTCGAGGAGCTCGAAGCGTCCACCACGGAGGATGAGTTGGCCGCCGAGACTGCCGCGGCCAAGACTACCGTCGCTGGGTTCATCCGTGCGCGTCCGGCCCGTCGCCCGTTTCCCGAGCATCTGCCGCGTGAGCGCGTCGTCGTCCCTAGCTCGGCGGTATGCGCCTGCTGTGGCGGCAGCCGTCTGTCCAAGCTGGGCGAGGATGTCACCGAGACCCTGGAGGTCGTGCCCCGACAATGGAAGGTGATCCAGCATGTGCGGGAGAAGTTCTCCTGCCGCGACTGCGAGCGCATCAGCCAGCCACCAGCGCCGTTCCATGTAACGCCACGGGGTTGGGCAGGTCCGAGCCTGCTGGCGATGATCCTGTTCGAGAAGTTCGGTCAGCATCAGCCGCTTAATCGGCAGGCCGAGCGCTATGCCCGCGAGGGCGTGCCGCTCAGCCTGTCGACGCTGGCCGATCAAGTGGGTGCCTGCACGACGGTGCTGATGCCGCTGTTCCATCGCCTGCAGGCCCACATCATGGCCGCCGAGCGGTTGCACGGCGACGACACGACGGTGCCCGTTCTGGCCCGCAACAAGACCGACATCGCGCGATTGTGGACCTACGTACGCGACGACCGGCCATTTGGCGGTCCCGCGCCGCCGGGAGCAGTGTTCCACTACTCACGCGATCGCGGCGGCGAGCATCCACAAGGCCACTTGGCGGGATATAGCGGCATTCTGCAGGCTGACGCCTACGGCGGCTACGGCAAGCTTTACGAACTCGGCCGCGCGCCCGGCCCGATCCTGGAAGCGGCTTGCTGGGCGCATGCACGCCGGAAGTTCTTTGTCCTGGCCGATGTCGCGGGCAGTGCGCGCCGTGCCGCCCAGGGCAAAGCTCCGGCGGTGCTCTCGCCGATCTGCCTGGAGGCCGTGCAGCGCATCGACGCGCTATTCGACATTGAGCGCGACATCAACGGCCACGACGCCGAGTTACGCCGGACCACCCGGCAGGCCCTCTCGGCACCATTGGTGACCGAGCTGCACCGATGGCTGAGCGAGCACCGCATCAGGCTGGCCCGCGGCAACGATGTCGCTCGGGCCATCGACTACCTGCTGAAGCGTTGGGCGGCGTTCACCCGGTTCCTGGACGACGGGCGGATCTGCATCAGCAACAACGCTGCAGAACGCGCGCTGAGGGGCATCGCCCTCGGGCGCAAGTCTTGGCTGTTCTGCGGCTCGGATCGAGGCGGACAGCGCGCCGCAGTAATGTATAGCCTGATCGTCACGGCCAAGATGAACGACGTCGATCCGCAAGCCTGGCTTGCCGACGTGCTGGCCCGCATTGCCGCCCATCCGGCTCAACGCCTCGATGATCTGCTGCCGTGGCGATGGGCTGCAGCCAAAGCCACCGCCGTCAATCAAGCCGCCTGAGACTTTCGCAAACCAGGTCCAAGCAATACCGCGGTCCACGCCGAATGCTTACGCCATACCTTGCGCACGCCGTAGACATGAAAGTTCTCCTCGAACACGCGGCGAATCTGAACCATCAGCGATACATCACTTCGGGCTCGGATCGGAAG
>JBPBQE010000473.1:0-2782 GCA_050954595.1 Janthinobacterium lividum | reverse complement strand
CGACACTCGCTGACCCGGCGAAGGTGCGCTTCGTAGCGCTGACGGCCGCCACCCGGTTCACGGCGCTGCAATCCGGCGAAGTCGACGTGCTGCTGCGCAACTCAACCGAAACCTACCTGCGCGATGCCTCCATCGGTCTCAACGCGTTGCCGGCCAATTTCTACGACGGGCAGGGCTTCGTTGTGAAGAAGGAGTCCGGCCTCAAGTCCGTGACCGAGCTGAACGGCGCCACGGTCTGCATGGCCCAAGGCACGACGCATGAGCAAAACGCGTCTGAGTATTTCTCATCGCGGGGTATGAAGCTCCAGCCCGTCATCATGGAAAACCAGGACGCCTTGTATCAGGCGTTCTTCGCCGGGCGCTGCGACGCGCTCAGCCAGGACAGCTCGGCGCTGGCAGTCGCGATCGGCGTCGTGTCGGGCAACCCGGCTGACTTCGTCGTCCTGCCAGAGCGCATCAGCAAGGAGCCGCTCGGCCCCTACGTCCGACAGGGTGACGAGACCTGGGGCAAGATCGTCCGCTGGACGTTCTCCGTCATGGTCGAGGCCGAGGAACTGGGCGTGACGCAAGCCAAGGTGGACGAGCTCGCGAAGTCCGGCACGGTCGGACAGAAGCGCCTGGTGGGCGCTGGCGACGACATGGGTAAGCCATTGGGGCTGGATCCCAAGTGGTCGGCCAACGTCATACGCGCGGTCGGCAACTACGGCGAAAGCTTCGAGCGCAACGTGGGACAGGGAAGCCCGCTTAAACTCACGCGCGGCCTGAACGAACTTTGGAGCGCGGGCGGTCTGATGTACGCCGTGCCGTTCCGGTAAGCGGGAGCCTTCGCATGCACCGCAGAGATTTCATTCTGGCCGCCAGCGCCGCCGTCTTGCCGCTGCCCGCCATCGCGCAAGGTGACAAAGCCCGAACCCTGCGCTTCATCCCGCAAGCTAATCTGACGATCCTCGATCCGATCATGACGACGGCCGGGGTCACCCTGGATCACGGCTACACCGTGTTCGACACGCTGTTCGCCACTGGTCAGGACTTCCGCCCGGTACCGCAGATGGCGGAGGGACACCAAGTAGCCGACGACGGACGGACCTGGACCATTCGACTTCGCGAGGGGGTGCGCTTCCACAACGGCGAGCCTGTTCGCGCCATCGACTGCGCCACCAGCCTCGCTCGATGGAGCAAACGCGACACTTTCGGCCAGACGCTTGCCGCCGCCGTCGACGCCTGGCAGGCGGCAGACGACCGCACGCTGCGCATCGTGCTAAACCGTCCATTTCCACGGCTGCTCGAAGCACTGGCCTTCGTGGGCCCGATCCCGGCATTCATCATGCCTGAGTCGTTAGCCCGGACCGACCCGTACAAGCCCGTGGCCGAGATGATCGGTTCCGGTCCCTACCGCTTCCTAAAGGACGAGTTCGTGTCCGGAAGCCGGGTCGCCTACGCCCGCTTCGACGGTTACGTACCGCGCGCCGAGACACCCGCCCTGAACGCCGGCGCGAAGGTGGCGCATTTCGAGCGCATCGAGTGGCAGATCATTCCCGACAGCGCGACCGCTGCAGCGGCCCTGCAAGCGGGCGAGGTAGACTGGTGGGAGTTCGCAGATGCCGATCTGGCGCCCGCGTTGGCCAGGAATCGCGCGATCAAGGTCCAGCCCTACGATCCCACCGGCTTTATGGGCTTCCTTCGCTTCAACGCCCACGTGCCTCCGTTCGACAATCCCAAGCTGCGCCGGCTCGTGCTCTCCGCGGTCGACCAAGCGGACTACATGCCGCTCATCACAGGCGGCGACGACGGGGCCTGGCGGGTTTGGCGCAGCATGTTCCCGGCAGGCTTTCCCTTCGTGAAGGAGGCCGGCGCATCCGTGATGGGTGCCAGGAAGGACTTCGATGTCCTGCGCCGCGAGTTGCGGGATGCAGGTTATACCGGAGAGCGCGTCGTCGTTCTAAGTCCCAGCGATCTCGCCAACATCGCTCCCTTCGGCGACGTGACGGCTGAACTACTGCGCAAGCTGGGCATGAACGTGGATCTCCAAGTCGCGGATTGGGGCACCGTAGTCCAGCGCCGCACCTCCCGTGAGACCGTCGAGAAAGGCGGCTGGAGCATCTTCCACACGACCTGGAAGAGTGCCTCGATTGCAAACCCGGCGCTGAACACGAACATCCGCGGCCAAGGCGAGAAGGGCTGGTTCGGCTGGTTTGACAGTCCGGACATCGAGCGCCAAACGGCCGAGTGGCTGAACGCCGCCACCGAAGCCGATCAGCAGCATCTGTTCGACCAGATCCAGCAGACCGCGTTCGACCAGGCGCCTGTCGTGCCTCTCGGTCAGTTCCTGCAGAAGACCGCGTTCCGGACTGATATCACGGGTATCGTGCCCGGCCCCGCCGCCTTCCCCTGGAGCGTGCGCCGTGGCTGAGCCCGGCACACCGCCCCGCATCGCCATGGGCGGCCTGATGCTCGAATCCGTCAGCTTCCTGCCGCTGCTGACGACCTTGGCGGAATTGCGCGCAGGAGAGGCGGAAGGGGCCGCTATGGTGGAGCGCTATCGTGGCACCAATACGATCCCGGGCGGCTTCATCGCCGTGTCCGAGCGGGAGGGCGCAGACCTCGTGCCACTGGTCTTCACCGATGGCGGCGCTGCGGGCCCGGCGACGGACGAGGCGTTCATCGCCTACGCGGACCGCCTCTGCGCCGGGCTACTCGAAGCAGGTCCGCTAGACGGCGTCCTGCTGGCGTTGCATGGTGCCATGACCACACCAACCCGGTTGGACCCCGACCGCGAGATCGT
>JBPBQE010000298.1:0-2788 GCA_050954595.1 Janthinobacterium lividum | reverse complement strand
GACAATGACAATGACAATGCACATCGCAATCGACGGCTTCAATATCGCCATGCCCCGCGGCACCGGCGTCGCGACCTATGGCCGTATGCTCGCCAAGACCTTGGCTGGAGCTGGCCACACCGTCGACGGTATTTTCGGCCTGACGATCAATCGCGCCTCGCCGGAACTGCTGCGCGAGGTTCAGTTCTTTGACGGGTTGGCCAAGGAAGAGGGGCGCCGGGCGCCGGTGATCGGGAGCGAGCGCTGGTTCAGCGAACTCAGCTTGCGTTTTCGCCCGATCGAGGCGGCGACGATCCCGCTCAGCGGCCGGGTCGAGACCCGCGGCTTCGCCAACCGGCTGCCCGTGTTCGACCGCGTGCTGAATGCGGCCGACCTGTTCGATGTGGCACACCGGCATTTCCGCGCCACCGGCAAATTCCTCCGCCTGCGGGTGCCTGGGGCGGTGCCACAGATCATGCATTGGACCTATCCGCTGCCGCTGCTGCTGGAAGGCGCCCGGAACGTCTACACATTGCATGATCTGGTGCCGCTCCGGCTTCCTTATACGACGCTGGACAACAAACGGACCTACTTGCGCCTTCTCCACGGCTGCGTCCGACATGCGGATCACCTGTGTACAGTGTCGGAGTCGTCGCGACGAGACATCATCGACATGCTGAACGTAGCACCGGACCGCGTCACCAACACCTATCAGACCAGCGAATTAGCTGCCACGCCGACTGAGACGGCTGGAGCAGCCGAGTTTACGGCTTGGTTGAACGGATTGTTTGGGCTCGAGCCCAATAAATATTTGCTTTTCTATGGTGCGCTCGAGCCGAAAAAAAACATTGGCAGGATCGTCGAAGCCTGTCTCTCCGTTCAACTGCCGATGCCGCTGGTCATCGTCGGAGGCCGGGCCTGGAAATCGGAGAGCGAACTGCGTCTGCTGCAAGCCGGGCCCGATGGCGTGCGCAACGAGCGGGCGCGGGGGGCCGTGCGCCAACTCGAATATGTGCCGGCTTCGTGGCTGAGTGGCTTGGTGAGAGGTGCGCGGGCCGTCGTGTTTCCGTCGCTGGCCGAGGGCTTCGGTCTGCCGGTGCTGGAAGCGCTGCAACAAGGCATCCCGGTCCTCACCTCGCACGAAGGTAGCCTGCCCGAGGTGGGCGGCGACGCGGTTCTACTTGCCGACGCCTATGACGCGGCGGCGATCGGAGCGGCGATGCAACGCCTGGCCACCGATGACGAACTGCATCGCAGACTGTCACTTGCCGGCCCGGCACAGGCCGAGCGGTTCAGTCCCGCTGCCTATATTGCCCGACTGAGTGAACTTTACGCAACAATCCTAGCGCGCCCGCCCAGCACGTTCCACGCGTCATGATTGCAAATCTCTCTAATCTGCGGCAATGCTGACGTATGGATGCTCTCGACCTCAAGCTTCCTGAAACAACATTCCGTCGGAGCAATCCGTATGCGCCGATTCGCAAGCGAAGCTGGTCACGATGGTTATGGTTCGCACTGGTGGTTGTGCTGCCGACATTGTGCGCAACCGTCTACATGGTCGGCTTTGCGGCCGATCAGTATGTTTCTGAGGCACGTTTCGTCGTTCGAGGGCAGGCGTCGCAATCATCGGGCATGCTGACCGGGCTCCTGGCATCAACCGGGTTGAGCCACGCTCAGGAAGATACGTATGTCGTGCAGGACTATATGCAGTCGCGTGACGCGATGAACGCGCTCATCGCCAACGATGATCTGCGCGCAGTCTTCAATCGCCCCGAGGCCGACATTCTGTCCCGCTTTCCAATGTGGAAGGGATGGGCCAGCGAAGAACACCTGTTTCGCTTCTACAAATCGCACGTGCAGGCCGAGCTGGACTCGACGACCGGTATCTCCTTGTTGTCCATCAAAACGTTTCGGGGCGCAGACTCACAACAAATCGCCTCGGCGTTGCTCGGAGCCGGCGAGGCGTTGGTAAACCGCATGAACGAGCGGCAGCGGGACAACACGCTGCGGCAGGCGCGCAAAGACGTGGTCGACGCCGAAAAACGGGTGACGGAGGTAGGAAACGAGATCGCCATGTTCCGTAACCGTGAGGCCGTGCTGGATCCAACAAAGCAGTCGGTGCCGCTGCTATCCGGCATCAACGATCTGCAGATGGCGCTGGTTCGCACGAACCTACAGCTTGCACAGGTGACGGTTTCGACGCCGAAGAGCCCGCTGATCCCGGATCTCAATCGTCGGATCAAGGCGTTACAGGATCAGATCGACCAGGCGCGAGCCCAGGTGACCGGATCGGATCAGTCGCTAGTGCCGAAAATTACGGCCTTCGACGCGCTGGCGCTGCAACAAAGTTTTGCTGACAAGCTGCTTGGGTCGGCGATCCAGTCGCTGGAGACGGCGCGCATCGCGGCTGAGCGGCAGGAGCTGTATCTCGAGACGATCGTCCAACCCAACCTGTCGGATTATCCGGCGTATCCCAAGCGGGTAGCGACGATCGCAATCGTGTTCGCCAGTTTCTTCGGCCTCTATATCTGCGGCGGATTGATCATCACGAGTGCACGGGAACACCGGCTGCACTGAGTTTCAAACGTCGGCTTCGGTTAGTCGCCGGGGACGTTTACCGGCGATTGATCTCAGCCAGCGCATCGGTCGGCTCGGCACCGGTGATAGCTCGCCCGAGGCGAGCGCTGCCAAACGTGGACGATAGAGGTTGCCGCAGGGGGTAGCGCAGGCGCGTTCCATCGTGGCGTGCGCCTGCGCGACGTCACCGGCGAGTTCCAGGTTGCAGCTAAGATGCATCAACAGGGTCGGC
>JBPBQE010000043.1:0-2790 GCA_050954595.1 Janthinobacterium lividum | reverse complement strand
TGACGTTACGATGGCGGATCACCACCACGCGGGTCGAAACCAGGACCCGGTGATACAGGATGCGCGCGCGATCGACAGGCTGTCCGGCCGCTTGTTCGTAGGCCGCGATGGACGCGGCGAAGTCCGGCACCGGCTCCATCACGCAGCGCATGGAGAACCAGGCCAGATCCTCCATGGGGTCGCCGAGATGGGCCAACTCCCAATCGATGATGGCGGTCAGCCGGCCGTGCTCGAACAGGAAGTTTCCGGGCCCGGCATCGCCATGAACCAGCGCCACGGGGCCGTCGGGGTCCGGCAGGGCGTCGTGCAGCCAGCGGAATGCCAATTCGAGCAGCGGATCGGGGAGCCCGGTCTCGTCGTACATGGCACGCCAGATCGCAAGCTCGGCCCGCACGTGATCGGCGATGCGGGCGCCCTGCCCACCGCCGTCGAGCGCGATGCCGGTCGCCGGGCGGGCGTGGAGGCGGGCCAGGTCCGTCATGACCTCGCCCGCGATCGACTGCTTGACGGCCGCATCGGTCAGGCGGCGGAACTCGGCGATACCATGGGCACGGTCGGTCAAGATGGCTGGGATGGACGGATGCTCGGCGATCAGCCGGGGCGCGCGAATATCGAGCCCGGCGATGGCGCGGTAGACCTGCGCCTCGCGATGCGTGGTGTAGGGTTCCACGCTGGGCGGGCGGGGCGGGCTATAGCGTAGGAACACCTCGGCGATCGTTCCATCCGGGTGCCGCACGTCCAGCGCCCAGGACCGCGCCCGGTTGCCGCCCGACGTCTGGATCGAGGCGGCGATGCTGGCGCCACACACCTGCTCCACCCAACGAAACAGTGTCGTCTCGTCGTCGTCCGGCAGCGCCGCGATAACCGTGTCGTGGGCCGCAATTCCCACACTCATTCGCGTTCCCCCGCCCTGTCCTGCGACGGCGATGCGTCGCGCCGGCCGGTTGTCCGGCCTTGTCTTCCCAACCGAGGCCGGGATCATCATCAGCAAATTAAACCGCTAGCATACGATCGGCAAGCGAATTACATGTGTCGGAGGGATCCGAGGAACTCGGATCGGAGGCGATGCCAACATCGCCGCGGCACTTAACGCCGGGAGGACATGCATGCCAGGACTCTTCTTCGACGATCTGACGGTCGGCCAGACCTTTCAGCATCCGATCCGCCGCACGATCACCGAGACGGACAACGTCCTCTTCTCGGCCATGACGCACAATCCCGCCCAGCTGCATCTGGACGAGGAATATTGTCGCACCGAGACCGAGTTCGGCCAGCGCATCGTCAACAGCGCCTTTACCCTCGGGCTGATGGTCGGGATCTCGGTCGGCGACACGACGCTCGGCACGGCGATCGCAAATCTGGGCTGGGACGAGGTTCGATTCCCCAAGCCGATCTTCCACGGCGACACGATCCGGGTCGAGAGCGAGGTCATCGAACTGCGCGAGTCGAAGTCACGCCCGAACGCCGGGATCGTCACCTTCGTCCACCGCGCCTACAACCAGCGCAACGAGCTGGTGGGACACTGCAAACGGTCCGGCCTACAGCGCAAGAAGCCGGTTGGGTCATGAGCCTGCGCTCCTTCCTGTTCGTGCCCGGAGACAGCGAGAAGAAGCTGGGCAAGGGGGCCGGGTCAGGCGCGGATGCGCTGATCCTCGACCTCGAGGACTCCGTGGCGCCATCGCGCAAGGAGCTGGCCCGCGAGATGGTGGCGGACTACCTGGCCGGCCCCGCGGCCGGGCCGGAGAAATGGGTACGGATCAATCCGCTGGACGAAGGCGGCATCGCCGATCTGGCCGGGATCGTTCGGCCCGGCCTGGCGGGGATCATGATCCCCAAGATCGACGGCGCAGCCGACGTGGCACGTCTCGGCCATTACCTCGACTTGATGGAATCGCGCGAGGGCCTGTCGCCCGGATCGCTGAAGATTCTGCCGGTCGCGACCGAGACGGCGAAAGCCCCATTTGGACTCGGTGATTTCGCCGCCGCCGTGCTGCCGCGCCTCTACGGTTTAACCTGGGGCGCCGAAGACCTCAGCACCGCGCTAGGCGCGAGCACGAACCGCGACGGTGGCGGCAGCTTCGCCCTCACCTACCGCATCGTGCGCTCGATGTGCCTTCTGGCGGCCAGGGCCGCCGCGGTCGAGCCCGTCGAGACCCTGTATGCCGACTTCCGCGACCACGAAGGCTTGGCGGCCGATTGTGCCGCGGCGTCGCGTGAAGGGTTCACCGGCCGCATCGCTATCCATCCGGCCCAAGTCGCCGGGATCAATGCGGCGTTCTCCCCGTCCGAAGCGGAGGTTGCTCATGCGCGCCGCGTGACGGAGGCCTTCGCCGCTCAGCCGAACGTCGGAACCGTCGGGCTGGATGGCATGATGCTCGACATCCCGCATCTCAAGCAGGCGCAACGCGTGCTGGCCCGGCACACGGCACACGCGATGCCGGGCTGATCTATGCCGCGCGCCGTCTCCATCGACGCGATGGCAGAGGCCCTGCGACCCGGCGAGCGCGTCTACCTGCCGGGCTCGGCAGGCGAGCCGACGGCGTTGCTGGCCGCCCTGGCCGCCCGGCCCGCCTGCTCACGCGGCCTGCGGATTCTGTCCAGCGCCGTGCCCGGCATCAACCGCCTCGCGGTGGACGAGCTGGACCCCGACACGGAAGTCACCGGCCTGTTCATGCAGCCGGGGCTGCGGCGCGCGCAGCAGGAGGGCCGGTTCCGGCACCTGCCGATCGCCTTTTCTGCGTTCGTCGAGCATGTCCGCGAGCGGGTGACGATGGACACTTGCGTCGTGCA
>JBPBQE010000240.1:0-2800 GCA_050954595.1 Janthinobacterium lividum | reverse complement strand
CGTGATCTGGGTGAGGGTGTTCACGATCAAACCCGACGACACGCCCGCTGCGGTCGTCGCACCGCTGAAAGCGTAGTCTTCCAGGGGGATACTGAGGTCTTGAGCGAGGTATTCGACGACGACTTGGCCGTTATTGTTACGTCCACCAAAGTTCGGTGGCGGATTGACCACAAAGCCTAACTTTGCTCCGGCGGTGGCGAGATTGCCGTTATCGACGTTGCTGTCACCGAACGCGACGACCTTGTCGTAAGGCACGGCAAAGGCCGGAACGCCTCCGAGCCCTGTCGCAAGACAGCTTGCTATCGCCAGCCGCTGGAAAATTCCCATCAATCGTTTGCTCCCGTTTCCGTGATGGTAAAAGAGACACTCTGACGTGGCAACCTGTATGCTGGCACCGCGGCCGGTATGTTCGGACGATGATCCGCGCGAAGGTCAGTGCATTGTGTTCTTCAAAAGGGCGAGCAACGCGTTCCAGTGTCGCTCTGCCGCGGGTTCGTCGTAGACGGGGAAATCCGTCATGGTCCAACCATGCAGCGCACCGGCATACACCTCGCAGTGATGGTTCACGCCGGCCGAGGTCAAAGCCGTCTGCAAGCGTTCAGCCATCTCGGGCGGGTAGAATTTGTCCTGATCGGCCCCGGCGACGTAGATGCGGGCGGTCATCGCTGGCGCCAAATGATGCGGGCTGAGTGCATCGTCCGTTGCCAGATTGCCGCCGTGAAAACTTGCCGCGGCGGCAATGCGGTCGGGATAGGTGCCGGCGGCCGTGAGTGCAATGGCGCCGCCCATACAATAGCCCGTGGCCCCGACCTTGTCGCCAGCCACATCGGACCGCCCGTCGAGGTAGGCGAGGAAGGCGGCAGTATCCGCGCTGGCACGGCGATTGTCAGTCGACCCGAGCAGATGTCCGATCGCTTTGCGGACATCGCCGCTGGCAAACACGGCCTTGGGATCGAGCAGCGCGTAGGGCCCCACTCGGTAGAACAGGTCAGGCAGTAGGACCAGGTAGCCGCTCGATGCCAACCGTTCCGCCATGTCGAGCAGCGCTGGCCGGATCGCCAGACCGTCCATGTAGAAGATCACCGCAGGCCAAGGCCCTTGCCCGTTCGGGGTGAAGACCCAAGACCGGCAGTCGCCCTCTTGGGCCTGGATCGACACTTGCTCACGCGCCACGGCAAACTTCCCCATCAAACGCACTCTTTGTCAGTCGAGCCGCTCGATGGCGAGCGCAATTCCCTGCCCACCGCCGATACACATGGTGATCAGCCCATATCGTCCGCCGGTCCGGCGAAGCTCGTAAGCCGCTTTAACGGTGAGGATCGCACCCGTCGCGCCCACCGGATGGCCCAGAGCGATGGCGCCGCCGTTCGGGTTCAATCGCGCCGGGTCGAACCGCAATTCGCGCGCGACGGCGCACGCCTGGGCGGCAAAGGCCTCGTTGGACTCGATCACGTCGAACTGGTCGATCGTCATGCCCGTGCGCTGAAGAAGGCGGCGCACCGCTGGGACCGGACCGATACCCATCTCTGCCGGGTCGAGACCTGCATGGGCGTAACCGACGATCCGGGCGAGCACGTCCCGCCCCTCGTGCTCGGCCAATCCCAGATCCATCAGCACCATCGCAGCCGCGCCATCGTTGATGCCCGAGGCATTGCCGGGCGTGACCGAACCGTCCTTCTTGAACACGGGCCTTAGACCGGCCAAGCCTTCTTTCGTCGCGTCGTGTTTGACGTATTCGTCTTCGGCAAAGTCGGTCGCGATACGGCCCTGCTTGACGGAGACTGGCAGGATTTCCATGATGCCGTTGCCGAATGGGTCGGTCAGGATACCGGTTAGGTGATCAGACAGCGCCGTGTCACCCATCCGCTGCCCGAAGCGGCCACTATGCAGCAGATGCGGTGCGCGGCTCATCACCTCGGTCCCGCCCGCGATGGCGATGTCGGCGTCACCCAGCATGATCGATTGCGCGGCAGAGATGATCGCTTGGACGCCGCTGCCGCACACGGGGCTCAAACTACACGGCTCCGGCGAATGGCTTTTTGAGAAGCACGGCACGAAGACACGGTGGTCGTGGCGCAAGCTGCACATCGCCGTGGACGCCGACACTGGACGGATCGCCGCGGCGTCGCTGACCACCAGCGATGTCGATGACGCATCCCAAGTCGGCCGTTTGCTTGATCGAGTGAATGGCCCGGTGGCGTCGTTCATTGCCGACGGTGCTTACGACTAAGACGGCGTCTATGGCCAAGTCGCCGCCCGTCATCCCGAGACGTCCGTCATTGTGCCACCTCGCTCCAGCGCCGTGCCGAGCGAAATCGCGCAGACGGCGCCAACGATGCGAGACCGTCACCAGCAGAGCATCGCCGAGCGCGGCAGCATGGCCTGGCAGAAGGTAGCTGGCTACAACTGGCGAGCACTGGTGGAGGCCAACATCAGCCGCTTCAAGCGGATCATCGGTGATGGTCTTCGATCGCGCACCGATCAGCGTCGAGCGTCCGAGATCGCGATTGCCGTCAAAGCACTGAACCAGATGCTCGAACTCGGGCGCCCGGAGTACGTCCGCCTCCCGTAATGATGAGGCGAAATGACCCGACTGAGTCCGCTTACTGATCCATGAAACAAAATTCTGCGGCGTCGTTTGCCGCCTTTCTGGAGGACGGATCGCCGGTGCCGCAAGCCTCGGGCGGCAATGGATCCCGCTCAGTGCGCCTCGATCGGCCCGCTCACCTTGCCCGGCTTGCGGAGGATGCCGACCGCCAGCAGGCTGATCAGCAGGCCGACGCCCACGATCCAGAAGGCG
>JBPBQE010000347.1:0-2803 GCA_050954595.1 Janthinobacterium lividum | reverse complement strand
CGAAACCAAGCCGGTGCTTGCGGCGATCCTGTCCGCTATCGGGCAACCGAGCTGATCCCGCAGCAGCTCCAGCGGCGTTCGCTGGCGGAGCGTGCGGCTGCAGGCCTTGTCGGCCTGCTGTGCGCGCTGATCCTGATTGGCGGCGTCTGCGTCGTCGCCCTCGCCGTCGTGTGCCGCTACCTGCTGGACAGCCCGCTGGAAGCGAGCGACGAGATCGGCATGGCGGTGTTGATAGCCATCACCTTCCTCGGCAGCGCGCTCACGCTCTACCGATCCGAGCATCTCGGCGTCAGCGCCTTCCGCAACCGGCTCTCGCCCGGCTGGGCGGCGGGCGCGGACGGGTTTGCGGCCTGGGTTGTGCTCTCGGTCTCGCTCGGCCTCACAGTTGCCTCGGTGCCGCTGCTCGAGAGTGTGGCGGGGCAGACCACCGTCAGCGGCTTGTTCCCGGCCAGCATAAACTACTGGCCGCTGCTGGTGGGCGGTGTCGCCACCAGCATCTTCGCCGCGTTTCACCTGGCCCGCATCCCGGTTCGCGCCCTGCTGGCGTCCGGCGTTCTGGTCGGCGCGGTGCTGGCGGTGCTGCTGGCTTACGGCAGCAGCGGCTCCGTGTCGCCAGGCGCGGGGGTCGGGGTCATGCTGGCAGTCGACGCGGTGTGCCTCGTTGCGGCGGTCCCGGTCGCCTTCGCGCTGGCGGCGGGCAGCCTGGCCTACATCGAGGTAACCGGCACCCTGCCGTTGGTCGAATTCGCGCAGCAGATGCAGTCAGGCGTCGGTAACTTCGTGCTGCTGGCGATCCCGTTCTTCATCCTGGTCGGCCTGGTCATGGACGTAAACGGCATGTCCGGCCGGCTGATCGCGTTCCTGGACATGCTGCTGGGCCGGGTCCGCGGCGGGCTGAGCGTGGTGATGGTTGCCGCCATGGCCGTGTTCTCCGGCATCTCCGGCTCCAAGAGCGCCGACGTGGCTGCCGTGGGCTCGATCATGCTGCCGGCGATGCGGCGGACCGGATACGACGAGGACGACGCCGTGGCGCTGCTGGCCGCCTCGGCCGTGATGGGCGAGACGATCCCGCCCTGCATCAACATGATCATCCTGGGCTATGTGGCCAACGTGTCGATCGGCGGCTTGTTCGTGGCCGGCCTGCTGCCGGCCGGGGTGATGGCGCTCGGCCTGATCCTGGTCGCGGTGCTGTCGGCCCGGTCTGGCCGAGACCTGCGCCCGGCCCCGGCCCGACGCTCCGCCGGGACAGCACTCCGGATCACTGCGGGCGCGTTCGCGGCCTTCCTGCTGATCCTGATTATCGTTGGCGGCATCGTCGGCGGCGTCGCCACCCCCACCGAGGTGTCGGCGATTGCCGTGCTCTACGCCCTGGGCGTCGGCGGCCTGGCGTTTCGGGAAATGACCTGGCGGTCGTTCCAGGATTTTCTGCTGCGTTCTGCCTCCTTGTCTGGGATGATCCTGTTCATCGTGGCCGCGGCACAGATGCTCAGCTACCTGCTGACCATCAACCTGATCCCGCAGCACATGGCAGCCGCGATGGCCGGCATCGGCGCGTCCTATGGCGCCTGGGTGTTCCTACTGATCTCGATCGTCATGCTGATCGTCATGGGCTCGGTGCTGGAGGGCGCGCCGGCGCTGATCATCTTCGGGCCTCTGCTGTTCCCGGCCGCCCATCGCCTGTCCATTGATCCGCTGCACTTTGGCATCCTGCTGATCATCGCCATGGGGATCGGCCTGTTCGCACCGCCCCTGGGCGTAGGGCTCTATACCGCCTGCGCCGTGGGCCAAGTGCCCATCGAGCGCGTGGCCCGGCCCATCGCCAAGTACCTCGCCGTGCTGTTCGTCACGTTGCTGCTGATCGCCTTCGTGCCCGCCATCACCCTGGCGCTGCCGCGGTGGTTCGGGCTGCTGTGACCCTTTCGGAGACTCCTATGGATGCACCCGTTATCTTCCTGACCCATACGCCTGCCATGCGGCGCAACTACTACGGCGAGCGGGCCCTTGCCGGACTTCGCCAGCTCGGCACCGTGCAGCTCCACGAGGGGGATGCGCCGCTAGATGCCGCACAACTAGTCGCAGCCGCCGCGCACGCGCAGATCATCGTGGCGGACCGTGGCACCGCCGGGCCGGCTTCAGTCTTTGCCGAGTTGCCGCAGCTTTCGGCCTTTATCCGCGTGGCCGTGGACATCAGCACCATCGACGTGCCGGCGGCCTCAACCGCCGGAGTGCTGGTGACGCGCGCCGGGCCCGGCTTCGTGTCGTCGGTGGTCGAGTTGGTGCTCGGTCTAATGGTAGATCTGGCTCGCGGCATTTCGACCGCTGCGGCGCGATATCAGGCCGGCAGCGTTCCCGTTGCCTCCATGGGCCGTCAGCTTGCCGGAAGCACGCTGGGCATCATCGGCTACGGCAGCATCGGCCGACACCTGGCGCCGCTGGGCATCGCACTCGGCATGAATGTGCTAGTGACGGACCCCTACGCCACGGTGGAGGCACCGTTCAGCGCCGTGGCGTTCGATACCTTGCTGCGGCAGTCCGATTTCGTGGTCTGCCTCGCAGTGGCCAGCGCCGAGACCGAGAGTCTGATGGATGCGTCGGCCTTCGCGCAGATGCGTCCGGACGCCTTCTTTATCAACGTGTCACGTGGCGGCTTGGTGGACGAGGTGGCGTTGGAGGCCGCCCTGCGCGAAGGCAGGCTGGCCGGTGCGGCGCTGGACGTGGGCCGCGCCCCAGATCAGATGCCGATGCCGGGGCTCGCCGCCCTGCCCAACGTCGTCGCAACCCCGCATATCGGCGGCCTGACCCC
>JBPBQE010000513.1:0-2809 GCA_050954595.1 Janthinobacterium lividum | reverse complement strand
AATCAGACTTCTTGGGGTATGTTGAATCCAGAAGACAATAAATACGTGCCACGAGATCAATGCATGCCGTGCGGTTTCCGGACGATGCAGCCCGGTCAGCGGCTACCGTAAGCGCGTAGCTGGTCGTGGATTTCATAGTGGAAGCGTTTGACGCTCGCCTCCTTGATGGTGCGGTTCATCCGCTCGACCTGACCGTTGGTCCACGGGTGGTTGGGTTTGGTGAGGCGGTGCTCTATGCTGTTTGCCTCACAGATCATGTCGAAGCGCATTTGGCGGGACCAGGTGGTGTTTCGGTTGCGCGGCTGCTCGGCGAACTGGACTCCATTGTCGGTCAGGATCGTGTGAATGCGGTAAGGAACGGCTTTCAGCAGGTGTTCGAGGAACTCCCACGCCGTGCGCCTGTCAGCCTTGTCGACCAGCTGGGTGACCGCGAACTTGCTGGTGCGGTCAATGCCGACGAAGAGGTAGAGCTTGCCTTCGGCAGTCTGCACCTCGGCAATATCCATGTGGAAGAAGCCGATCGGGTAGCGCTTGAAGCACTGGCGCTTCGGCTTGTCGCCTTCGACGTCGGGCAGACGAGATATGCCGTGCCGCTGGAGGCAGCGATGTAGCGCTGACCTAGTCAGGTGCGGGATGGAGGGCTACAGGGCATAGAGGCGGTCGTCTAGCGGCAGCAGCGTGTGCCGCCGGAACGCGACAGCCATCGCTTCCTCGGCTTCTGTCAGGGTCGTTGAATGAGAGGCCTTGGGCCCGGTCTTCAGATCCTTGACCGTCGCCCGCTTGCGCCACTTGGCGACCGTCTTGGGGTTGATCCCCAGCTCCCGGCTCAGCGTCGCGAGCGAAGCTTGCGATCGCTGTATTGGGATTGACCCGATCTCGTAGACGTTTTTTGGACTTGGGAGCTACGCGTCGGCTTCTGCCGTTTGCATGTTGGCTTCGTAGGCCATGGGCGAGCGGTAGCCTAGGGCAGAGTGGAGCCTGACGGGGTTGTACCAGCCCTCGATGTAGCTGAAGCAGGCCATCCGGGCTTCGGCCTGGGATGCAAACCGACGGCGGCTTAGCAACTCGGCCTCCAGCGTCGAGAAGAAGCTTTCCGCCATGGCGTTGTCGTAGGCGTCGCCCACCGATCCCATCGACGGACGCACCCCAGCCTCACCGCAGCGCTTGCCGAACGCCACGTACGTATATTGGGTGGAATCAAGTTGTCGTCGCAACACCTTGAGGAGGGCGGAAGCGATGGCAGGTCAGCGGCGTTCGGATCGGGCTTTGCGGGCGAAGCTGAGATCACCTGGGCGTCCGGGGGTGGCGCGGCGAGAGGACCGACGACGGTTCTGGGCGTTGATCGCCGATGGTTTGTCGAGCGAAGACGCGGCGATGGTGGTGGGGATCTCGCAGCCGGTTGGAACATGCTGGTTCCGGATGGAAGGCGGGCTAGCGCCGTCACACCTATCACGCTCGTCGAAGCCGCTCTCCGGCCGCTACTTGTTGTTTGTCGAGCGGGAGGAGATCGCGCTGCTACGGGCGCAAGGTTTGGGCGTGCGGGAGGTCGCTCGTCGTTTGGGCCGATCAGCGTCCACGGTGTCGCGCGAGCTGCGGCGCAACGCTGCGACGCGCGGTGGCAACCTGGACTACCGGGCAACGACCGCGCAGTGGCACGCTGAACGGGCGGGGCGTCGCCCGAAACCTGCAAAGCTGGCCACCAACCTGCGCTGCGGGCGTATGTGCAGGAGCGGCTGGCCGGCACCGTGGCCGCTCCGGGCGGTTCCCCGGTGCCTGGCCCGACGGTGTTGCCATGGAAAGGTCGGCGGCACGGGCGACGGCAGAGCCGCCAATGGGCTATGGCATGGAGCCCGCAGCAGATTGCCGGGCGCTTGCGGCTGGACTTCCCGGGCGACAACAGCATGCGCATCAGCCACGAGGCCATCTACCAGGCGCTATATGTCCAAGGGCGGGGCGCCCTGAAGCGCGAACTGACGGCATGTCTGCGAACAGGGCGGGCGTTGCGAATACCGCGAGCCCGCGCGCGCGGGCGTGGCAAAGCGTTCGTCACCTCGGAGCTCTTCATCAGCGAGCGTCCAGCAGAGATCGAGGATCGCGCCGTGCCGGGCCACTGGGAAGGAGACCTCATTCTGGGCCTGAACAGCTCCGCCATCGGCACCCTGGTGGAACGCACGACGCGGTTCACGATGCTGCTGCACCTGCCGCCGATGCCGGGTCACGGCGACGGACCGCGGGAGAAGAACGGTCCTGCGTTAGCCGGACATGGCGCGGAAGCGGTGCGCGATGCGATCGCACGCGAGATCACGTCGTTGCCGGAGCAGCTGCGTCGGTCGCTGACCTGGGACCAGGGAGCGGAGATGGCGCAGCACGCACGACTGCGGGTTGAGACTGGCCTTGAGATCTATTTCTGTGATCCGCACAGCCCGTGGCAGCGCGGGACGAACGAGAACACAAATGGGCTGCTGCGGCAGTATTTCCCAAAGGGCACGCAGCTAAGCGCGCACGGCCCGGATGACCTGGCGGCAGTAGCGGCCGCGCTCAACGGCAGGCCACGCAAGACGCTGGGGTGGAAAACACCGGCAGAGGCCCTCGACGAGCTGCTGCGATCAGCTCAGGCTGGTATTGCGACGACCAGTTGAGACCGGGTTGGCTGCCGTGGTCGCTGTGGTGAATGACATCCTTCGGCCGACGCTGGCCGACCGCCATCTCCATCGCATCCAGCACTAGCTCCGCCCGCAGGTGGTTCGCCATGGACCAGCCGACGATCTTGCGGCTCGAGGCGTCGAGCACGATGGCCAGATACAGGAAC
>JBPBQE010000410.1:0-2813 GCA_050954595.1 Janthinobacterium lividum | reverse complement strand
GTGCTGGGCGACCTCGCCATGGCCGAAGCCGCCCACGAACGCACCGCCGACGAGATCGACGAGGACAAGCCGCTCACCGAAGCCCGGGTGCGGGAGGAGGACGACGCGCGCCGCCGCTTCGTTCTGCAGATCGTGCAGCCTGGCCTGGTCGGCCTCATGGACGGCTCCGTTTCCACCCTCGCCCCGGTCTTCGCCGCCGCCTTCGCCACCCATGATTCCTGGAACGCCTTCCTGGTCGGCCTAGCCGCTTCGGTCGGCGCCGGCGTGTCCATGGGCTTCGCCGAGGCGCTCGCCGACGATGGCAAGCTCTCCGGCCGCGGCACACCCTATCTGCGCGGCCTGGTATGCGGCCTGATGACCATCGCCGGCGGGATCGGGCACACGCTGCCCTACCTGATCCCGGACTTCTGGACGGCAACAAGCGTCGCCGGCTTCGTGGTCGTGATTGAACTGCTCGCGATCGCCTGGATCCAGTGGCGCTACATGCAAACGCCGCCACTCGCCGCGGTCGCCAAGGTGATGCTGGGCGGCGCCATCGTGCTAGCGCTCGGCATCCTGATCGGCAGCAGCTAGAACGCCGGATGGCAGAAATTACGCCCCACAATGAAAACCTGCCATCTCTGCGCTGAAAGCTGCTACGCCGCCCGGCGACGAAGGAGTCTGCCGAATGCCGAGGCGGGAGATCGCGATTGTCATCCACGATGGAGTGCAGGCGCTCGACGTCGCCGGGCCGCTCGACGTCTTCGCGGAGGCCAATACCTTTCTACCAGCCGCCGACGGCTACCTGTGCACCGTGGTCGCGGCGACCCTGGACGGCATCCGCGCCTCCAACGGCCTGGGGCTGATCCCGCATCTAACCTTCGCGGAGGCGGAACGCCACTTCCACACCGTGCTGGTCGCCGGCGGGCCCGCGCTACCGGCCGCGCCACCCGACCCGGCGATGTTGGCCTGGTTGCAGAAATGGGGCGTCCGTGGTGAGCGATATGGCTCGATCTGCACGGGCGCGTTCGCCCTCGGTCACGCCGGGCTGCTCGACGGCCGCAGCGTCACGACGCATTGGCAGAACGCGGCCCACCTTGCCGCTCTGTTCCCAGCCGCCCGCGTCGAGCACGACCGTATCCACGTCCGCGACGGTGCGATGGTGACCTCGGCCGGCGTCACCGCTGGCATCGATCTGGCACTGGCACTCGTCGCCGAGGATCATGGCGACCCGGTAGCGCTCGCCTGCGCCAAACGGATGGTCGTCGTCGCGCAGCGCCAGGGTGGACAATCGCAGTTCAGCCCATTGCTGCTACCGGTTCACGACCCCGCCACCCCGATCGGCCGGGTGCAAGCCTATGTGACCAGCCACCCCGGCGAACCATTGCCGGTGCGCCGCCTGGCCGAGGTCGCCGGCACCAGCGCCCGCAGCATCGCACGCCTGTTCGTCAGCGAACTCGGCGTGACACCGCACGATTTCGTCGAAAGCGTCCGCCTCGATCATGCGCGCAACCTGCTCGAAGCGACCGACCGGGCGCTGAAGACGGTCGCCTTCGACTGCGGCTTCGCCAGCCCCGAGCAAATGCGCGCCGCATTCCAGCGCCGCCTCGGCCTCGGTCCCGCCCGCTATCGGGAGAGCTTCCGAACCACGGTGGTGGCGCCAGATCATTGAAAGCGCACACTCCGGTCTAGGGCGTGTTGAGATTCGCTCATCGTGAGTTGATGATGGCTGCGCCGAGGGTGATCATCGCGGCGAAGCTGGTGTCAGTCTCGTCGCTGCGCATGGCGATGCGCTTGAACTCCTTCAGCTTGCCGAAGAAGTTCTCGATCAAGTGCCGCCATTTGTAGAGGTCCAAGTCAATGTCTAGCGGCTCCATCCGCCTGGGCCGTTGCGAGATGACGATCTTCGCACCGCGCTGGTTCAGCTCGTCAATGATCCAGTTAGCGTCAAACGCCTTGTCGGCGATCAGGCCGTCGAATTCAGCCCCCTTGATCAGGCGCGCGACGCCGATGGTGTCGTATCGCTGGCCGGGCAGCAGGACAAAGCGGACGAGATTGCCCAACGCGTCGGTGAGCGCCAAGATTTTCGTCGTCAGGCCGCCGCGAGACTTACCGATAGCCTGGCTCTGAGTCCCCCTTTTGCGCCCTGACCATGGCGATGAACCCTGACGATTGTGGCATCGATCATCGCATATTCCATGTCGGGCTCGTCGCAGACTGCGTCGAACATTCGCTGAAACACGTCGGCTTTTACCCAGTCACGAAAACGCTTGAACACCGTGTTCCACTTGCCGAACGACGGTGGCAGATCGCGCCACGGGCTGCCGGTTCGGGCGATCCACAGCACAGCTTCGGTGAACAGCCGGGCATCCCCACCCGTTCGTCCAGGATCGGTGGGCGTGCCAAGGCAGAACCGCTTCATCTTCGCCCATTGCGCGCCCGTCAGGCTGAACCGATCCATCGCAAACTCCTCTCGGAGCTTGAAACACAAACGGCGTAGCCGGGGGAATCCCCTGATTCTCAACAGGCCCTAGTCCGGCCTTCTGGCCAGGATCGCACCACGGCCATCCGGTTGCGTCAGCGTCACCACCCCGTCACGGGCAAGCTCGAGCGCACCTACGAACGTGCTCGCCACCGCAGCCCGGCATCGACGCACCCGATCCGATGCATCCACCGGCACCGCCGGCAAGAACGACTCCAGCCCGACCGTTTCCTGGCTCATCCCGGCCAGCAACTGCCGCATCCGCGCCAGCGCATCGGCCACGCTCCAGAACGGCACCGCGACCCCGAACGCCGCCGCCACGTCCTCCGGCACCGCCAGCACGGCCAGGCAC
>JBPBQE010000367.1:0-2813 GCA_050954595.1 Janthinobacterium lividum | reverse complement strand
TGGTGAGCATCGAAGCATGTAGCAACACCCATCACCGGGCCCGAGAGATCACGCCGCTCGGCTATCGAGTGCGCTTCATGCCGGCCTTATACGTTAAGAGTTGAAGACAAAACCTCATCCAGGTCGTTGGACGGGCATGGCATTCCTTGTTCCTGACGACCTCTGGCAGGCTATCGAGCCTCTGCTGCCGCTCCGGAGGCTGAAGCCGAAGGGCGGGCGGCTGCGCGCGCAGGATCGCTCGGCGTTGGCTGGGATCCTGTTCGTGCTTCGCACCGGCTTTCAGCGGCACGAGGTGCCCGCCGAACTGGGCTGCTGCGACAAGATGTGCTGGCGCAGGCTGGGTGAGTGGCACGCCGCTGGGGTCTGGGCCCGGCTGCACCGTGTGTTGCTGGAGCGGCTGAACGACGCAAGACAGCTGGACTGGAGCCGTGCGGCACTCGATGGCGCCAGCGTGGCGGCAAAAAGGGTGTGCTGAAGTCGGTCCGAACCCGACGGATCGCGGCAGGCCGGGCACGAAACGCCACCTCGTCACGGACGCCCGCGGCACGCCGCTCGGCGTTGTCCTGAGCGGGGCCAACCGGCACGACAGTATGATGCTGGTGGCCACGTTGGACGCCGTGCAGGGCATGCGACCCGGAGGCCGTTGTCGGCCGCACAAGCACGCGGACAAACTGCACACCGACAAAGGCTACGATCACCGACGCTGCCGTCGGGAGTGTCGTGCCCGTGGCATCAAATCACGGATTGCGCGAGGGGGTGTAGAGAGCAGCGCTCATCTTGGCCGATACAGGTGGGTCGTGGAACGATCCTACGCCTGGCTTGCCCGCTTCCGGCGTCTCAGCATCCGCTACGAACGCCGCGCCGACCTCCATCTCGCCTTCACCACGCTCGCCTGCGCCGTTATCTGCACGCGACAGATTAGGCGGTTTCTGCCCATAGCTCTTAAAGCCCGCTTCAGGAACCCGCTAGAAATGCATGTCAGCGATTCCGTCCACATGGCCTAATGCCGAGCGTCGCCATCATATTCTGAAGCAGCGTCACCGGGCTACGAACTCTCCTGCCTACGATGTGGCCCTGCGGCAACGAGGCAGCCTGACAGTTTGGTTTACCGATGCAGCAATTGCGGCGTGGAAAGCTGAGCCGCGGAGCACACGAGGCGACCAGCAGCGCTACTCGGGCCTGGAGATCGCGACGGCGCAGACCCTGAGAGCAGTGTTCCGCCTGGCTTTGCGGCAGACCGAAGGGCTGATCGGCTCCATCATCGCACTGCTTGGCCACGATCTCGTGGTACCGGACCATACCACCTTGAGCTGATTTGCCGAGAACTTGGACGTGGTTCGTCCAAGGCTAGGTTCCTGTCCCGTGCGCCTGCTGGTGGACAGCACGGGGCTGAAGCTTTGCGGTTCAGACGAATCGCTGCTTGAGAAGCATGGAACGAAGACACGGCGATCTTGGCGTAAGCTGCAAATTGCGGTGGACGCCAACGCCGGGCAGATCGCAGCGGCGTCGTTGACCACCAGCGATTTTGGCGATGCCTCCCAGGTCAGGCTCCTGCTCGATCAGGTGGCTGGCCCGGTCGCATCGTTCACCACCGACGACGCTTAGAACCAGGACGGTGTCTATCCCGAAGTCACCGCCCTTTATCCCAAGGCGTTCGTCATTGTTTCCCCACGCTCCAGCGCCGTGCTGAGCGACGTAGCCCAAACAGCGCCGACCATGCGTGACCGTCACCTGCAGCTCATCGCTGAGCACGGCCGCATGGTTTGGCAAAAGGCCTCAGGCTACAAGTGGCGTGCTCTGGTTGAGGCTGACATCAGCCGCTTCAAACAGGTGATCGGCGCTGGTCTGCGGTCCCGCACCGAACGGCGTCGGGCGACCGAGGTCGCGATTGCCGTGAGTGCACTGAACCAGATGCTAAAGTGCGGACGTCCGGAATACGTCCGCCTCCCGTAACGGGAACACGAGGTATCCGAGATGCGGCCGCTTGCTGATCTCTGCAACACAGTCACGGGTGATCGGTGATGGGCTGAGATCACGCACCGATTGTTGTCGAACAACCGAGGTCGCGAATGCCGTCAATGCACTGAACCAAATGCTCGAACTCGGGCGTCCAGAGTATGTCCGTCTCCTGTAACAATGAAGCGAGATGGCCGAACTGCGGCCGCCCGCTGATTCGTGCAACAAAGTCAACAAACCTGCCTTGATCGAGGTGCACCGCGGGGTCAGGCTGTTGTTGCTGAATTCGATAACGGTCATGGTCGCCTTCTCCGTCCCCGGGTCTTTGTCAGCACCGAAGGAGCCGGGCTTGAGGCGCTGGGTTGCTGGCCGGGTCTGCGCGCCGTTTTTGGCTGCCGAGACGATCCGCAGCATCAACGGCACCGCCAAGACGATGGCGGAATTGCGCTATTTTCTAACCAGTGTGACTGATGCACCCGAGGTTTTGGCCAGGGCGATCCGCAAGCATTGGACGATTGAGAACAACCTGCACTGGGTGTTCGACGTGACCTTCAGAGAGGATAAAAGCCGGGTTCGCGATCGTATCGCCACGCGGAACCTCACCGTTCTGCTTAAGATCACTCTCAATCTGATCAGCCATGATCCGTTGTCCAAAACAAGTAAGCGAGGCAAGAGAAAGCAAGCCGGCTGGAACGACAAATACATGCTTCAGCTACTCCGCACATAGCCGCAATCAGACAGCCAATCTCATGCGTAACCCCTCAATCGAACCCGAAGATCAGGGCCGGCCTTTTAAATTCCGTTCACGGGCGGTTCCCGGACCCAGGCCGTCCATGGGTCACCCCACGTAGTCGCTC
>JBPBQE010000338.1:0-2816 GCA_050954595.1 Janthinobacterium lividum | reverse complement strand
CGGTAGTCAGCGTTGAAGCCGTGCGGGGCGTCGCCGTAGAGGTGGATCTCGACCGTCTTGCCGGCGGTGCGGGCGACGGTGGCGGCGGCCTCGACGTCGGGGACGGCGATGCTGTTGTCCTGGCCGCCATAGAGGCCCAGCAACGGGGCGTTGAGGGTGGGGGCGATGTCGGTGGCGGTCTTGGGCTGGATATCCGAGGTCGCGCCCTTGACCGGGCCATACCAGGCGACGGCGGCTTTCACCCTCGGGTTGTGAGCATCGTAAAGCCAGGTGTTGCGGCCGCCGCGGCAGAAGCCGGTGACGCCGAGACGGTTGAGGTCGCCGCCATTATTGCCGGCCCAGGCGACGGCGGCGTCGAGGTCGCTCAGCATCTCGGCATCCGGCTTCTTGCTAATGACCTGGGAGACGATCTGGCTCACGTCGGTCATCTTGGAGAGGTCGCCCTGGCGGGCATAGATCTCAGGCGCGACGGCGAGGTAGCCGACCTTGGCGAGGCGGCGGCAGAGGTCCTTGATGTGTTCGTGGACGCCGAAGATTTCCTCGTTGACGAGGATAATTGGGAAAGGGCCGGGGCCGTTGGGCTTGGACGCGTAGGCCGGCATCTCACCGTCGGAAACGGGGATCTTCACCTGGCCGCCATTGATGCCGATGGTGTCGGTGTGGATCACCTGGGCTTCGACGGCGGTGACCGCGAGGGTGAAGCCGCTGATGAGGCTCGTCATGATCATGCCGCGACGGGCGAGCGGGAAGCGCGTGAGACCTTCGGTGCCGTCCATGGTCAAACCCCTTTTCGTTGGGGCGCACCGGAGCATGAAGCGAGAAGCCCGGCAAGGCTCCCACTTCGGGCGGTCACTGCGAGGAGCGGAGCGACGCGGCAGTCCAGGACGGCATCAGGCGTCCTTGCTGTCCGGATCACCAGACTGGAAAGGGTGAGACGCCGATGATGTGGACGTGACCACCGATGAACAGGACGTAGGCCAGGACGCCGAGGCCGATGCGCCACCAGCCGATCTGGGCGAGGTCAAGCGTGTTGCGGCCGGCGGCTATGGCGCCGAACGGGAGGATCGAGGTCTTACGGGCGAAGCCGTCCCAAGTGGTTGGGCCGAGGGCGCGCCTGCGCTTGGCGTCGATCGAGGGCGGGCCGGCAACGCAGACGATGAGGATCGCGCCGAAGAACAGCAGGGAGGCGAGGTCGCCGTTGGCCACGAGGTGCAGCGTGGCCCACAGGCCGACGCCGATGAGGAAGGGATGCCGGGTCACGCGGACGATGCCGGCGGGGGCTTGGGCGGCGAGGTTGCCTTGTGCGACGGAGGTGGGGTTCGGGGTGGCCAGGCCGATCACGACGAGCATAAAGGCGGGCAGCATCAGGACGTCGGCAACGAGCTTCCACCAGTTCGGCTGGCCCCAGAGGTCGAGGTAGGGCGCGGCTTTGTAGCCGGCGACCAGCCAGATGATCCCGCCTAGGGAAGCGACGGAAAAGGCGATCATGTAGCCCCGCTCCCCCAGGGCAGCGACGACGCGGTCGCGCAGGGTGGTGCCGGCGATGCCGATATGGACGGCGATGAAGAACAGGCCGGCGAGGAGGAGGGAGGTCATGGTGTCATCCAACAACTCTGCCAGCCGATCTTCAATGGCGCGCGTGCGGCTTCTGCTAGCCCCGCAGCGCTAGAAGCAATTTAACCCTGCGTCAGGCACCCCAATGCCTTGGCGATCTCGGCATCATCCGGCAGGCCGTCGAGCGGGAACAGGCGGGTGACGTGGCCCATCTTGCGGCCGGGGCGGGCTTCGGCCTTGCCATAGAGGTGAGGGATCAGGCCGGGGGTGGCGACGATCTGCGGCCAGAGGGCGACCTCGTCGGGGCCGACCAAGTTCTTCATCACCGCATCGGCATGGCGCAGCCCGGGCGGTAGCGGCAACCCGGTGACCGCTCGAACGTGCAGGTCGAACTGGCTGGCCGGGCAGGCCTCCATGGTCCAGTGACCGGAATTATGCGGTCGCGGGGCGATCTCGTTGACCAGGACGCGGCCAGTGCGGTCGACGAACATCTCCACCGCAAGCAGGCCCACCAAGTCCAGCGCTTCGGCAATACGCCAGGCGACGCGGCCGGCCTCGGCCTTGGTGCCGGGTTTGACGCGGGCGGGGGCGATACTCAGGTCGAGGATGCCGTCGCGGTGCCGGTTCTCGGCCGCATCAAATACGGAGCCGCCGCCATCGGCACCGCGGGCGACCACCACGCTGATCTCGCAGGCGTAGTCGACGAAGGCTTCCAGCACGAGCGGCTTGGGGTCTAGAGCGTCCCAGGCCGGCGCGAGGTCGGCGGGCGAACGGAGCGCGGCCTGGCCCTTGCCGTCGTAGCCCAGCCGGGTGGTCTTTAGGACGGCCGGAAGGTGGATGGTAACCACGGCAGTTTCGAGTTCGGCCAGGCTACCGATCGCGGCCCAGGCGGCGGTGGGAACGCCGGCATCGCGCAGGAAGGTCTTCTCCGTAACCCGGTCCTGGCTGATGCGCAGCACCGACGGGGACGGGCGGACCGGGCGGATGGAGGCGAGCAGGTCGAGCCCTTCGGCGCTGACGTTCTCGAACTCGAAGGTGATGACGTCGACGGCGGCAGCAAAGGCGCGCAAGGCGTCCTGGTCTTCGTAGTCGGCGACCGTGACGTGGGCGGCGACCTGAGCAGCCGGGCTGTCAGTTTCGGGGGTGAGGATGTGGCAGCGGTAGCCCAATTCGGCGGCGGCCATGGCGGACATTCGGCCGAGTTGGCCGCCACCGATGATGCCGATGGTGGAGTTCGGCGGTAGAGCAGGCATCAGGATTCG
>JBPBQE010000134.1:0-2823 GCA_050954595.1 Janthinobacterium lividum | reverse complement strand
TCGACGAACTGGCCCAGATGTTCGTCGATGTGGTCGAGGACCTTGTCGAGGGAGAACTGGGCCGGCTTGGGGAAGCTGGCGAGGAGGGCCTGGCTTTCAGCCGGGCTTAGCCGGGCGGGGCTGAACTGAACGGTGGAGAGCTGACGCGGGCCGAAGGCCTCGACTGTGTTGATCTGCATACCGCGGCGATCCTGTTTTGGGTCAAAGTCCGGTCGCAAGCCTGCGGATGTTAATCCACACATTACGTGCTTTACAGCATTTCGATCGTTTCGGCACCCGAAATCATTGAGTCGTTAATGTTTTATTGATTTGTTGGGTGGTGGGACCGGATTCAGGTCTTGGACCAGCCGCGGTCGGTTTGTTTCCAGTAGGTCAGGGTATGGCCGGCGGCCTTGGCGGCGGTCCAGCGGGTGCGGGCGGCGGTGACGATGGCCGGGTCGGTGCCGTCGAAAAGGTCGAAGATGCGGACCCAGTCGGGGCCGGTGGCGGTGCGGCCGTCGAGGAGGAAGAGGAAGCGGGCGTCGTTGGGGCGTTCCTCCTGGTCCGTGAGCCAGATGGGTTGCGCGGCGGGGAGGAGTTTGGTGGCGGCGGTGGCGTTGGGGAGCCAGTCGGGGTCCTTGCAGTCCCAGAGGGATTTGGAGAGGGCGGTGGCGCGGGGGCCATCGGCGCAGAGGATGACGGCGCGTTCGCCGGCGGCGAGGGTGCGGGACAGGAGGGCCGGGAGGGCCGCCTCCACGGTGGTTCGGGTCAGGTGGTAGAAGCCGATTTCGGCCATTTGCTGTGCGCTTTCTGGCTGGTGTTTCCACCCTCACCCCGGCCCTCTCCCGCCAGCGGGAGAGGGAGCAGGAAGTAGGAGTGTATCGGCGGGGCGGGAGGAGTAGAAGGCGGTATGGCCGTTACTCTTACCCTCTATGTGGCGCGACAGTTCATGGCGGCGGTGCTGTCGATGTTGGCGGCGCTGTCGGGCGTGGTGTCGTTGTTCGACTTCATCGAGTTGCTGCGGCGATCGGCGACCAAGCCGGAGGCGACGTTCGCGCTGGTGGTGCAGATCGCGGCGTTGCGGATTCCGTTCGTGGCGCTGCAGATCCTGCCGTTCGCGGTGTTGCTGGGGGGTATCCTGGCATTCTGGCGGCTGACGCGGTCGAGCGAGTTGATCGTGGCGCGGGCGGCGGGGGTTTCGGCGTGGCACTTCCTGTCGGCGCCGTTGCTGTGCGCGATCCTGCTGGGGGCGGTAGGAACGGGGGCAGTGAGCCCGTTGGCGTCGGGGATGCTGGCGCGGGCGGAGTCGTTGGACAATGCGTATTTGAAGACAGCGGCCGGGTCGACGGCGTTGACGGGCGGGCAGCTCTGGTTGCGGCAGTCGGACCGGGAGTTGGTGCCGGACGGGGTGGCAATCATCCATGCACGGACGGTGACGTCGGATCGCAAGACGATGGTGGCTAACGACGTCAGCGTGTTCCGGTTGGACGACAAAGACCGGTTGCTGGCGCGGATCGAGGCGTCGCGGGCGGTGTTGCAGCGGGGAGATTGGCTGCTGGAGAATGCGCGGCGGATGTTGCCGGATCGGTTGCCGGAGGAGATCGGGGCGGCGAAGCTGCCGACGGATCTGACGGTGAGTCGGGTGCAGGACAGCTTTGCCAGCCCGGATACGTTGAGCGTGTGGGCGCTGCCGGATTTCATCGGATTGTTGGAGCGGTCGGGGTTTTCGGCGATCCGGCACCGGCTGCATTTCCAGGCGTTGCTGGCGCTGCCGTTGCTGGCGGGGACGATGGCGCTGGTGGCGGCGGGGTTCTCCATGCGGGCGACGCGGCGCGGGGGCGTGGCGCAGATGATCGGGAGCGGGGTGGCGGCCGGGTTCCTGTTGTTCGTGGTGAGCAAGGTGGCGGAGGAGTTCGGGCAGTCGGGGGCGCTACCGGCGCCGTTGGCGGCCTGGGCGCCGGCGGGCGCCGGGTTGATGCTAGCGGTGGCGCTGCTGCTGCACTTGGAAGACGGCTGAGGGGTGCTGGTCGTCATCGGGGGGCTGCCGGGGGTCGGCAAGACGACGATCGGGCGAGCGCTCGCGGCGCGGGTTGGGGCGACTTACCTGCGGATCGACGTGATCGAGCAGGCATTGCGGGCGGTGGGGCCGGTCGGGGCGATGGGATACGTGGTCGGGATGGCGCTGGCCGAGAGCAATCTTGGCATTGGCCAGACGGTGATCGCGGATTGCGTCAACCCGGTGCGGGAGAGCCGGCGCGGTTGGCGCGGGGCGGCGGTGCGGGTGGGGGCCGGGCTGATCGAGGTCGAGGTGATTTGCTCCGATGTCGTGGAGCATCGGCGGCGGGTCGAGGAACAGCGGAGCGACATCGAGGGGTTGATCGTGCCGGGTTGGCAGGCGGTGGTGGAGCGGGAGTATGCCGCTTGGGACGAGAAGCGGTTGGTGATCGATACGGCGGGGCACCGGGTCGAGGACGCGGTCGAGGCGATCCTGGCGGGCATGCGGGTGTCGGGATACGGCGGGTGATGCTGGGGTTTACCCGCCCTTATGGTGACTGCAGATAATCAGGGCGGGGCCAGGGTGCAGGGGGCGGTCAGGATGCCGTCTTTGAGGCAGGTTGCCAGGGATTTGGTGAAGGCCTGGGCGGCCGAGGGGTTCAGGTGGGCGCCGTCGGCGAAGCTGGGTTGGGGCCAGATCGGAATGGCTGGGTCCAGGAGGGTGGCGCCGTTGCGTTGGGCGATGATGGACAGGTACTCGCGGTAGGCGGCGAGGGTGGCGTCGGTTTCCTGGTGGGCGGGGGCGAAGGGCATGATCAGCAGGGCGGCGGCGACTCCCCTGCCCTTCAG
>JBPBQE010000146.1:0-2823 GCA_050954595.1 Janthinobacterium lividum | reverse complement strand
ACAAGCAGAAGGAAGGCAAGAAGCGGATGCGCCAGTTCGGCAAGGTGGAGATCCCGCAGACGGCGTTCCTGGCGGCGCTGAAGATGGAGAGCTGAGGCTCACAACCGGATTTTCAAGGCGCCGCCTTGAGCGGGTCCAGGGCAGAGCCCTGGCCTCGCTCTTCGATCCGCTGATGCCACGCCGATCCTGACCGACCTCCGACGTCGGGTGGAGCGTGGTGGGCCGGCCTGGTGGCTTCTGTATCCATGGTGGCGAGCATAGCCGACCCAAGGGGCGGATGCAGCACGTTAGGGGCGTGGGGGCGGTGCCGCCGGTGGTGTCATGAAATGGTGTCACGAGGTGGTCGTGCCGGTTTTTGATACGGGTGGCGCCGGGATCCGGCGTGATCGTGCGGGAGACGGTCGAGCGGTGTCGCGGGCGGGGCGCGGATGCGGGTTGCGCCTCGGGCAGACTTTGGTATGGTCCGCCGCCCCGTGAGCGGGCGCCAGTGGACAGTTGGCCGAGTGGTTTAAGGCGCACGCTTGGAAAGCGTGTGTGCGTGAAAGCGTACCGTGGGTTCGAATCCCACACTGTCCGCCATCAGGATCAGATCCCAGCCCAGTCTCCGTTTCGACGGAAGTCGGGCGTTCAGGCCGGACAACCGCACCATGTCCGCCATCAGGCATGCTTTCTCAAACCGGGTTGGGCTCGCTCCGATCTGAGACATTGCGGCACCGATGGCGCTGCGCGCTGCGGGGCGTGACGGTGGCTCGGAGGCCGTCTGTCGCCGGCTTCGTCGACCGGCGGTGCGGGTGTCGCTGGATGCGGAGTGCTCGAGGTCGGGTCACGCGACGGCGATGGCGCGGCAAGCGCCGAATTCGTTTCGCTGCACTGCAGAGCCACGGTCTTCGTCAATCGAAAGTGAAAAGACCGGGTCATCCTTATGAAGGAAATAATGATACAACATTATTTCCGACAATGCGGCGTTCGATCAGCAAGCCGTTCCGTATTGAGAAGAATTCGTTTAAGCAAAACTTCGTTAAACTGCAAAAACTGCTCGCCGGACGGCGTTTACTTCGATACGTGAGCACTCCACCGCTGTGCCATGTCGCCAGCCCGTCTTCTATTCGGCCCTGGGGATCGCAATGGATTGGACCGCAAGCGAGACGATAATTCCCCAGCAGGGATCATCGGCAAATACCGAGATCACGGCACGGTTCGAGGTCGACTGGATCGCGCATCCGATGTCCGAGCAGCAGCTCGAGGACTTCGCCGTCATCAACATGTCGGGCAAGTTCGACTACGACTGGTATTACGAACAGTACCCGGATGTCGTCGAGTCCAAGCGGAACGGGATTCAACACTACGTCCAGCACGGCGCGGCGGAGGGGCGACACCCCAACGGCGTGTTCAAGAGCAACATCTATCTGGCGCGGACCGGCAACGCCGTCGCGGCCGGAAAGAATTCCTTTGCGGAGTTCTTGCGCACCGGCTCGGAAGACGACCTGTTCGAGCACGGACTTCTCGATGCCTTCACCGCGACATCCCTGCGCACGGGAATCGCCCGGCTGCGTCGGCTCCCGATCTATTCGGATGCCGACTACCTGCGCATGAACCACGACGTCGGCGCCGGCGGGCTGCCTCCAGCCCAGCATGCCCTGACGTTCGGCTTTCCCGAGGGTCGTTGCGTCTTCGACAAGCGCACCATCTCGCTCGCGCTTGGGGTGGTGTCGGATGCGAACTTCCGCACGGACAGGCCGGTGGCGGTTTCCGCGGGGGCCATGCCGCAAACGGTCGGCATCTTCTTCAACAGCCTCGGCAACGGCTTCATCCGGGAGATTGCCGAAGATCTCGTGCTGTCGTTCCACAACATGGGTGTCGATGCCCGGCTTCTCGACGAAACGTCGGACCCGGACAGCCGGCCGGCCTGTTGCATCTTCGTGGCACCGCACGAGTTCTTCCATCTCGGGCGCGGCAGCGACTGGGCGACCGACGAGATCGTGTCCCAGGCGTTCATGCTGAACACCGAGCAGCCGCAGACCCTCTGGTTCGATCGCGGCGCTCCCTTTCTGCTCATGTGCCGTGGCGTGATCGATATCTGCGACCAGACCGCGATGCTGTTCGCATCCGCCGGCATGCCGGCGCTGCACTTCAATTCCGAGATCGCCCCGGTCTCGAGATGGCTTCACGATGACGACGAGGATCACCCGCTGGTCCGCGTGCTGCCGCCACGGGCGCGGGCGACGCCCGATCCTTCCCGCTCGTTCGGCGACCGGCCGATCGACATCTCGTTCTTCGGGGGCACGTCGGCGCATCGCGACGGCTTCTTCTGCCGCAATGCCCAGTTCCTGTCGGACTTCAGGTGCTTCCTATATTACCGGCGCTTCGAAGGCCCGCATACCAGCTCGAAACGGGACGGCATCCTGTCGCGTCTCGGCGGCCACGTCACGGCGCACTCGAGTATCTCGTTGAACATCCATCGGGACGATTACGGGTTCTTCGAGTGGCACCGGATCGTGAAGATCGGAATGGCCGGCGGCAGCGTGGTGGTGTCGGAGCCGTGTCTGCCGCATCCCCTCTACAAGCCTGGCATCCATTTCTTCGAGGAGTGCGGGCGCCATATGCCCGATCTCATGGACTGGCTTCTCCGCACCGGGGATGGTCGGGCGAAAGCCGAGCAGGTCCGGGTCGCGGCGCTGAAACTGGTACATGACGAGGCTGCCGTCAGTTGCGGCCGCATGCAGCTTCGCACCTTCATCAGCGAGAACTGGAGCGGGCTTTCATGAGCATCGACAAGCCGTGGCTACCGAAATTCCATTGTCGCTTTCTGCATCAGGCGCCTTT
>JBPBQE010000033.1:0-2836 GCA_050954595.1 Janthinobacterium lividum | reverse complement strand
CAGATCATCATCGCCGCCGTCATCGGCGGGCGCCGCACCATTATCGGCGCCGCCATCGGCACCATCTTCCTCATCGCCATGACCGAGGCGCTGCGCAGCACCGGCGAGCTGGCAACGTTCATCGTCTCCGCCTTGGCGCTGGTCGTGGTGCTGGTCGCGCCGAATGGGTTCATGGGCGTGATCACCGGTCGCCGCGGCGAGCGCGCCTGATGGCCGGGCCCCTGCTGCAGGTCCAGAACCTCACCAAGCGGTTCGGTGGCCTGGTGGCCGTCAAGGGCATGACCTTCGACGTTGCCGCTGGCGAGATCGTCGGGCTGATCGGGCCCAACGGCTCCGGCAAATCGACCGTGATGAAATGCGTCATGGGGATCGAGCGCCCGACCGAGGGGATCGTCCGTATCGACGGCGTGGACGTGGCCGGGCAGCAGGCGCACCAGATCGCGCGCCAGGGCGTCGGCCTGGTGTTCCAGCATTCGCGCCCGCTGCAACGGCAGACCGTGCTGGAGAACATCAAGCTGGCGCTGCTGCCCGACAGCCTCATCCGCCTCCTCGCCGACCCGGCGCACGACCGCGACGCGCGCGCCATCGCCGAGCGCGTCGGCCTCACCCATGTGCTCGCCCGCCGCCCGTCGACGCTGCCCTTCGCCGACCTGCGCAAGCTCGAACTTGCCAAGGCGATCGCCCGCAACCCGAAAGTGGTTCTCGTCGACGAGCCCTTCGCCGGGCTCACGCGCGGCGAGACCGAGAGTTTCTCCGAGCTGATCCGCAGCTTCAAGGCCGATGGCAAGGCCGTGCTGCTGGTCGACCACAACGTCAAGAGCGTGTCCGCCTTGGCCGACCGCGTGGTGGCGATGTATCTCGGCGAGCGCATCGCGGTCGGCACCGCCGACCAGGTGATGCGGGACGAGCAGGTGCGCCGGGTTTATCTCGGCGGCGCCATCACCACGGCGGCGCGCCCGGAGACCAGCTTCGCCGACGGCGACACGCCGTTGCTCGCCGTGCGCGACCTGTCGGTGTTCTACGGCAAGGCGCAGGCGCTGGAGAAAGTATCGATCCACGTCCACGAGCGCGAGTTCGTCTCGATCGTCGGCCTTAACGGCGCCGGCAAGACCACCTTGTTCAACGCCATCTCCGGCCTGGTACCTTATGACGGGGAAATCCGCTGGGACGGCGGCAGCCTGGCCGGCAAAACAGGTGCGGCCATCGCCCGCGGCGGCATCGTGCATTGCCCGGAGACGCGCGAGCTGTTCGGCGACATGTCGGTGCGCGAGAACCTCGACCTCGGCGGCCAGCACCTCACCGATGCCGAGCGCGCGCGCCAGCTCGACTGGCTGTTCGACCTGTTCCCGCGCCTGAAGGAGCGCGAGGGCCAGCACGCATCCACCATGTCCGGCGGCGAGCAACAGATGCTGGCGATCGCACGGGCGCTGATGATGAAGCCCAAGCTGCTGATCCTGGACGAACCCACGCTCGGTCTGGCGCCGGTGATCCTGGAGCAATTGTCGCACGCGCTGGAGCGGCTGCGGCAGGCGACGCCGATCACGGTGCTGCTCGGCGAGCAGAACGTCACCTTCGCGCTGCCGCATGCCGACCGGGTCTACGTGCTCGAACACGCCCGCACCGTGTGGGAGGGCCCGCCCGAGCGGTTCGAGGCCGAGGCCGGCGAGGGCTATCTCTAGCGTCGGTCCGTCGCTACGTAGCGGGATGAGCTCCGAATCCGATCAGCACTCCATCGCCACGACTCTCCGCGTCGCCTTGCTTGGCGGGCTGGCGCTGTTGCTCGTCTACCTGCTGTCGGACGTGTTGCTGGTCATCTTCGCCTCCGTGCTGATGGCCTGCGTGCTGCACGGGGGAGCGACCAAGATCCACCGATGGACCGGCCTGGGCCGTGGCTGGTCGTTGCTGCTGCTCATCGTCGTGATCACGGTCGTGTTCGTCGGCGGCTTCTGGCTACGCGGCCCGGAGATCGTCAACCAGACCGGTCAGATCGCACAAAACTTCGTTCAGCAGGGCGAGCGGCTGAAGGGATACGTGCTTGCCACGAGTTGGGGCACCCAGCTTGCCGACAAGGCCGGCGGCGGCGCCGGCTGGTCGATCCTCGGCAAGCTCGGCAGCTACGTCCCAACGGTCGCTAACTCGCTGCTCAGCATCGCCAGCACGCTCGTGATCCTTGTCGTCACCGCCTTGTTCTTCGCCGCCTCGCCCGAACTCTACCGCGACGGGATGGTCCGGCTGCTGCCGCTGCCGTGGTGCCAGCGTGGCCGGGAGGTGCTGGACGGCATGGGCGAGGCGCTGCAGCTTTGGTTTGTGGGCCAGTTGCTCGACATGTTCGTCGTAACCATTCTGACCGGCATCGGCCTGTATGCCCTGGGCGTGCCACTGGCTGGAACCCTGGCCTTGCTCGCCGGGCTGGCCAACTTCGTGCCCTATATCGGCGCGCTCGCCGGCTCGATCCCGGCGCTGCTGGTCGCCGCCGCGCAAGGGCCGACCGTGATGGGCTACACCGCGGCGCTGATCGCGGGCGTCCAGTTGCTCGAGGGCAACGTGATCGCGCCCTTGATCCAGAAGCGCACCGTCGACCTACCGCCGGCATTGACCATCCTGTCGCAGACCGTGCTCGGCGCGCTGTTCGGGGTCCTGGGCCTCATCCTGGCCACGCCGTTCACCGCGGCGGCCATGATCTTCGTCAAGATGGTCTACGTGGAATCCACGCTTGAGAAGGGCGTCACGCGGCCGGAGTAGTTGCAGCGGTCCACCGCCCCCCAGGCGTATTTGTAGGCCTCCTGCCCGCGCAGGAAGTGCGCTTCGGTCCGCTCCTCGGCTGCCGCCTGCTCCA
>JBPBQE010000567.1:0-2841 GCA_050954595.1 Janthinobacterium lividum | reverse complement strand
ACGGCGCCCGCGGCGCCGGCGGCGTGATCCCGCCGAACGCCACCCTGATGTTCGACGTCGAGCTGCTCAGCATCAACTAAGCGGATTTAGATTAGGCGGCCTCGAGATCCGGGGCCGCCGGGTCGCCCGGGGCAGTGCGCCAACCAAGCCCGGGCAGCGCCACCGCGCGCCACGCATCCGCCTCCGGGCACAGCACGATCACCCCCTGCTGCTCCAGGAACTGCAACACCCGCCGCGCCCGCGCCGGCGAGTGCGTGCCATATACCCGCGCCAGCACCGAATCCGGCGGGCAGGGCGCCGCCGCCAGCGCGGTGCGCGCCAGCAGCAGATACACTCCCTGCGCCTCGTCCGGCAGCGTACGCGCGGCGGCAGCGACCTCGTCCCACCCCGGCGCAGTGGTAACGGCATGTTCTAGCCCGGCCCGCGCTGTCGCCAGCCGTCGAGTGAACGTCGCCAAGTCCGGAGGCGCCCCTGGCAACGCCCGAATGCGGCAGCGGACCAGAAAGTCCTGATACAACACCGCAGTCTGGCGAAATGCGGCACCGGGCTCGGCGGTCATGGCGGCCATGATCTCGTCCAGCACGCGACCATGCTCGGCCAACGCCGCCAGGTCGGGTTCCGGCACCGGCGCGTCGTGCAGCGCGGCGGGTCGAGCCGCGGCCAGTTGCGAGAGCAGATCCGGGACTGGAGCCGTAACCGGGCGCCGAGCCGGCGGCGGTGGCGCCGCCATCGCGGTGAACACCAGCGCGCGGGCATCCTCCGGCACGCTGTCGGGCAACGGTGTCAGGCCAGGCCCGCCATTGCGCGACAGGGTCGTCGCCGCCCCGATCCGGATCGAGAGCGGGCGGTTGGACAGCGCCGGGCCGAGCGCGATGAAATGGCCGCGCTCCAGGTCGCGGAACGCTTCCGCCCCGCGGCGATCCATGCCGAGCAGGTCCGCCGCCCGCGCCATGTCGATGTCGAGGAAGGTGCGGCCCATCAGGAAATTCGACGCTTCCGCCGCCACGTTCTTGGCCAGCTTGGCCAGTCGCTGCGTCGCCACGATGCCGGCCAGCCCGCGCTTGCGGCCACGGCACATCAAATTCGTCATCGCCGCCAGTGACAGCCGCCGCGCTTCCTCGTGCGCTTCTCCGCCGGCGGCCGGCGCGAACAGCTGCGCCTCGTCCACCACGACCAGGGCCGGCGACCAATGCGCGCGCCCGCACTCGAACAACCCGGCCAGGAACGCCGCCGCATGCCGCAACTGGCCGTTCACCTCCAGCCCCTCGAGGTTCAGCACCACGGAGATGCGATGCGCCCGCACCTGCTCGGCGGCCCGCGCCATCGCCGCCTCCGGATGCGCCGCGGCGTCGATTACCACATGACTATGCGCCCCGGCCAAGGTGACGAAATCGCCCTCCGGGTCGATGACGATCTGCTGCACCCAGGGCGCGCTCTGTTCCAGCAGGCGGCGCAGCAGGTGCGACTTGCCGGACCCGCTATTACCCTGCACCAGCAGCCGGGTGGCCAGCAGCTCCTCGAGGTCGAGCTTCGCCGGTTCGCCGCGTCCCGTACGGCCCATGTCGATCGAGATGGTCACGGTCCAGGCCTCTAGCCGGAATGCCCGCCTCTGTCAGCCCGGCGGGTCAAAAGCGCGGATCGGTGGCAAATTGCCGTCGAACCGCTCGACCTCCACCGTGCTGAGCTGCCCGGTGCAGCCCTGCGCCAGGTTCGACGTGCCGCGATCTCGGGTCAGCACGTTCGGGTTGCCGTGCACGCAGAGCGCCTGCTCGTCATTGGGATCGTCCGGGTCGTACCACGCGCCCGTCGGCAGTTGGATGACCCCCGGCCGGATGTCCTCGGTGAGCCGGATCGCCGCCAGGCACGCGCCGCGCTCGTTGAACAATCGGGCGATGTCGCCGTCCGCGATCCCGCGCGGCCCCGCATCGGCCGGATGCATGCGGGCCACCTCGCGGTCACGGTGCTTGGCTTCCGCGCTATGCCCGCCGAAATCCAGCTGGCTATGCAGTCGCGTCGCCGGCTGGTTGGCGATCAGATACAGCGAAGCAACAGGCGAGGGGACCTCCGTGCGCACCAGCCAGGTAGGGTGCCCGGGGCAGTCGGCTTCCCCGAAGCCGGCGATCGTGCTCGAGAACAGCTCCACCCGACCACTAGGCGTAGCGAGCGGTGCTGCCTCGGGATCGGTGCGGAACGCGCGCTGCTTGCCGCCATCATCTTCCTGTTGCGGCAACTCGAGGCCAGGGCCGTTCCAGAACTCGGCAAAGTCAGGAGCCGGATCGCCTCGCGCTTCCAGCCCGGCGCGAGTCGGCTCGTACAGGTGCTCCAACCATTGGCGCACGCTGCGCCCCTCGGTGAACGCCTGCTCGGCTCCGAGACGGGCGGCCAACTCGGCGAAGATGGCGTAGTCGTCGCGCGCCTCGCCGAACGGCTCCGCAATGCGCTGCATCGGCGTCAGCAGCGGGTCGTTGCCGTTGCCGCCGATGTCGTCGCGCTCGAGCGTCATGGTGCAGGGCAGCACGATGTCCGCATGCCGTGCGGTGGCGGTCCAGCCAAGCTCGTGGACCACCAAGGTATCGACCCGGCCAAAGGCGCGGCGCAGCCGGTTGAGGTCCTGGTGATGATGAAACGGATTCCCCCCGGCCCAATAGACCAGCGCGATGTCCGGATAGCTGAGCGTCTGGCCGTTGTAGCGAAACGCCGCGCCGGGGTTGAGCAGCATGTCCGCGATACGGGCGACGGGGATGAAGTCGCGCACCGGGTTGCGCCCCTGCGACAGCGTCGGGATCGGCACGGCGTTGAACCGGCGACCGTAATACGCGATGGCCCCCAACGCATAGCCGA
>JBPBQE010000163.1:0-2850 GCA_050954595.1 Janthinobacterium lividum | reverse complement strand
TCACCTCGACGATCTATGTGCTGCTGCCTGTGTGGCAGGCCCAGTTCGGCTTCAGCTACGGTGCCCTGGCCGCGCTGCGCGCGCTGTATGTGGGTTCGCTGGCAGCACTTCAGATCCCGTCCGGGCGATTGGCGCAGCGTATCGGCGCAACAACCGTGCTCGTGCTCGGCACGCTTCTGAGTGCAGCCGGCTACGCCCTGTGCGGCGTTTCGGGCGGCATCGTGGGTCTCTGCGCCGCGCTTGTGGTAACCGGCGTCGGCGGCAGCACACAGCATCCGCTCGCTTCCGGCGCGGTGTCACGCGCGTATGGACCCGGCGCGCGGGGGCCGCTGGGCACCTATAATTTCGCTGGAGACGTAGGCAAGGCGCTGCTGCCGCCCGTCGTCGGTCTGCTGCTGACGGCGTTGGGGTGGCGCATGTCGCTCTGGCTGGTCGCAGGGCTGGGGGGAATGGCCGCGCTTGTGATCGCGCTGCTAATGCCGGCGGCCAGCAAGGCATCCGACGAGGTTCGAGGCCGGGCGGCGACCCACCAAGGCGGCGGTCGCGGCGGGTTCGGCCTGCTGCTCGGTGTCGGCATGCTGGACGGCGTGGCCGGCGTGATCGTGCTGCTGTTCCTGCCGACGTTGCTAGAGGCCAAGGGCGCGTCGCTGCCGGAGGTGGGTTTCGCGCTCTCGCTGCTGTTCATCGGCGGTGCCTGCGGCAAGGCTGCCTGTGGCTGGCTCGGCGCCCGGCTCGGTCTTCTGACCACGGTTGCGGCCACCGAGATCGGTACTACGCTCGGCATCCTCCTGGTGCTTTGGCTGCCGCTCCTACCTTGCCTCGTTCTCCTGCCGCTCCTGGGCATCATGCAGAACGGCACGTCCTCCGTGCTCTACGGCACCGTCCCGGAGTTGGTGGGAGGCAAAACGGTCGAGCATGGTTTTGCGATCTTCTACTCTGGGACCCTCGGCGCCAGCGCGTTGGCGCCCGTCCTATACGGTTGGCTCGGGGATCGGGCGGGACCGGACTGGGCGCTCGTGGCTGCTGCAGCGACGGCGTTGGCAGCCGTTCCCCTGATGATCCTGCTCGCGCCGCGTCTGGCCGGCTCGGCAAGGATCAGTGCATGACTCTGGGGCAGCGATTTAGTCTGGAGCCGCCATCTGCAACAGAAACGGCACGAGCTCACCGTCATCGATGATCAGCGCAGCTTGCGCGAGGGTGAACCATTCCCGGCGGCGCTGTTTCCATTCCGGCCACACTGGAAGCACTGCGGTGACCGTCAACGGATACACCTCGACCTCGCACTCGACGGTGCGGCCTTTTCGCAGCTGTTTCGTATAGCGGTAACGTACAACGGAGGAGTGTCGGGCAATCCCTCGGATGCCAGCCTCCTCGAACGCCTCCTTGGCCGCGACCTGCGCGCCGGTGAGGCCTTTCTCTCCCCAGCCTTTCGGCAGCACCCAGCGGTGCGTCTCTCGACTGGTCACCAGCAGGACGCAGGTCTCACCATCGCGCTCCTGTAAGGGAAGTGCGGCGTATTGGAGCGCAGTGACGCCCGACCGCTTTGAATGCTTGCTCAATCCTGTCTAGACATGTTCATCCGACATTATTTGTCAATCAACCCGCGAAGAGCCGGGCAAGCTCGTAGCAGGCGGCCGCGACGATGGCCGACGCCGGAATCGTGATCGCCCAGGCGACGATGATCCCGCGAGCGATGCCCCATCTCACCGCCGAGACCCGGCGCGCGGAGCCGACCCCGACGATCGCGCCGGTGATCGTATGGGTCGTCGAGACCGGGATGCCGAGCCAGGTCGCCCCGAACAACGCCAGCGCACCGCCGCCCTCGGCGCAGAAGCCCTGCATCGGCGTCAGATGCGTGATCTTCGAGCCCATGGTCCGCACGATGCGCCAGCCGCCGCACAACGTGCCGAGCGCCATCGCGCTTTGGCAGCTGATCACGACCCAGAACGGCACATGGAACGCGCCGCTCAGCAGATTTTGCGAATAGAGCAGCACGGTGATGATGCCCATGGTCTTCTGCGCGTCGTTACCGCCATGGGCCAGGCTCAGCAGCGCCGAGGACACGAATTGCAGCACCCGGAACCGGCGATCCACAGCGAACGGTGTGGCGCGCACGCACAGCCACGACGTGATCAGGATCAGCGCCATGGCCAGCACCAGCCCAATCAAGGGTGACAGCACGATAGCCGAGCCAATCACGCTGACACCGCCCCAAATCACCGCCACCGGACCGCTCTTGGCCATCGCCGCGCCGACCAGGCCCCCCACCAAGGCGTGGCTGCTGCTGGAGGGAATACCGAACCGCCAGGTCGCCACGTTCCAGGTGATGGCGCCGCCGAGTGCGCCGAAGATCACCAGCGGATCAACCAGCTTCGCGTCGACCACGCCGCTGCCCATGGTCTCCGCGACGTGCAGGCCGAACACCGTGAAGGCGATGAAGTTGAAAAATGCGGCCCACAGCACCGCCGTGAAAGGCCGCAACACGCGCGTGGCGACCACGGTGGCGATCGAGTTGGCACTGTCGTGCAACCCGTTCAGGAAGTCGAACACCAGCGCCGTCGCGATCAGCGCAACGAGCACCGGCGTACCGACGAGCAGACCGTCCATAGCCGCGCCTAGACCTGCTCGACCACGATGCCGTCGATCACGTCGACGATGTCCTCGCAACGGTCGACGACAGCCTCAACGAGATCGTAGACCTTCTCCACGGTCAGCTTGTGTCCAGCGGACGTGTCGCCAGCGAACAAGCTGCGCAGGCCTTGGTCGAGTAGGTCGTCGGCCTCTCCCTCGATTCGGCGCACCTCGATCGACATCTCGCTGAGCTTCTGAGCGTTCTTATCGATCGCGCCC
>JBPBQE010000080.1:0-2851 GCA_050954595.1 Janthinobacterium lividum | reverse complement strand
GTCGGTCGAGACATGGATCAGCGGAATGCCGGCCTCGGCGCACAGGCGCGCCAACCGGGCCGGGCCGTCGCGGTTGGCGCGGGCGGCGCCCTCGGGATTGGTCTCGGCCGCGTCCACGGCGGTCCAGGCGGCGGCATTGATCACGCAGCTCGGCTCCGCGGCGGCGAAGGCGGCGTCAATCGTCTCCGGCCGGTCGAAATCGAACTCGGGCCGGCCAACGACTTTTACCTTGGCATGCTGGGCCAGCGCGCTGGCGAGCTGGCCATGCCCGCCGGTGACCAAAATCACGCGAACAGCTCCGGCAGGTCCGCCCAGCTCGGCAGCACCAGATCCTTGTCCGACAGGATCGCGTTGCCGTTCTCGATTGGCCACGGCAGCGCCAGCGTCGGATCGTTCCAGATCACGCCGCGCTCGGCCTCGCGGTCATACGGCGCCGTCACCTTGTAGAGCACCTCGGTATCCGGCTGCAGCGTGCAGAACCCGTGCAGGAAGCCGGCCGGAATCCATAGCTGCTTCCAGTTCTCCGCCGACAACTCCACCCCGACCCAGCGCCCGAACGTCGGCGACGAGCGCCGCGCGTCAACCGCCACGTCCCAAATCGCGCCGCGCAGGCACCGCACCAGCTTGCTCTGCGCGTTCGGCCCGACCTGGCAGTGCAGCCCCCGCAGCACGCCGCGGTCGCGCGACAGGCTCTGGTTGTCCTGCACGAAAGTCGCGTCGACTCCGGCCTCGGCGAAGCGCGAACCGTTCCACGTCTCGGAGAAAAAACCCCGGGAATCCCCGAACTTCCCCGGCGTGATGGCGACCAGGCCCTCGATGTCGAACGTCTCGGTCTTCATGCGTGATGTCCGTCGGCAAGTTCCAGTAGCAATCGCCCGAGTTCGGTCTTCTTCAGCCCGTTCGCCGCCGCCCGCAGCCCGGCCCTATCGATGAACCCCATGCGATACGCCACCTCTTCCGGGCACCCGACCAGCAAGCCCTGCCGGTCCTGGATCGTCTGCACGAACGTCGCCGCCTGCAACAGGCTGTCCGGCATCCCGGCATCGAGCCAGGCGCAGCCGCGACCGAGCCGCTCCACCTGCAGCGAACCTTCCTCCAGATACATCCGGTTGAGGTCGGTGATCTCCAGCTCGCCCCGTGCCGACGGCTTGACCTTGCGCGCCAGTTCCGTAACCCGGCGATCATAGAAATACAGACCGGTTACCGCCCAGTTCGACTTCGGCGCCGTTGGCTTCTCCACGATGTCGATGGCCCGCCCATCCTCGCCGAACTGCACCACGCCGTACCGCTCGGGGTCGCGCACCTGGTAGGCGAACACCGTCGCGCCCTCCTGGCGCTTCAGCGCCGATTGCAGCATCACGCTCAGCTTGTCGCCGAAGATCAGGTTATCGCCCAGCGCGAGCGCGCAGGGGTCGCCGTCGATCCAGTCCTCGCCGATGTGGAACGCCTGCGCCAGGCCTTCCGGCTTGGGCTGCTCGGCGTAGGTGAACTTGATCCCGAGCCGCTCGCCGGTGCCGAGCAGCCGGCGGAATTGCGGCAGGTCGTCCGGCGTGGAGATGATCATGATGTCGCGGATGCCGGCCAGCATCAGCACCGACAGCGGGTAGTAGATCATCGGCTTGTCATACACCGGCAGGAGCTGCTTGCTCGACGCCAGCGTGATCGGGTGCAGCCGCGTACCGCTGCCACCGGCCAGGATGATACCCTTTTGGCTCATGACGCGCTCCCCGACCCCGTGCTTCCTAGGCGTTGCCCGGAGTAGGTGCCGGCGCGGATCGCCTGCCACCATTTCTCGTTGGCGATATACCACTCGATCGTCCGCTTCAGCCCGGCGGCGAAGTCGTGCTCGGCCGTCCAGCCCAGCGCGGCTTCGGCACGGGCCGGGTCGATCTCGTAGCGGAAATCATGCCCGGGCCGGTCGGTGACGAAGTGGATCAGCCGCTCGCGCGGGCCCGCCGGGTCCGGCCGCAAGGCGTCGACGGTGGCGCAGATGGCGCGCACGACCTCGATGTTAGAGCGTGTCTGCCGCGGCCCGATGCATAGAGTGGCGCCGGGCTCGGCGCGCTCGAGCGCCAGCACCAGGGCCTTTGCGTGATCGTCGACATACAGCCAGTCGCGCTGGTTGGACCCGTCGCCATAGACGGGCAGTTGCTTACCCTCCAGCGCGTTAAGCGTGACCAACGGGATCAGCTTTTCGGGAAACTGCCAGGGGCCGTAATTATTCGTCGTGTTGGTGACGAACGTCGGCATGCCGTAGGTGTGGAACCAGGCGCGAACCAGGTGATCGGAACCGGCCTTGCTGGCCGAATACGGGCTGCGCGGATCGTACGGCGTGGTCTCGTTGAACGGCGGGTCCGATGGCCCGAGCGCGCCGAAGACCTCGTCGGTCGAGATGTGATGAAAGCGGAAGGCGGCCTTGGCGTCCGGCGCCAGGCCCTGCCAATACGCGCGCGCGGCATCGAGCATGACGAACGTGCCGACAACGTTGGTAGTGATGAAGTCCGCCGGCCCGTCAATGGAGCGGTCGACATGGCTTTCCGCGGCCAAGTGCATCACAGCATCGGGCCGGTGGGTGGTGAAGATCTCGCCGATCGCCGCGGCATCGGTGATGTCGGCGCGCAGGTGCGTGTGCCGCGCGTCGGTGGCTGCTTCCTCCAACGCATCGAGCGAGGCGGCATAGGTCATCTTGTCGATGTTGACGACGCTGTGGCCGGTGGATCGGATGAGATGGCGGATGACGGCGGAGCCAATGAAGCCACAGCCGCCGGTGACGAGAATGCGCATGCCGCTCCATTACGATCTGGTCGCCCGTGACGCAATCAGGCAGCGACAAGCTCGTCCACTGCTCTAA
>JBPBQE010000008.1:0-2853 GCA_050954595.1 Janthinobacterium lividum | reverse complement strand
GGGGGCCTCGATTGATCCGCACGGCTACGACGCCGGCAAGAAGAGCAAAGGCAAGAAGCGCCATGTGCTGGTCGACACCCAGGGTCTGATGCTCCACGCCATCGTGCATTCGGCCAACATCCAAGACCGCGATGGTGGCGGCTTGCTAATCGCGACGTTGTTCGGTCTGCACGCGTTCGTAACCCGGCTCTACGCCGACGCAGGCTACCAAGGGCTACGCTTTGCCGATGCCGTGAAGCAGGCCATGGGCCAACTGCAGGTCGAGATCGTCAAACGGTCCGAACTGCACCGCTTTGTGGTGCTGCCTGAACGATGGTTGGTCGAACGCACCATCGCCTGGCTCAATCGCTGCCGCAGGCTTGCCAAGGATTGGGAAAACCACAGCCGCAATGCACTGGCTTTCCTGCGCCTCGCCTCTATCCGCCTTATGCTCAGAAAACTATGCAATCCAATATGAACTTACCGGACCGACACTAAGACGATGGGAAAGGGAACGATGGCGGCCACGGCGTGCATCTAGTTCGGTTGGACTATTCTTGCTGGACAGCGAAAGCCAAAAGCGGACGGCCCGTCCAAAGTTTTGAAAGAGGTATTCGGACTTAGCGGCTCCTGCTAGTAAGACCACGCCAAGCAGAAAGATAGCTACACCGGAAGTGTCGTGAGATGGTTGACGCTCGGGACAGGGATATTCTAACCTACGGCTTCGTGTCACTAATGTTTTCGGCAACCCGGGCCATTGACGAAGCTTCTCACCCAGCGGTCTATCATATGCCGGATGTAATCTCGTTCGATCATGTCGAGTTGGATACCGATCAGTCGAACTGGCTGTTGCATGGGGTTTCCAATCGGGCGAAAGTGAGCAGGAGCTTGACTCAACTTGCGACCTGAATGTCGTGAAACGTGGCATGGAACTTCCGAGCGCTGTTCCCTGATTGCGCGGCTTGCATTTAGGCTAGCGCGCCGTAACCCCGATTATCACGTGCTGATCGAGGCTAGCTTTTGATGAAACGGCCGAGGTGCGAATCACCGCGGGCAAGCGGGACAGTGTCGAATTTGTATCGAATTTGAACCATAACATGCCGCAGAACTTGCCGGAGTCAGATACTCCGCTACACCCTGTCCGGTCAGAGATCGCGCGAAATGAGCTTAGGCAGCGAGACCAACGTTACGCTTGCCGAAGCGCGCGAGCGTGCAAGTAAAGCTCGTCGCGAGATGGATGCTGGCCACAACCATACCAAAGCGAGGAGCAAGGCCAGACAAGAGGCGGCTGGTAACGCAGTAGCGCCTACCTATTAAGTCGCCAGACTGTTCCTTGCCAATGGCTTTGTGTCTGCTAGATCGGTTGCAAATAATAAGGTGTTCGCACCCATGCCGACCGATGCACTCGACCGGGAGATGGCAATCTCCATCCCGACCTTACTCGATAATCTCATTGACGGCGGGGTCATTGTGGCTGCGGCGGTCACGGCTGGGCCGGCCCCGAATAGTAGCGCGGATTTCGCCGTGGCCGGGGCAGCGGCGCGTAGCGCTTTTGGGGTCACTGGAGCCGGCGTCACGGTCGGGATCATCTCCGACAGCTTCAACGCCAAGGGCCAGGCTAACGCGAATCTTGCCGCCGGCTATCTACCGGCCGTGACCGTGCTGGCCGACCGGAGCGGCACGGACGAAGGCCAGGCGATCGCCGAACTGATCCACGAGACCGCGCCGGGTGCAACGATCGTCTTTAATACCTTCGGAACCACGCTAGCGAGCTTCACCTCGGCGGTGACCGCGCTGCAAAATGCCGGCGCCCGGATCATCATCGACGATGTCGGGGTCGCCAACGAGCCGTTCTTCCAGTTGGGCGACGTGCTGGAGAACGCAATTGAGAGTTTCATCGCAGCTGGCGGCAATTATTTCACCTCGGCTGGCAACAATGGCGGGACCTACTACCAGGCGGCATTCGATGGCATCTCGGCGCTGCTGCCGGGCACGACGACGAGCGTCACGGCGGAGAATTTCGGCGGCGACAATGTGCTGGAGAGCTTCACCCACACTTCGACCTTCAATTTGGCAATCGATCTGCAGTGGGAGACGCCGTTCCGCTCAGTTGGGTCGGGCGGGCCAAACAGTATGGGCGCGCAGGACAGCCTCGCGCTCTATCTCTACAACAGCAGCAACACGCTGATCGCTTCGCGGACGGCAAACGTCGTCGGCAGCGACCCGCTGCAGTATCTGACGATCAACAATCTGGCGGCCGGCACCTACAAGGTGGCCGTCGTGCTCAATGGCGGCGCGCCGCCGGGTGTGTTCCGTTATGAGTTCGTCGAAAACAACGTCGACGACCTTATCAACGACCCGAACGCCAACACTGGTGGCGGCAACCTGTTCGGTCATTCCGAACTCGCCGACGTCAATACTATCGGCGCCGTGGCGGCATCCAACACGCCGTCGCAAGGGGTGAGCACTCCGGTGGTGGAGCCGTTCTCGAGCACCGGACCCGGGCAATTCCTGCTCGACGGCAACGGCAATGTGCTCGCGATCCCGGTGACGACCGGAAAGGTGGATTTTACCGCGCCCGACGGATCGTCGACGAGCGTGACCGGATTCGCCCCGTTCTACGGCACCTCGGCGGCCGCACCGGTCGCGGCTGCCACCGCGGCGCTGCTCTTGCAGCAGAACACTGCGCTGAAGCCCGCGCAAGTCAGCGCACTCCTGGCCGCATCAGCAATTGGGCAGGGCGGTGGCCCGAACGTCGGGGCCGGGTTGATCCAGGCTACGGCGGCGCTGGCCATCGCGGACGGTGCGACCGGGATCGGTTTAGTGATCAACGTCTCCGAGGATGCCTACCTCGGCGACGCGCAGTTCACCGTC
>JBPBQE010000063.1:0-2854 GCA_050954595.1 Janthinobacterium lividum | reverse complement strand
CCCAGCGCCGCCAGCCCGGCACAGCGGACGGCCGGGTTGAGCCAGCCCTCGTCGGCGGCGTAGCGGACCAGGAACACGCCCGACAGCAGCAGCGCCACCGCACCGAGCCAGACGCCCCAGCGCGCGGTCAGCAGCGCCTCGATGTCTACCAGGGTGCGCCGCGGGGTGGGAGGCGGGGAGGGTGGCGCGATGGCGACGGCGGGTTCGGCCCAGGGCGAGGCTGGTGCGACAATAGGCGCTTCGACGGGTGCGAAGATGGGCGCGGGCACCGGAGTGGCGACCGGCACGGGGGACGCCATCTGCCGCCGGAGTTCGGCGATCTCGCGCAGCGCCCGACCGGCGCGGACGAAGCCCACGATGCCCACCAGCCATCCGATGCCGCCCACGAAAAGGGCGGCCACCGCCCAAAGTATCAGGTCATCCATCGCGCGCACTCCCCCAAGTTCAATCCGTGTCCCGGCCCGTCACTCAGACGGGCGGGGGCGGCGGCTCGCGGCGTTGAAACGGGTAGAGGAACTGCCGCCAGATGCCCTTGGGCAGCGGGTCGCCGACGACGCCGTAATTCTCCGGCCAGCGATCGGTCGGCATGTGATAGGTGCCGAACAGGCGGTCGAGCACCGGCAGGTGGGCCGCGTAGTTGATGTCGATGGCTTCCTTGTCGCTGCCGTGATGCCAGTGATGGAACAGCGGCGTGGCGACGAGGTACTTCAGCGGTCCTAGTTCCAGGCCAAAATTGGAATGCACCAGCCCGGCCTGGAACCCGGCCCACACGATATAACAAAGCAGCGGCGCATCACCGGCGCCAAGGATGAAGGCCGGCAGCATCACCGCCATGCGGGTGACCAGCGGCTCCAGGAAATGCAGCCGCGAGCCGGCCATCCAGTCCATCCGCTCCACGCTGTGATGCACCGCGTGGAAGCGCCACAGGAACGGGATCTCGTGCATCGCCCGGTGGGTCGCGTATTCCATCAGGTCGGCGGTCACGAGCACGACCGCGAACTGCACCACGCCGGGCAGCGACCTGAACCAGTCCTGCAGTCCGGCATTGATCGTCCAGGAGAACAGCGACGGCACCGCCCGCACCGTCATGAACAAGAAGATGCCGATCGCCAGGTGATTGAAGATGAAGTAGCGGCCGTCATGCCAAAAGTCCGGCCGCAGGATCGGTTGGTCACGCCGGTGCGGCGACAGCTTCTCCAGCGCAATGAACAGTATGGCGGAGGCGAGCAGGTCGAGGATGAACCAGTCCAGCCCGATGAATCCCGGAACATCGTGTCGCGGCCCGACCGGGACGGCGCTGCCGCCCAGCGCGAGGGCGATACCGGTGAGCAACAGGCCGAGCGCGCCGAGGCGCTTGCGGCGGTTGAGGGCAAAGGTCAGCACGCCAAAACCGCCGGAGAACACCATGCCGGCGGCCAGCAGCGTGCGCATCACCCCAAGGTCGTAGCCGGCGCGCAATGACGGCGTCGTCAGGTAATCCGGGAAGATGAAGCACAGCACGGCGAGCAGGCTGAGGGTGCCGAAAGCGACCGACAGGTAGCCGCTGATCCGCCCTTCGCCCAGCCGAAGCGGGCGGTCGATATCGTCGAGCTTGGGAGGCCGGGGTGCAGCGCCGGACGGGTCCGTGCGATCGGGGTCTCGCATCATGTGCTCCTGTGGACAGTGTTCACACTGTTATAGCTTGCGTGAACGAAGTTCACAAGCCAAAAAGAAAAGGGTTTATAGCAGGCGAATACGATGAAGCAACGAAGCGACGTGGTTGCCCGGCGGGACGAGCTGCGCGCCGCGATCGTGGCGGCGGCGGATGCGCGGGTGGCAACCAGCGGGTTGGCCGATCTCGGCGTGCGCGAGATCGCGCAGGAGGCCGGCTGTTCCTCCGGCATGGTCTACAAGCTGTTCGCCAGCCATGACGAGCTGGTGCTCGCCGTCAACGCCAACACGCTCCGGGCGCTGTCGGACACAGTGGCGGACCGTTTGCGCGGTATCGACGACCCAGCGGACGCCCTGTGTGCCATGGCGGAGGCGTATCTCGACTATGCGGTGGCAAACACCCCGCGGTGGGATACGCTGTTCACCCATCGCCAGAGCGGCGGTGCCGCGCTGCCGGGCTGGTATGCCGAATTGCGAGACCAGTTGTTCGACAACATTGGCAACACGATCGGGGCAGCGCCGCTGAGCGCGCGGACACTGTTCTCGGCCGTGCACGGGGTCGTCGCCCTCGGCATGGCGCAGAAAGTCGGCGCGGTGTCGCTCGACGCGCTGCGCGCCGAGCTACGCTCGCTGGTGACCGCAATCGCCCGCGGAATGGCGGGCGACGCGGTCTAGGCTACGGGTGCGAAAAACTGCTCAAATCCAGGTCGAAGCCCCAGCCGGGGCGGTCCGGGATCGGGACGGCGCCGTCGATGATTTCGAGCTGTTGCCGATACAGCGGCGATAGCCAGGGCATGTGCTCCAGGTAGCTGGCGTTGCTCAGCCCGCCCAATACCGAGAGGCTCATTTCCGGGAACAGATGCGACGACACCGGAACGTCGAACGCCGCGGCGAGATGGGCCACGCGGACGAATTCGGTGACGCCGCCGACGCGCTGCAGGTCCGGCATCAGCACGTCGGCCGAGCGGCGCTCGAGCATGTCGCGGAAGCCGTAGCGCGTATATTCGGTCTCGCCCGAGGCAATCGGCGTGTCCAACGCCGCAGCGACGCGGGCCACGCCGGCGAGGTCGTAGGCCGGCAGCGGCTCTTCGAACCAGGTCAGCGAATAGGCTTCCAGCATGCGGCCCATCCGGATTGCCTCGACCTCCGTCAACTGCTGGTTGGCGTCCGCCATGAGCAGGATGTCCGGGCCGATCGCCTCGCG
>JBPBQE010000407.1:0-2859 GCA_050954595.1 Janthinobacterium lividum | reverse complement strand
CGGCGGCACCGGTCAAGCAGGCTCCAGCCTGCACGCTGGTCATCTTCGGGGCGGGCGGTGACCTCACCAAGCGGTTGCTGATGCCGTCGCTCTACGACCTGGCCACTGCGAGGCGGCTGGATGACGGGTTCAAGGTGCATGGCGTCGATCTGGCGCAGCAGGATACCGATGCGTGGCGCAAATCGCTGACCGACACGATGCAGTCGTTCACGACGGACAAGACGGCCGAGTTCTATGTGCCGAAGCTCAACGACGAGTCCTGGAAGTGGGTAACGGACCGGCTGAGCTACCAGGTCGGCGATTTCAGCCAGGACGAGACGTTCGCAGGGATCAAGGCTGCGATCGGGGACGGCAGCGCGATCTTCTATTGCGCGGTGGCAGCGCGGTTCTTCGGCACGGTCGTCGACGGGCTCGGGAAAGCCGGGTTGCTGCAGCAGACGGACGGGATGTTCCGCCGGGTTGTGATCGAGAAGCCGTTCGGATCGGACCTGCCGTCGGCGCAGGCGCTGAATGCGCGGATCCTGCAGCACGCTGAGGAAAGCCAGTTTTATCGGATCGACCATTTCCTCGGCAAGGACACGGTGCAGAGCATCATGGCCGTGCGGTTCGGCAACGGGATGTTCGAGCCGACCTGGCGGCGGGAATACATCGACCACATCGAGATCACCGCGGCGGAGACGGTGGGCGTCGAAGGGCGGGGCAAGTTCTACGAGCCGACAGGGGCGCTGCGCGACATGGTGCCGAACCATATGTTCACGCTGCTGTCGATGGTCGCGATGGAGCCGCCGATTGCCTACGACGCCGAGGCGGTGCGATCGGAGAAGGCCAAGCTGATGCAGGCGATCCGGCCGTTGACGCCGGCGGACGCGGTGCGCGGGCAGTACACGGCGGGGGCCGAGTTCGGTAAGCCGGTGCCGGGCTATCGGGAAGAGCCCAACGTGGCGCCCGACAGCCGGACCGAGACGTATGTGGCGCTGCGGCTGCACATCGACACCTGGCGGTGGGCGGGGGTGCCGTTCTACATCCGCACCGGCAAGCGGCTGTCCGGGCGCAAGACGGAGATCTCCGTGCACTACAAGCCGGCGCCATATCGCGTGTTCGGCGCGGCGGCGACGACGCCGAACGTTTTGCGGCTGCTGATCGACCCGGAGGAGGGGATCGACGTGCAGTTCGCGGCCAAGCGCCCGGGGCCGGAGATGTCGTTGGGCCGGGTCGTGTCGTCGATGCGGTACAAGGATCATTTCGACGAGCGGCCGAACGTCGGTTACGAGACGCTGCTGTACGATTGCATGCTCGGGGACGGGACGTTGTTCCAGCGTGCGGACGCGATCGAGGCGAGTTGGGCCGCGCTCGAGCCGGTGCTGGAATCGTGGGCCAAGGGCGAGGGCGAGGTGGAGAGTTACGGCGCCGGGTCGAGCGGGCCGGCGGGCGCCGATGCGTTACTGGCAGCCGATGGGCGGACATGGACCAAGCTGGTCGACTAAGCCCGATGTCGTCGCAACCGGCGACCCGGCCGCGCATCCTCATCGTCGGGGCCGGGTTCGGCGGCATCAACGCAGCCCGGCGGCTCGCGTCGGTGCCGGCCGACATCGTGCTATTCGACCGGACCAACCATCATTTGTTCCAGCCGCTGCTGTATCAGGTCGCGACTGCAGCGCTGGCGCCGACCGATATCGCGTCGCCCATCCGCTCGATGTTTGCCGGGCAGGCGAACGTCGAGGTGCAGATCGGCGAGATCGACGGCGTCGATCCGACGGCGCGGACGGTGTCGGTGCGTGGCATCGGGCCGGTGCGGTACGATTATCTGATCCTGGCAACCGGGTCAGAGGCGAGCTGGTTCGGGCACGATGACTGGCGCGCGCACTCGACCGGGCTGAAATCGCTCCCCGACGCGACGCGTATTCGGGAGCGATTGCTGGCGGCGTTCGAGTGGGCGGAACGGGAAGCGGATGCGGCCGAGATCGCACGGCTGTTGACGTTCGTGGTGGTCGGCGGCGGGGCGAGCGGGGTGGAACTTGCCGGCTCGATCCGCGAGTTGGCGGATGCGACGCTGCGGCGGGACTTCCGGCGGATCAAGCCGGCGGAAGCGCGGGTGCTGCTCTACGAGGGCGGGCCGGTGTTGCTGGCCGGGTTCCCGGACGCGCTGTCGCGATACGCGCGGGCGCGGCTGGAGCGGATGCGGGTCGAGGTTCACACGGGCGCCTCGGTGGAGGCGGTGGACGCGGCCGGGGTGATGGTCGCCGGGCAGCGGATCGAGAGCGCGAACGTGTTCTGGTGCGCCGGCGTTGCGGCGACGCCGGTGGCATCCTGGCTCGGGGTCGAGGCGGGCAAGCATGGGGCAGTGCCGGTCGAGGCGGATTGCTCGGTGCCAGGCCATCCGGAGGTGTTCGCGATCGGGGACATCGCGGCGATGACCGGCGCGGGCGGCAAGCCGTTGCCGGGCGTGGCCCCGGTGGCCGAGCAGCAGGGGCGATATGTCGCTGATCTCATCGCCGCACGGATCGCGGGGCGAGCGGCGGGGGAAAAGTTTCGGTATCGCGATCAGGGCAGCCTGGCGGTGATCGGCCGTTCCGCGGCGGTGGCCAGCCTGCCGTGGGCGAAGCTGACCGGGTTCGTGGCGTGGGTGATGTGGGGCGGGGTCCACCTGTTCCTGCTCAACGGCCTGCGCAACCGCCTGCTGGTGTATGTGCAGTGGATCTGGGCGTGGATCACGTACAGCCGCGGGGCGCGACTGATCGAAGGTGAGCCGCCGGCGGAGGAACGAGCGTCCTGACGCCGTTGATACAATCGCTCGCCGTTGCCCTGGGCGGTGCGTTGGGTAGCCTCGGGCGGTTCTGGATCGGCATCTGGCTGGCTCCG
>JBPBQE010000208.1:0-2866 GCA_050954595.1 Janthinobacterium lividum | reverse complement strand
CAAAGCCCTTGTAGTTCGCCTCGAAGTAATTGGCATACGTCGTCGATGACTGCGTCCCGAGCAGCTTGCCCTTCAGCGCGGCCGGAGAGATGTCGTTGGTGGTGTTGTCCTTGGTCGTCACCCAGACCGGCGGCGTGGCGTAATACACGGCGGAGAACAGCACCCGCTTGGCCCGCACCGGTGTCAGGTTCATCGACGACATCACCGCATCGTACTTGTTGCCGAGCAGCGCCGGGATGATGCCGTCCCAATCCTGGTTCTGGAACGTGCACTTCACGTTCATCTTGGCGCACAGCGCATTGGCGTAATCGACTTCGAAGCCGACGATCTTGCCTTGGGGATCCACGCTCTCGAACGGCGCGAACGTCGCATCCATCCCGATCCGCACGGTTGTCCACTCCTTGGCCTGACCCGGCGCAATCGCCCCCGTGATCCCGAGACCAATCCCAAGACCGAGCAGTGTCGCGGTAACGATTGATACTCTCATGGCATGATCTCCGGTCCGCTTCGTATAAAGGCCCACTTCGTACAAAGGACTGAAGCAAAAGTGATGCCGCCGCCGTGTGCAAGCACGAAATGGATGGCTCCCCCTCCAAACCCGCCTGTTCCCGTGGCCAGGACGGATGCTCATACTGAGGTTCTCTGGATGGACGGTGCAGCTCATGGCCAAGACACTTTCGGCACCGGCCGTGACCGGCCCGATTATCGAAACGACGGGCGCGGTTTTCCCGATCCTGTTGGCCATCAGCTTCTCGCACCTGCTCAACGACGTGATGCAATCGTTGCTGCCGGCGATCTACCCGATCCTCAAGACCAACTACGCGCTCGATTTCGGCCAGATCGGCCTCATCACACTGGCGTTTCAACTCACCGCCTCGATGCTGCAGCCCTTGGTCGGCCTCTACACGGACCGCCGGCCCCTGCCCTATTCGCTGCCGTTCGGCATGCTGGCGACGCTGGCCGGCCTCATCATGCTGGCTTACGCGGCGCATTTCTGGTCGCTGCTTGTGGCTGCCAGCTTCGTCGGCCTCGGCTCGAGCGTCTTTCATCCGGAGGCGTCCCGGGTTTCTCGCCATGCTTCCGGCGGTCGGTTCGGCTTGGCGCAGAGCATCTTCCAGGTCGGCGGCAACGCCGGTCAAGCGGTGGGTCCGCTACTGGCCGCCTTCATCATCATCCCGCACGGTCAGTCGAGCCTGGCCTGGTTCTCGCTCGCGGCGCTGACGGGCATGGCGGTGCTCGCCATGGTCAGCCGCTGGTATGCCACCCGGGTCACGCCGCGGCGTGCGTCTGCCGTCGACACCGTGCCGCTGCTCGCGCGTGGTCGCACGATCTGGGTGCTGACGATCCTCGTCGTGCTGCTGTTCTCGAAGTTCGTCTACGTTTCGAGCCTGAACACGTTCTACACCTTCTACACCATCCAGACCTTCGGCGTTTCGGTGCAAACGTCGCAGGTTCTATTGTTCCTGTTCCTTGGCGCGTTCGCCGCCGGCGTCATGGTGGGTGGGCCCATCGGCGACCGGATTGGGCGCAAGCGCGTCATCTGGTTCTCGATCCTGGGCGTGCTGCCGTTCACGCTGGCGCTGCCGTATGCCAACCTATGGGGCACGGCAGCGCTGACGGTGGTGATCGGCTTCGTGTTGGCCTCCGCCTCGTCGGCGATCCTGGTCTATGCGCAGGAGTTGCTTCCTGGCCGGGTCGGTCTGATCGCTGGCATCTTCTTCGGCCTCGCCTTCGGCTTGGGCGGCCTTGGTGCGGCCTTGCTGGGTCAACTGGTCGACGCGACCAGCCTGACCTTCGTCTTCCGCCTTTGTTCGGTGTTGCCGGCCCTGGGCATCTGCGCTGCCTTTCTCCCCGATCTGCGCCGGTAGCGCCGGTCAGCTTGGGGAAGGGTCACGAACGGCGCTTGGCGTGTCGTCCATGAAGTGACCACATTTCATCCATTTTTGAGACACTCTCGTGGCGGCATTGCCTGTGTCCATGACGAAGACTCCGCGAGACGCTCGATCACTCTCCGAGTGGTGGCATCCACGTTACGTCCGGGAGCACTGGATCGTGGGGGTGCTGGTCGGCTTCCTTCTTGGTGCTCTGATGACTCTTCCCTTGAAGGCGCTGCTGTCACGGGCGATGCTGGACACTCCCACCTCCGGCGCGTCATCGTCGAATTGTGCTCCGTCCGCTGTTCCGAAGCTTGCCGTTGCCCCCTCCTCCCCGTGAACAGGTCCACCGCATGATCCGCGTCGTCGCCATCGCCCTTCTTCTTGCGACGTCCGCTTGCGGTGGCTTCGATACCGGGCTGAACCCGGGGCCGGACGTCAGCAAGCAGCAAGGCCCGTTGACCACGCCGCCCGCTGCAGTGGTGAGGGGAATCCCGGATGCGGGTGCTGGACAGGCGCGGCCACCGTCTACCTACACACCGTCCAGGATCGGCGCCGGAGCGACCAGCCTGCGATGTGTGCCTCGCGCCACCGGGTTGGGGTCTGATTGTCGGCCCTTGTGAGCGATATGGGGCAAGTCGAGCGGGGCTGGGCTGTCGCTCGACCGCGCCGGCAAGGTTTGACGATCAAAGCTCACTTGCAAGTCGGCAGCGCCGTCTCGTTGAAGATCGCAGCCCGGGCCCGGCCTGCGGAGCTCGTCGCCATCGGTGCCTTGGTGTCGTCGATCCTGCTGGCGGTCGCGCCGATCGTCTGGGCTGCACGACGACGGCGGTGACGGCTCCGACGCCAGAATCCCTATGAGTTCCATCTGGCGCCGTGCTAAGGCATTGGCCGCGCTAAGCTGGATGGGTGGCCGAGCGGTTTAAGGCAGCGGTCTTGAAAACCGCCGAGCGTGCAAGCGTTCCGTGGGTTCGAATCCCACCCCATCCGCC
>JBPBQE010000005.1:0-2877 GCA_050954595.1 Janthinobacterium lividum | reverse complement strand
TCGCGAGCGATCTTGAGATGACGGATCATCTCGACCGAGCCCGTGCCGGACTTCGGTCGTCCGGTCGCCTGGCCAGCAAGCACGGCACGGGCGGCACTCTCGGCATCGACGGCGTCGCTCTTACCTTTCTGGTGTCGCAGCTGTCGGTTGGGCCGGTTCACCTCGACGACGTTATGTCCGCGCTCACGCAGGAAACGGGACAGGCCGGCGCCATAGGACCCGGTGCCCTCAATGCCGAACGCCAGGACCGCACCCATTGACCCCGCCCAGGCTTCAAGCACGCCGTAGCCCTTGCTGTTGGCGGGGATAGTAGTGGTAGCGAGGTGGGCACCCACCTCGCTAATCGCTGCGGCAGCGTGAACTTCTTTGTGGGTGTCCACGCCGATGAAGACGCCGGTAGGTATGGTGTTGGCCATTGTGAACATCTCCAGCCCGGTTGTACGGACCTGACGATCGGCGGGCGGACAGGACTGTGACGGGATGGTTGCCCTCAAGCTCCTATGAAGCCACGTTCCGCAGATCGGCAGGTGCTGCCCGGAAAGCCGACAGTTCAATGCAATGACACGAGGTCAATCGTACGGTGGGCCAGGCTCTCCAGACAGCACCGATAATCTCACAGTCGTAGGAATCACCGACGCTGCCGACAGAAGGTTCGATGCCTGCCTCGGCCAAGCGTTCGGTGTAGCGAATGCTGACGTATTGCGACCCCCTATCGGAATGATGCACGAGTTCGCCGGTGAAAGGCTGGCGCTGGCAAAGCGCCTGTTCCAAGGCATCGAGAACAAAGTCCGCTCGCGCCGAGCGCGACACGCGCCAGCCGACGATACGTCTGGCAAAGGCGTCGATGACGAAGGCGACGTATATAAAGCCGCTCCAGGTCGCGACATAGGTGAAGTCGCTGAGCCACAGCGTGTTCGGTCTCGGCGCCTTAAAATTGCGGTTCACCCGGTCGAGCGGGCTCGGCGCCGAAGTGTCACTGACCGTGGTGCGAACGCTCTTGCCGCGGACAACGCCCCTCAGACCCATCTGCCGCATCAGGCGAGAGACGGTGCAACGGGCGATGTCGAAGCTCTCGCGCTTCATCTGCCGCCAGACCTTCCGGACGCCATAGACGCCGAAGTTTTCGGCAAAGACGCGATCGATCTCACCGCAAAGCTTGGCATCACGACGTTCGCGGGCCGATGCCCGGCTGGGATCGACCTGTTTGGCGGCGTGCTTGTGGTAGGTCGACGGGGCGATCGGCAAAACCCGGCAGATCGGCTCGACCCCGTAGACCTCACGGTTCTCATCGATGAATGCCTTCATCGTTTGAATGGGCGGAGCTGACCAAGGTTTCGCCTGCGTAGCAGGTGGAATGTCAGCGGAGGGGGTCGAGCTCCGCCTGCGCAAAATACGCGCTGGCCTTGCGCAGGATCTCGTTGGCCTGGCGAAGCTCACGCACCTCGCGTTCAAGCGACTTGATCCGTTCGCGCTCTTCGCTCGTTGGTGCGGCCCGCGGGCGTTCATCGCGTTCACCCTGGCGCACCCAATTGCGCAACGTCTCGCCCGAGCACCCGATCTTCGCCGCGATCGACTGGATCGCGGCCCATTGCGAGCCGTGCTCGCCCTGGTGCTCCAAAACCATCCGAACCGCGCGGGCACGCACCTCGGGACTATACGGCGGTGTTCTCTTCGTCATGGCTCCATTCTCTCAAGAGTTGGAGCCTCCGGGAAACCCGGTGCGGTTCAACAGCGGCGGTGCTGGTCAACCACTACGCCAAGCGTTGGAACATCGAGCCTGCGCAATGGCGCTGCTAACTCTGCTGGGCACCGTCGGCGAAAGCCTCGGCATGGACCGGCTGCTCAAGTCCAACACCAGCAAGACCCGAAGCCATTCGCTGTTCCGGCAAGGCTGCATGCTTTACGAACTGATTCCCAACATGCCGGAGCATCAGCTCGCTCCGCTCATCACCGCCTTCGCATTAGCCGTCTCACAGGCCAACGAGTTCAGCAGTCTTTTTGCTCTTACGAAATGAGGAAATGATTGAGATACCAGGGAGCAGCCCGACGGGACGGATACCCGATACCCTTCAAAATTTGCCACCGTCGGGCTTCGAGCCCGTGATGATATGTAAAGAAAGCTGACATTTGAGTTAGTCGAGTTTCAGGTGCGGGCAAGAAACATCTGGGGCTTGCTGGCAAAGCTGGGAGTCGTAGCTGAACAGCTTAGCATTGCACACTGCAGCAGTCAGATTATTGTACGCGCTTGTTTGAAGCAACGTGGACCTTGCACCCGAGGCGACAATCGATGGCCAGGGTGGCAGAAGCGATCTAGGAACTGAAGATCAAGCCTTGATCACTTTAGCAGACATCCGCTGCCAAGCGAACTGGTAGTTGGCCGTGGAAAAGATCAAGAAGCTAGGGGCGAGGCTGCCACCTGGACTGACTTAGCGTTTGAAGGACCGGCCTTACAAACTTCCTTCGTCTGACCATGCCTGCAAATGGGTGCGTGATCGAACTAGAAATGCTATAGCACTGCTCACGAACTGTCTCATTGCCGCCGTGCTTTATTTTTTTGCGAGTTAGGCCCTTTACTTGTCCCAACGATCAGTTCGTCGTATAGTTATACGTTGTTTTGTCGAAATTTCGCAATATTTCGGAAAATACAAAACTTTAGTTCAATAGTATTAGGACATCCCCATTTGCCTGGACATTTGATTGCAATATGCTGGCTGATGACCGGCATGCGTGGAGTACTTGCTGCCTGGATAGAAGGGTTCGGTAGAGGCCAGCAGCTCGACTGCCACGCCATAATAATGGTCGTGGCAGCCGAGCCTAGGTAGTTAGACCGTCTTGCGCCGACGGATCAATCCCATACCAACTAGGCCGGTTCCGAGT
>JBPBQE010000101.1:0-2886 GCA_050954595.1 Janthinobacterium lividum | reverse complement strand
GATCGCCAGCTTCGCTTGGGGCCTGGGCCATGTGCTGGCCGGTGGCGCGGCATCGACCTTGGCCGAGTGGGACGACCACGAACAGAGCCTCAAGGAGCATTTCAGCAGCATCCTGACCCCTATGAGCGCTAATGGCATCCCAAGATCGCTGACGTGGCGGGATCTGCGTGCCGTCTCGCGCGAAGTCGCCGAAGAGCTGGCTCTGCCGCTCGAGCTGTGGCTGGTGACGCCCTGTGCAATCCGCATGATGCGCGAAAACCCGCCCCGCGCTGACATCCTATCCAGCTTCCTGCTGGCTGACCTTGGGCGGGTGCTGCGCGATGCCGACCAACTGCCCGACGCCGTAGCCGCCTATCTCGGCCTGCGAGCACCTGACCAGCCCTGGGATGCGCTGACCGACCGCGTCAGCCTGTCTGGGTTGCTGCAGCCTGCGTTGTTCCCCTTAGGTCGCTGGCCGGGACCGGGATTGCACCCGTTGACCCTGCTGCAGCAAGCTGCGGTCAACGCCATTGTCCGTGACCTCGAGGCCGGCGGCATCGCCGCGGTGAACGGCCCGCCCGGCACCGGCAAGACCACCCTGCTGCGTGACATCGTGGCTCATGTGATGGTGACACGAGCTGAGCGGCTGGCCGCGCTCGACGACCCGAACAGCTCGCTATCCGGGCTTGACCTGATGGACTTCGCCGTCGTGGTCGCCAGCAGCAACAACGCCGCGGTGGAGAACGTCAGCCTGGAGCTCCCGGTCCGCGGCAAGGCGCTCGACCGTTCGCTTTGGCACAACGAAGACCTGGCGTATTTCGCCCATACTGCCGACGCGGTGCTCGGCGTGTCGCCGGACGCTCCGGAAGCAGAGCACGCCTGGGGCTTGATGGCAGCCCGGCTCGGCAAGACCGAGAACCGGCGGGCTTTCTTTAAGCAGTTCTGGTGGGATGCTGATTGGGGCCTCAACGACTGGCTGAACCTGGTCGCCTGGCCCGATGCGGCACAAAACCGCGCCAAGAAGCTCGGCAAGTTGGCGCAACTCGACGCGCCGCCGCGCTCGCCGGAAGCATTGGCTCTATGGCGCGTCGCCCGCGACGGATTTCGGCAAGCCCTTGCCACTTGCCGCCGCCTTCGTGACGAGCTGAGTACGCTCGACGCTTCCGGATCCCAGCTGACGCAAACGGAGGCGCAACTTCCAGCGGCCGAAGCCCGCCTACAGGTCGCCGAACAGGACCTGGCCTCGGCGGAACGAGCTGTTACCGCCGCACGTGCCGATCACGAGGATCACCGGCAGCGTGAGGCCACCGAGATTGCCAAGCTGTCGGCATTGTCGTCCGTGGCACCGTCCCGTCTGTTCAAGCTGTTCCGCAGCCGAGCCTGGCAGGCCCATGAGGTCAACGTGCACAGGCAGGTGGAGCGGCTGAACACGGCCCAGGACGCCGCCGGCGCCGCTGTTGCCCGACTGAGCGTGGCGATTGCGGAGATGGAGCGCTATACCGCGGAGCGACAAGGCGCGCTCGCCACCCGCGATGCACTCCGCGTTGATGTGGCCAGGCTGACCGGACTGCTGGAGCAGGGGCAGGCGGACACGGACGGCGCCGTGCCCGCGCCCGGCTTCTGGGCGCTACCCGATACCGAACTCTACAGTGCGGCGCCCTGGAACGGTGGTGCGTTCCGGGCGGCGCGGGATCAGCTCTTCGTCGCCGCGATCCGGCTGCACCGCACCTTCATCGTGGCAGCCGCTCGCACGATCAAACCGTCGCTAAATGCCATCGCCAGGGCCGCGCAAGGTGGTCCGGATGCGCCCAAGCCAACTCCGGCGGATTGGGGCACGTTCTTCCTCCTGGTGCCCGTGGTCTCGACGACTTTCGCCTCGATCGGACGCATGTTTCCCGGCGTGGGCGCCGGGGAGATCGGATGGCTGTTGATCGACGAGGCCGGGCAAGCACCACCGCAGGCTGCGGTCGGCGCCCTCTGGCGCGCCCGGCGTGCCGTGGTGATCGGTGATCCCCTACAGATCAGGCCAGTGGCCACCACACCGCCACGCACCACCCGACTGATCTTCGGCAGCAATGGCGCCGACCCGGCCGACTGGGCGGCCCCGATGCAATCGGCCCAGACCCTGGCCGACCGGGTCAGTCCGATCCAAGGACGATTCCGTGTTCCCGATGGCGGGATCGGGCAGGCGGAGCGGGTCACGGGCATGCCGCTGCTGGTGCACCGACGGTGCGAAGAGCCGATGTTCGCACTGGCCAACCGCATCGCTTATGACGGCCGCATGGTGTTGGCGACCGCGGACGGTCCATCGCCGATCCGCGACTGTCTCGGCCCGTCGGCCTGGATCGACGTTGATGCGCCGTCCACGGACAAGTGGGTCGAAACCGAAGGCAAGCTGATCGCCGCAGCGCTCAGCCAGCTTTGCCGGGCGCTGCAGCAGCCGCCGGACGTCTACGTTATCTGTCCGTTCCGAGTGCCCGCCGCTCGGCTTCGGGCGATGCTGTTCGGCACGCCGGGCATCCTGCCGAAAATGTCGCAGGCCGATCGGCAGAAGTGGATCGAGCGCCGGGTCGGCACCGTGCACACGTTCCAGGGCAAAGAGGCCGAGGCGGTGATCCTGATGCTCGGCGCTGGACGGGGCGCCCGGGCTGGCTCGCGGAGCTGGGCCAGCAGCACGCCGAACCTGCTTAACGTCGCTGCTACCCGCGCCAAGCGGGTGCTTTACGTGGTTGGAAACCGAACAGAGTGGGAATCCGCCGGTGTATTTGCCGTCGCGGCGGAGGTGCTGCCGCTGCGGCACGCGCACGATTGGTTAGGCTTGCATCAGATTGTGGCGGCCAAGTAGGCGCTTTGCACCGCCTGACTCCTGCCGCTTCGTCGTTGTCCGGACGGGGCCTACCGATGGAA
>JBPBQE010000491.1:0-2891 GCA_050954595.1 Janthinobacterium lividum | reverse complement strand
ATCGTCGCCACGCCGCTGCTGACCCGGCTCTACGTGTCGGCCGGCATCACGGTCGACACCTGGGGCCTGCTGAGCAGCATCGTCCAGGTCGTCGCCGTGCCCGTGCTGCTAGGCCTCCTGGTCAACCACCTCGCGCATGGCGTGGTGCGACGGATCGAGCCGGTGCTGCCGGTGGTTTCCATGGTGTCGATCCTGCTGATCATCGCCGCGGTGGTCGGCGCCACGCAGCCGGTGATCGCCACCGTCGGGCCGCTGGTCGCCGTTGGCGTGGTGCTGCACAACGGTGTCGGGCTCCTCGGCGGCTACTGGGGCGGTCGGTTGCTCGGGTTCGACGAAAGCGTCTGTCGCACCTTGGCGCTCGAGGTCGGGATGCAGAACTCCGGTTTGGCGGCCACGCTCGGCAAGCTGTATTTCGGCCCACTGGCCGCGCTGCCCGGCGCCATCTTCTCCGTGTGGCACAACCTGTCCGGCTCCCTGCTGGCCGGCTGGTGGGCCGCCCGTCCTGCTACCCTCCCGCCCGGCGAGCAGCGCTGAGATAATGCCCGAGCTTCTCGCCGAAGACCGGACTCGGTCGGGCGCGGCCGCTGCGATCGGGATAATGCTGCTCGGCGTGTTGCTGTTCGCCGTCAACGACACGCTCGGCAAATGGCTGGTTGGCGCCTACAGCGTCGGTCAGCTGCTGCTGGTGCGCTCGATCTCCGGCCTGCTCGCCATGTCGCCCTCGATGATTCGGCTCGGGCCCGCCGCCTTCGTTGCGCCCTCCCGCCCAGGCCTGCAAATTCTCCGGGTGGTGTTCTCGACGGCGGAAAGCTCGCTGTTCTTCTGGGCGTTGAGCGAACTGAAGCTGGCAGAGGTCATGACCTACTACATGGCCGGCCCGATCTACGTTACGGCACTATCCCCGTTCCTGCTCGGCGAGCGCGTGGGCTGGCGCCGCTGGACGGCGGTCGCGGTCGGCTTCTGCGGCGTCGTGCTGGCGCTACATCCATCGCCGGGCTCCATCTCCTTTGGCGCCGTCTGCGCCCTGACCGGCAGCTTCGGCTACGCGCTGTTCCTGCTCACCACCCGCAAGCTCGCCGGCACGCCCGGCACCGTGCTGGTGACCTACCAGCTGCTGACGGCGCTGGTGTTCGGCACGATCCTGGTGGCGTCGGGCGGCTGGGTGCCGCCCGGCTGGCTCGATCTCGGGCTGATGCTGGTGCTCGGCCTGGGATCGTTGGCCGGCAATCTATGCGTGACCAAATCCCTCAGCATAGCCCCCGCATCGGTAGTGGTGCCATATCAATACACCCTGATTTTGTGGGGCATGCTGTTCGGCTACCTGTTCTTCGGCGAGGTGATCGGCACGCTGCCCCTGGCCGGCGCCGGGATTATCGTCGGTGCCGGCCTGTTCATCTTTCTGCGCGAACAAGCCCTCAGGCGCGACCGGTAACTCCGCTCTTCTCCAGGTAGCGCGCCACCCGCAGCACCAAATCCTCCCGCCACGGCGCCGCGATCACCTGCACGCCGATCGGCAGCCCGGCCCCGGGCCACACCGGAACCGCCACCACCGGCAGGCCGACGAACGAGATCGGCTGGGTGAACACGCCGAGGTTCGGGCGCAGCGGCACCGTCACCCCATCCAGCTCCAGCGTCTTCTGGCCCAACAGCGGCGCCCGCACCGGCGATGCCGGCGCCAGCACCACATCCACCGTTCCGAACACCTCCTGCACCCGGTCCCGATACCAGCGACGGAACCGCTGCGCCCGCGACACCCAGGCAGCCGGGATCGCCAACCCGGCGATCAGGCGGTCGCGCACCTCCGGGTCGAAATCCTCCGGTCGCTGCCGCAGCCGCTCCGCATGCAGCGCCGCCCCCTCCGCCGCCGTGACGACATAGGCCGCTGCCCGCGCCCGCGCCGCCTCCGGAAACTCGATAACCTCAGCCGCGCCCAGCGCGTCGGCTACCCGGCGCACGGCCTCAAACGCCTCCGGCATCCCGCCCCGCGCGAAATAGCCGCCCGCCACCGCGATCCGCAGCCCGGCGATCCCCCCGTCCAGCCCGGCGCTCACCGGCTCCGGCCCCCGTACCGACTGCATCGGGTCATCGGGGTCATGCCCCTGCATGGCGTCGTACGCCAAGGCCAGGTCGGCCGTGCACCGCGCCAGCGGACCTAGATGGTCGAACGACGACACGAACGGAAAGCTCCCGACCCGGCTCAACCGCCCATAAGTCGGCTTCAACCCGAACGTGCCGCACAGCGAGGCCGGGACCCGAATGGAGCCGTTGGTGTCCGATCCTAGCGTGATCGGCACCATCCCCGCCGCCACCGCCGCCCCTGAACCCCCGGATGACCCGCCGGTCATCCGGCCGGGGTCGAGCGGGTTGCGGGACGGCCCGTCATGGCAATTCTCCCCGGTGAAGTCATAGGCGTATTCGCCCATGTTCAGCGCCCCCACCAGCACCGCCCCCGCCGCCTCCATCCGCCGCACCAGCGCCGCGTCACGCCCCGCCGGCGCCCGCTCGCGGTTGATGCGCGACCCCGCCCGCGTCGGCAGCCCGGCCACGTCGAACAAATTCTTCACCGCGAACGGCACCCCGGCCAGCGGCCCGGGATCCCGCCCGGCCGCCCGAGCCGCATCCACGGCCGCCGCCGTGCGCAACGCGCGCTCCGCCAGCACGTCGGTGAAGGCGTTGATGGCCGGATTAGCCGCCGCGATGCGCGCCAGCGCCGCTTCCGTCTCGCTGCGCGCCGTGCTGCTGCCGTCCCGCACCGAAGCGGCGATCACCGCCGCATTCCGCTCCGCCGCGCTCACGGCTGGAACACCGGCGCATACTCGGCCTCATCGTCCAACGGAAACGCCGCAACGAACTGCGCCGCTGCGGCGACGGTGGCGAGATTGGCCAACGCC
>JBPBQE010000162.1:0-2900 GCA_050954595.1 Janthinobacterium lividum | reverse complement strand
CCGGTGCATTCGTCGAGATCCCGGTCGACGCCGCCGATTTCAGCGTCTTCGTTACCCGTATAAAGGCGCTCGAGCCGGACGTGGTGCTGGCCGGGGTTGCGCACGAGGCGTTGGCCGGCTTGCTGAAGGAGGCGAACCGGCAACAGCTGAACGTGCCGATGTTCGCCGGATTGGGCTCGATTACCGATGCGGTGGCCGATGCGGCCAAGGGCATCCATCTGTTCGCCGGCCAACCGTTCGATCCGCATTCGGACGCGCCGGAGGTCATCGACTTCGTCCGTGCGTTCCGGGCTCGCTCAGAGCACGATCTGCCCGGGCAGTATTCCAGCCCGATCTACGCCGACGCCGGTGCCTACGAAGGCTTGCACATGTTCGCGGCCGCGATGAAGGCGAACAACATCACCTCGGCCACGCCGGTCAAGGAGGCGCGCACCAAGATCCGTGACTACCTAACCGGGTTGAAGGACTTCCAGGGCTTGGGCAACAGCATCGACATCAACAAGGATGGCGACGCAATCAAGAAGACGATTGTGTTTGCGACCCAGAATGGTGCCTGGATTCGTCAGTAGATGCTCAGTCAACAGGTCGCTAACGGTTTGATGCTCGGCAGCGTCTATGCGCTGATCGGCATCGGCTACACCTTGGTGTTCGGCGTTCTGCGCATGTTGAACCTGGCGCACCCTTATTTCTTCATGCTGGCGCCGTTCACGGCGCTTCTGCTGATGAGTGCGGGCCTACCGCCGCTGGTCGCGCTGGTCCTGGCACTCGCGACCGCGTCAGCGTTCGGCGTTCTGTTGTATTTTGTGGTGTTCCGTCCCGTCCCGTCCGACCGGCACCTGACGGGCTTCGTCAGCTCGCTCTCTTTCGGCGTGATCCTGCAGGTGGTTGTCACGAACCTTTACGGCACGCTGCCGAAACCGTTCCTGACCCGGCTGCCCTCGCCGGACCTGCATCTCGGGCCGGTGATTTTATCCGGCATCCAACTTGGCAGCCTGGTACTGTCGTTCGTGCTGATGGCCGGTCTGTGGCTGGTGATCCGCCGCACGCCGTTCGGGCGAAACATCCGCGCCGTTGCCGAAAACGAGCGGGCGGCGATGCTGCTGGGCATCCGGGTGCGCCGCTCCGTGTTGATGGTATTCGTCATCTCCGCCGGGTTGGCCGGGCTGGCCGGGTTGATGGTGGCGCTCCGGTTCGAGACGATCGACGCCTTCATGGGCGACCGCTTTGCCTTCAAGGCGCTTGCGGTCATCATCATCGGCGGCATCGGCGACATCCGCGGCGCCATGCTGGTCGGCCTCGCGCTCGGCGTGGCCGACGTGCTCTTCCAGGCCTATGCGCCGTCCGGTTGGTCGGAGGCGTTTGTCTGGCTGGCGATGATCGCTACGCTGGTGTTTCTGCCCGAAGGCCTCTTCGGCGCCCGTGTGCGGCGGCGGGCAGTCTGATGACGATGTCCGAACCCGTTCAGGCGCTGGTGGGCATCAATCTGCTGCTCACGCTGAGCTTGCTGTTCCCGTTCGCCGCCGGGGTATGGTCGCTCGGCATGTCCGGCTTCATGGCAAGCGGTGCATTCACTGCCGGATATGCTGCCACTGAGTGGGGCTGGCCCCCTGCTCCGGCCATCGCACTCGGCGCCGGCGCCGGCATGCTCAGTACGCTGCCGGTCGGGCTGCTGGCACTACGGGTACGCGGTATCTACCTGTCGATCGCGACCCTGGCTGAAGCCGAGTTGATCATCCTCTTCTTCGAGCATTTCGAGCCGACGGGTGACGTAATGGGCATGTCCGGAATTCCCTATCTGGGCGCCGGCCCGATCGTAGTCACGGCGCTCGCGGCAGTAGTGGCATCGGCCTGGCTGTTCGCAGCGCGGTTCGGCAAGGCGCTGATCGCCACCGGGTCAGACCCGGTTATCGCCAGTTGCTGCGCGGTTAACATACCGGCAGTGCGGGCGGTATCGCTGGCGGTCAGCGGCGTACTGGCGGGCGCGGCGGGCGGCTTCTACGCCCATTTCTACTCCTTCATCAGCCCGGCCAATTTCCCTGCCGGCCGTGTGGTCGACAACCTCATGTTCTTGGTCGTCGGCGGCATGACACCGCTGGGTGCCGCCGCCGGCTCGATCGGGCTGACGCTGTTGCCCCAGATTTCGCGCGGCCTCGAACTCTGGGCTCCCGCGATCTACGGTGTGGTGGTGATCGTGACCATGGCCATCCTGCCGGATGGGCTGTTCCCGAAAAACCGGCTCACCGCGCTGTTGCGCCGTGCCTCGGTTGCTCGCACCGCGCCAGCGGCCACCGAGCAAACCCATGCTTGAAGCCGAATCGGTCAGCGTGAGCTTCGCCGGGGTCAAGGCGCTGGACGGCGTGGGCTTCACCGTGGCCGAGGGCTCCATCACCGCGCTGATCGGGCCGAACGGCGCCGGTAAAACGACCATGATCAACGTGCTGTCCGGCGTCGTGGCCCCCACGATGGGGCGGGTTCACTACCGCGGTGCCGATATCACCCAGCACTCGCCCCGCCGCCATGCCGCCTCCGGCATCCGGCGCACGTTCCAGACCGTGCACTTGTTCCCGGGCTTGACGGTGCGGGAGAACCTGCTGGTCGGCCGTTTTCATCATATCGCGAGCGGTCGCTGGTGGAACGCGCTGCTGCCGCCCAGCCTGGGTGATGCCGCCGGCCGGAAATTGGCGGACCAGGCACTCGGCCTGCTGGGGCTCGCCTCGCATGCCGACACCGTGGCCACCGAACTGCCGTACGGCACGCAGCGCCGGGTCGAGATTGCCCGCGCGCTGATGGGCGAGCCTGGCATGCTGCTTGACGAGCCCGCCGCGGGCATGAACGACGCCGAAACCGAACATTTGCGTGACGACATCCGTATCATCCGCGACCAGGGCGTCACCGTGTTC
>JBPBQE010000100.1:0-2900 GCA_050954595.1 Janthinobacterium lividum | reverse complement strand
TTCCACCTCGCCTCGGTGGACGAGTGGCCGATCTCCAAGACCATGTCGGGCGGCTTGATGGTGATCAAGCCCGGGCAGATGAAGGAGCTGCACTGGAACCCGAACGCCGACGAGTTCCACTATTACCTCAGCGGCACCGGGCAAGTGGTGATGTTCGGTTCCGGTGGTCGCAGTCGGGTCGCCGACGTGAAGGCCGGCGATTCCGCCTACATCCCCGCAGGCTACGGTCATGGCATCCGCAACACCGGCAGCACGGATCTGGAAATCGTCCAGACCTGGAACGCCGGCAAGTTCGAGGAGATCACGCTCAAGCACTGGATGGAGACCGCGCCGAAGTACCTGCTGTCCAACAATATGGCCGGCGTGCCAGCCAGCACGCTGGATAAGATCTCCCAGACCTAAACGTACAAGGTTACTCTTAGGCGAAAGGGCTGGGCTTTGGTGCCCGGCCCGGCAGCTATAGTGCAGCATTGTTACTCAATGACTGAACCCAGATCAGCACGTGATAATCCAGTCTATCACGTGCCGCCTTGTGTCATTTGAGCCTACGAGGCTTTATTGTCCCGATCCATCTTATGCTTGGCCAAACTACGCCAGCGTGCGGCGGAACGATGACAAGCAATCCACAAATTACACCGGCTATCCAGCGCGCGGCTTCTTCACCCGCGATGGTAGGCGCGGCAGAATGGGCTTCCAACTGGCAATCGCGAGCACGCACAACCTGGCCTGCTCGTTGCTTTCGAACAAAGGAAAGTGTCGGCGCAGCTCCACGATGGCCGCGAGTTCGCCCTGTTCCTGGAAAACCTGGCGGATCGTGTCAGCCACTGCGGGCTCTACGGCAAACATGCTGAAACCATAGACCGATCCTCATCAGCACGCACACGCTGAAAGGTCGTGTGCAGTGCGGAATGCGATGTGAGCTCGGCGCCCGCCTTCAACGGCCATTCGTTCGTCACCCTCAGCCTGAAAAAGCTGAATACCGCTCTGATGCCGTCGTGATTATAGCGCGTCGGCTTGTGCCATGACGGCTGCGTGTCAGGATACGGCATGGACGGATCTCCTGAGACGGTTCGCCAGGTCTTGCGGTCCTGGCTGGCGAACGAGGTATTAACGCCCCAGGTCATCCGGAACGGCTGGAGTGGCCTTGCCGCGGACAAGCAGGGGCAACAGCGCAACCACGACGCCGCCCTTGGTGATGATCCCGGGTTGTGGGCAGAGCCTAACGACGACGACCCGCCGCCCTGGCCGCTTCGGGCAGAATTGGTCGATACTCTCGCCAACCAGGGTGCCCTATTCGGGATCGAGCCCGAGGCACAGCCCCGCCGATCCAGACCTTGGTATCTGGTGATCCTGGGAGCGTTGCCCGCCAAGGAAGCGTTCGCACGGCTGGATGCCGCCTTTGCTGACGACGCGGACGAGGACGAGACCAATCGCCGCATGCAGGGCCACGTGATCGCAGCCTCTGCGATCTTGGATGAGTGGGGCGTCCTGGTGCCCGACACCCTGGCGATCGCCAGCTTCGCTTGGGGCCTGGGCCACGTGATGGCCGGCGGCGCGGCGTCTGCCTTGGCCGAGTGGGACGATCACGAGCAGAGCCTCAAGGAGCGTTTCAGCAGCATTCTAACACCTATGAACGCCAGTGGCATCCCGAGGTCGCTGACGTGGCGGGATCTGCGTGCAGTCTCTCGAGAAATAGCCAACGAGCTGGCCCTACCGCTCGAGCTGTGGCTGGCTACGCCTTGTGCAATCCGCATGATGCGTGAGAGCCCGCCCCGCGCTGACATCCTATCCAGCTTCCTGCTAGCGGATCTTGGGCGGGTGTTGCGAGATGCCGACCAGCTTCCCGACGCCGTAGCCGCCTATCTTGGCCTGCGAGCGCCTGACCAGCCCTGGGATGCGCTGACCGACCGCATCAGTCTGTCTGAGTTGCTGCAGCCTGCGTTGTTCCCCCTGGGTCGCTGGCCGGGTCCGGGATTGCACCCTTTGACCCTGCTGCAACAAGCCGCGGTCAACGCCATCGTCCGTGACCTCGATGCCGGCGGCATCGCCGCGGTGAACGGCCCGCCCGGCACCGGCAAGACCACCCTGCTGCGCGACATCGTGGCGCATGTGATGGTGACACGAGCCGAGCGGCTAGCCGCGCTCGACGACCCGAACAGCTCACTATCCGGGCTCGACTTGTTGGACTTCGCCATCGTGGTGGCCAGCAGCAACAACGCCGCCGTGGAGAACGTCAGCCTGGAGCTGCCGGTCCGCGGCAAGGCGCTCGACCATTCACTTTGGCACGACGAAGACCTGGCGTATTTCGCCCATACTGCCGACGCGGTGCTCGGCGTCTCGCCAGACGCACCGGAAGCAGAACACGCCTGGGGGCTAATGGCAGCCCGGCTCGGCAAGACCGAGAACCGTCGGGCTTTCTTCAAGCAGTTCTGGTGGGATGCTGATTGGGGCCTCAACGACTGGCTGAACCTGGTCGCCTGGCCCGATGCGGCACAGAACCGTGCCAAGAAGCTCGGCAAGTTAGCGCAGTTCGACCCGCCGCCGCGCTCGCCGGAAGCATTGGCTCAGTGGCGTGTCGCCCGCGACGGATTTCGGCAAGCCCTTGCCACTTGTCGCCGCCTTCGTGACGGGCTGAGTTCGCTTGACGCTTCCGGCTTCCAGCTGACGCAAACGGAGGCGCAACTTCCAGCGGCCGAAGCCCGCTTACAGGTCGCCGAACAGGACCTGGCCTCGGCGGAACGAGCTGTTACCGCCGCACGTGCCGATCACGAGGATCACCGGCAGCGTGAGGCCACCGAGATCGCCAAGCTGTCGGCGTTGTCGTCCGTGGCACCGTCGCGTCTGTTCAAGCTGTTCCGCAGCCGAGCCTGGCAGGCCCATGAGGTCAACGTGCACAGGCA
>JBPBQE010000139.1:0-2901 GCA_050954595.1 Janthinobacterium lividum | reverse complement strand
CGGGTCAATCAGGTCCGAAGAGAGCGGCGTGCAATGCAGTCCAACTCGCTTGGTCCGGCGCGAGGATGAGGCCGCCTTCAATGGACGCCGGGCTGTAGGGGCTGCCATCCAGCCGAGCTGCATAGCCGCCGGCCTCGCGATACAAGAGTTCGCCGGCGGCGTGATCCCATGGGAGCAAACGGCTATAGACGGAGAAGTGGCAGCTGCCGGATGCAGCAAGGCGATATTGATGGGCGGCGCAGCGGTAATCCCATGCACCGGCCAGTCGCGGCAGCCTGGCGCACACGTGCGACTTGGTCGGCTCGGACATGAAGCGCCACGACAACGCGCCGGACATCTCGCCGGGTGGCGCGGGCGCAGCGACCGATAGGATTTCGACACCGCCGTCGCAGCGTTCCAGCCAAGCCCCCTGCCCGTCCAACGCGACGGCGGTATCGTCGCCAACCGGGTCATGGATGATGGCGCCGACGGTACGACCCATCCGCGTTACCGCCAGCATCATCCCGAACAGCGGCAAGCCGGCGGCGAAATTGGAGGTGCCGTCGATTGGGTCAAGAATGAAGCATAACTCTGCGTCCGCGATACGGTCGAGCAACGCCGCATCCTTCGAAGCGGCTTCCTCGCCCACCACGACGCAGGTGGGATACCGCGCCATCAAGGCGGTGGTGAGCTGCGCCTCGGCGGCCTCATCGGCCACCGTCACAAGATCGAGCGGACCGGTTTTGGCCCGCACGTCCTCCGGCCGCAGCACACGGAAATGCGGCATCACCGCCGTTCGGCCGACGGCGCGCACCAGCGTCACCAGTTCGGCGAGATCGGACCTGGTAAACGGCGAGTTCATGCGCGTTTGTCTTCCTCGAAGCGGGCGCGGTCGGCCGGCAGCAGCCGCACCTGGATGCGCACGCCCGCCTCGCCGTCATCGCGGGACAGCACCTCGCCATGCTCGTAGAGCCAGGCCAGCCGGGCGCCGTCACCGGGAGCAAGCTGGTAGTCGAGCCGCTCCATGCTGGCGGAGATGCGGACGTCGATGGCGTCGAGCAGCGCGTCAAGGCCGTCGCCGGTGATGGCCGAGACCGGGACGGCACCGTCGCGCGCCTGCACCTCGGCCGTGCCGCCGAGCAGGTCGGCCTTGTTGAGCACCTCGATGGTGCGCTGTGGCCAGCCCTCGTCGAGCGTGCCTGGCGCCGATTTATTGCCGCGCACCATGCCGTCCAGCACGCCGATGACGTCGGCCCGCTGCGCGGCGCTGTCGGGATGGGCCACGTCACGCACATGCAGGATCACGTCGGCCTCGGCGACCTCCTCCAGCGTGGCGCGGAAGGCTTCGACCAGTTCGGTCGGCAGGTCGCTGATGAAGCCCACGGTATCGGAAAGGATGATCCGGCGATTCGACGGCAGCCGGATGCCGCGCATGGTCGGGTCCAGAGTCGCGAACAACTGGTCTTCGGCATGCACCTGGGCACCGGTGAGAGCGTTGAACAGCGTCGACTTGCCGGCGTTAGTGTAGCCGACCAGGGCGACGATCGGGTACGGCACCCGGCTGCGGGCGGCGCGGTGGAGGCCGCGGGTGCGGCGCACCTGATCGAGTTCCTTCTTCAGCCGGACCATGCGGCCGTCGATGAGCCGGCGGTCCGCCTCGATCTGGGTCTCGCCGGGCCCGCCGAGGAAGCCGAAGCCGCCGCGTTGCCGCTCGAGATGGGTCCAGGAACGGACGAGGCGGCTGCGCTGGTAGTCGAGATGGGCGAGTTCGACCTGCAGCGCGCCCTCTTTGGTGACGGCGCGTTCGCCGAAGATATCCAGGATCAGGCCGGTGCGGTCGATGACCTTGCAGTCCCAGGCGCGCTCGAGATTGCGCTGCTGCACCGGGGTGAGCTGCGCGTCGACGACGGCGACGGTGACGTTGTTGGCCTGGACGGCTTGGTGGACGTTCTCGACCTGGCCCTCGCCCAGCAAAGTCGAGGAGCGGCGGGCGCGGAGCGGAATGATGGTGGAATGGACCACGACCAGGCCGATGGAGGCGGCCAGGCCGACTGCCTCGGCCAGCTGCGCGTCGGCCGCGCGCGACGCATCCTGCCGGAACGGGCGTTCCCAAGGCAGGATGACGGCGGCCCGGGTCGGCCCGCCCGAGACGGTCGTGGCCGTGCTAACCAGCGTCGGCGCCCGTGACCGACTCCGGCGTGCCATCGGCCTTGCTCGCGTCGAACAGCTGAATCGGCGCGCCCGGCATCACGGTGCTGATGGCGTGCTTGTAGACCAGCTGGGTATGGCCGTCGCGGCGGAGCAGCACGGAGAAATTGTCGAACCAGGTGATGATGCCCTGCAGCTTCACCCCGTTGACGAGAAAGACGGTGACCGGCGTTTTGGCGCGGCGCACATGATTCAGGAACACGTCCTGAACGTTTTGGGATTCTTTGGCCACATTCGTGTCCTTCGTTGCCCATGCCGATCGGACGGCATGGAATGTTGTTGTCCGCACCGGTGACCGGCACGAAAGGCAGACCCGTCTCCAACGGACGGCTCGCCCAATCTAGCCATGCGCGCGCCGACCGCAACCACGCCGTTCAGCGGATAGACGCATCAGTTGGCGGGTTCGAGGCCGCACCAGGCGGCGATCGTCAGCGCCAGCACTCCGGTGACCTGATGCAGCGCGTCGAGGCTGACGCTTTCGTCAATGCCGTGAATGTTGTCCCCGTCGGGGCCGTAGCAGGTGGCCTCGATGCCGCTGAGGACGTAATGGCGGGCATCGGTGAGCCCGCTGGCGGCGTAGTGCGGGACAGGTTGGCCGGTCAGGCGGTGGTGTTGGGCTGCAACGGCGCGGCTGATGGCCTGCTCGGGTGGAAAGGTGCAGCCATCGGCCATGAAGCCGGCGAATTGAACCGAGAGCCGGGCACCACGCAGCCG
>JBPBQE010000085.1:0-2903 GCA_050954595.1 Janthinobacterium lividum | reverse complement strand
TACCAACGGCCCTAATGACTGACCTTTGCCCAATCTCTTTGCGTGATTGAGCTGACCCGGTTGGTATCACTGACGAACGCGTTCCACGCCGCGCAGCAGGCGTCGACGATCTGGTCGTAGCTGGCCCACACGCGCCGGTTCAGGTAGTTGCCGCGCAGGTAGGCCCAGACGTTCTCTATCGGGTTGAGTTGCGGCGAGTAGCTCGGCAGCGGCAGAAGCGTGATGTTGTCCGGCACGACGAGGCGGCCACCCGTTTGGTGCCAGCCTGCGCCATCGCAAACAAGAACGGCATGTGCGCCGGGCATGACCATCTTGCTGAGCGCTTGGAGATGCAGGCTCATCGCCTCGCTGCCCACCCAGGGCATCACCAAGGCGCTGCCGACGGCGCGCTGTGGGCAGACAGAGCCGAACAGCCAAACGGAGTCGTGCCGGTCGTCGCGGGCCACGGCGGGGCGCGATCCGACCTCATTCCAGACCGCGCCATAGGTACCCTGCTGGCCTACGCGGGCTTCGTCCTCGAACCACACCTCCACGGGCTTGCCAGCAGCCTCAGCGGGCAGGGCCGCCGCTACGAGGACCGCGAAGTCCTTTTAAAAAGCGCCTGTGCTGCCTCGTCTCGCTTGGGATTGTGCGGGCGAGGCTGGAGCCGGGTCAGCCGTAAGCGACGCAGAAGCTTGCCCACCGTGCGCTCGGCCACTGTCACGCCGAACCGGGTGGCGATCACGCCTTGCAGGTCGCAGCAGCGCCAACGCACCACGCCATCGTGTTCCAGGTCCGGACCAGCCAGCACGATGGCCTTGAGTTCGGCCATTTGCGGCTCCGACAGCGCCGCAGGCCGACCGGAACCCGTCTTGTTGGTTAGGCCCTCGATCCCCTGCGCGTTGAACCGGTGGACCCAATCGCGCAACGTCTGGCGATCCATCCCGCACGACGCCGCCGCTTTGGCCCGCGACGCGCCGTCGAGCACGTGGGCAATGGCCAGGATACGACAGGCGACCGCACCCGCCGCCACCCTAGCCAAACCACGTAACTCGGCGGACGAATGATCCAACCGCGTAACAGACACTGGCACACCCATCGCGCTCCGCCACACACCAACCCGGGGACAGCGAATCAGATCACAACGATCTTGGGAATCCCCCACCCGTCGGAGTCAGGCGTTTCGGCCGTTGGTATTACGAGCAAGGCAGGCGAAGCCGCGGCGTTCGCCGCCTCAATCACCCGGCAACCCAGGAGATCCAGAACCTTGATTACAAGCATCCGCATGATCTGCCCGTTGTTCACCACCGGCACCGTCTGCCTTGCGGCCACATACGTGACCACTGGCCAAACCAAGAGAGCAACGCTAACTTATAACTCTATAACAACATCAAGCAATATACCCTGACGGGGAATGTGTGTAGGCCGCGAAGATGCCTAATCGGTTCATCGAAAAGCTTCTGGGATATGTCGACCTTACCGACAACGAGATCGGCACACTCGAGGATGCCACCAGCCGGCCGAAGGCGTTCGGACCGCGCCAGGATCTTATCCGGGAAGGTGACAAGCCGGGGCCGGTGCTCGTCGTTCTGGAAGGGTGGGCCATCCGATACAAGGTGCTGCCTAACGGCACGCGACAGATCATGGCCTTCCTGATGCCCGGTGATGCCTGCGACCTGCACATCGGCATGCTCGCCGAGATGGACCACAGCATTCAGACTGTGACGGCTGCGAAGGTTGCGACCATCGACGGTAAGCTCATGGGTGAGCTGATGAACGCACACCAGGGCATCGCGCGCGCCATGTACATTGCACAGCTTACTGATGAGGGCACGCTCCGGGCGTGGATTGTGAGTCTGGGAAGGCGCAGCAGCATCGAGAGCGTGGCCCATCTGCTGCTCGAGCTTTATGTCCGCGGCATCCGTGCCGGCATCTCCACTACCGACCAAGTCGAGTTCCCCTTATCCCAAACAGTGTTGGCGGACGCGCTCGGCATGACGCCTGTCCATATCAACAGGGTGCTGCAGGAACTCCGCCGTTCCGGCGCGATCGAGTTGCAGCGGGGAATCATGCGCATCGCCGACCCGGGTGCCCTGACCCAGCTTTCCGGGTTCGACGATAACTACCTACACAGACGGCTTCGGAATCAGCGATGATGCCGGACGGGTCAAACCTTAACCTTATATATTGTTCTTATTTAAGAATGAGCTGACAATCGTGCATCGTCAGCACGGTTCCTCGGGGCGCTGACGGCGGAAGGCGTAGGTCTTCGCCTCGTAGGAGGCAAAAATCATGTCGCTGTTGTTCATCCACGCCCAAAACTCGAACTTTCATGCCTGTGATGATGGTGCCGAGTACGATCAGCCCGAGATGGCACTGGCCATGGGTTTACGGAGCGCCCTCGCTTTGATCGCCGAGGAGGTCAATCAAGGTGAGACCAGTGCTGCCATTGAAGTCAGCGTCGAGCGGGCGAATGGAACCCAGCTCCTCCGTTCTGTCGTGGCTATCTCCGTCTCGTCGCTGATGCCCGCACCTCGCCTGTCTAAACTACTCGCGGAGTAACCGCGGGAACTCAGCCGGAGTGCAGCGGAACGGTTACCAGGAGCGCGACTGGCACACGCGGGTGGGTACGGTCGAGCTGCGCATTCTGCGGCTGCGCAAGAGCTCCTATTTTCCAGGTTTCCTGGAGCCGCGCCGGACGGCGGAGAAGGCGCTGACGGCCGTCGAGGACGTCCGCGGCGTGATTCTTGACATCAAGGTCACCACGGGCGAGGCGAACGAGGGCGGCGAGACGAGCGCCAGGCAGACGGCATCGCGGCGACCCCCGGCACTGCGATCAGAACCATCACCGCCGACCAGGGCGCGGCAGGAGAGGCGCTGGCCGGAACTTTGGGCGGGGTATTCGGGGCTGTGGCCGTGGCCGT
>JBPBQE010000519.1:0-2906 GCA_050954595.1 Janthinobacterium lividum | reverse complement strand
ACCTTCGCGACGGCACCTCCCGACCCAGGCGACTAGCTCCCCCTGAAGGATGGCAACCTTGAGCCCATCGGCCCCGCCATAATAAGTCGCGTACCTGCGCGTGAGAACCGCCCTACTCCACCAGCTCGGCCGCGATCGGGTCTAGCCCGAGTTCCTGGCGCAGGTGCGCGAAGCGCTGGGGGTTCATGCTGCGCCGATCCTGAAGCAGCTCGCGAAGGGCGACAAGGCCGGCTTCTGTGAAGTAGGCGCGCCTCCCAAACCCGGACTGCGGTTCAGACGGAAGCGAGACGAGGTTTCGCTCGACGAGGCCGGCCATTGCCTTTGGAATCTTTGGCTGACCCTTCTGCGGCCCGGCGCGCCAGGTACGAAGGAATATGCCCTCGGCGAGCGCGGGATAGCTGCTGAAATGCTTGCAAAACTCGCGGCGGATGAAGTCGCGCTCGGCAGACGTAAAGGGAATAATATCGAAGCTGGCCATCGTCGCAAGATGACACAATTCAGCGCGCACGGGCGAGCGGGATGCGCCGCCGACAGCAGGTCTGGCCCATCATGGCGTTTCGGCCTGGCAAGCTCGCCGTCAGGCTCGATCAGCATGTAATAATCCAATGTATCCCGTGCTGCCTTATGTCATTTGAGCCTACGAGGCCTATCTGTGCGGATCCACCTTATGCCTGGCCAAACTGCGCCAGCGTGCGGCGGAACAATGGCAAAACGATCGATGTCGGCGATTAGAGCCATGGTGGTTGAAAGCTGACGTTTCCAGATCGTCCATGGTTCCCCGACCATCCTGTGAACGATTCGTCTGCCAGGCACTGTCAATTTGTTGAATTGAGGTGGCGGTGATGTCCGACAGGGAGGGCGGCCTGCGTATTACGCCGCGGCGGCGACACCGGTCACCTCGGCCCAAACTCGAAAGGCCTTGGTCCGGGCGGCTCGGTATTGGGCGGCTGGAACATGATGGCGGCGGAGGTGGAAGACATTGCTGATCCCGTCGTGTGCGGAAAGGAAACGCTGCGTCTGGCCGGCTGACTTGAACCGCTTCATCTGCCGCTCTCGTCGTCGCGTGGGCTGGTGCGAGTTCTCCGCCCTGTTATTCAGCCCCTTGTGCTTCCGGTGCTTGACCGAGGGCATCACCTCGCGCTTAGCCGCTCCGTAGCTCGCCAGCTTGTCGGTCACCATGACACGAGGTGCCCGACACTGCCGCTTGAGCAGCTTCCGCAGCAGGCGCTTGGCGGCCCGCGTGTCGCGCCGGCTTTGAACCAAGATGTCGAGCACCATCCCGGTCTGGTCGACCGCCCGCCACAGCCAGTGCTTCACGCCGGCGATCGTCAGCGCGACCTCGTCCAGGTGCCACTTATCTCCAGCCGCGGGCAGCCTGCTCCTAATCTGGCTGGCAAACACCTAGCCGAACTTCAGCGCCCACTGGCGGACAGTTTCATAGCTAACGATGATTTCGTGCGACCAACAATTCGTCCACCATACGCAGGCTGAGCGGAAAGCGGAAATAGAGCCAGACCGCGTGGCCGATGATCTCAGGCGCGAAGCGATATCTGGCGTAATTTGGGCGGGCAGTTGTCGTCATCCCGCCCGCCTACTTCGACAAGATCCCACCTCGCAAGCTAACCGGTACCAAGTTGACGGTGCCACAGAACCGGCAGCAGCTCACTGGAACCATCTCACTATTGGAATGGACTTGCAGCGCCGGCTACCAACTTTATCAGATCTGCTTGACGCGTTGCCCCGGTCTTGCGGAAAATAGATTTTAGGTGGCTTTTGATGGTCTCACCGGACAGTCCAAGAATATCAGCAGACCCCGAAACGCTAGGGTTTTCTATGACCGTAGACAACACCGTCATTTCCCGTGGCGTAAGATTGTAAAGCCTCGCAACAGCCGGTGCGACAACAGGCGCCTGAATCAATGTCTCACGCAGACACAAGGCAGCGACAGCGCGATAATGCATTGCGGTTTGCCGCCGTTGGCCGTCGCTGAGAGCCATTACAGTGCCGAACAATGACTTTTCAGTATTGGTACGGAATAAGATGTGTGGATCCACTGATCCTAGTGCTTCGTCACCGTTGGATGCTGCGGCCAGCGCTGCCGCAAGGGCAATCCGCGCTGAAACTTCCTGCGGAACTAGAATGCCATCGCTAACCCGGAATGCCTGGTCGCGTTTGAGAAGATTCTTTGCACTGTTGTTGGCATGAATGACCCTAGCATCAGCCGCTAGTATAAAAACTCCAGCTTTTAGTTGATCCAGAGTTTCGGCCAAAACATCCGCCATCATGTGGCGCTGCTCGAACAGATTGGCGAGCATGACGGCGCGACGAAAGTGCGGAGCGAGCATTTCCAGCTTTCGCCGAACGTTCGTGTCAGCGAAGCCTTGGGCTTCATTTCGAAGGACGCCTAATACGGTGAAGCTGGTCGGTGCTACCTCAAGTATAAGCGTAGCAAGATCCACGCAATTCCGGAGTGAAAGAAACTCTCGGGCGAACCTGCTTCGAGCATAGTCTTCTTCACTCATGTAATCGGAAGTTAGTACGATATCATTCGGCTTGACTTGCCAACCTCTCGCCAATCGAGCCGGATTGATCAGCATGTAGGTGTTCAGATAGAGCCTTTCCCAGTCCGGATCGGTCGTCGATATGTGAAACAGGCTGTTTGCCGGTTGCTGGGAGTCCTCATGAATGAGAATTCCTCGATCAGTGTTCGTGAAGACGCAGGTTTCAGCGAGGACCGACATCCAAAGCGTCGGATCGACAACGGCATCATAGATCTGGCCAATGAGACGAGAAAGCGGCTCCAGCTAAGCCTCCTACGACGTTTTATGCCCGCCAAAACACGGCGTGGTGAGGCCTGTTCGGGACAAGTTCGTAACATGTCTATCGCACGTAACCTAACGCGTTTT
>JBPBQE010000029.1:0-2920 GCA_050954595.1 Janthinobacterium lividum | reverse complement strand
GCGGTTCATCGCGGCGGCCCGTTGGGACGCACTGATCCTGTTTCCCGCCTGCTTCGTGGTTGGTCTGGCCGTGCAGCGCATCAGGGCGATCCAATGGTTGGAATGGGCTATGGCGAGCCTCGCATGGCTCTGGCTCGGTCGCTACGGCAATCCAGACGTCGCTGGAACGACGGCTTTCCTCTGGTCGTATGCATCGGTTCCGGCGATGGTTGCCGGGCTGGCGGGGGCCATGCTGGTGGTGCGACGTTATCCAGGCCTCGGGAGATCTGCGCCAGGGTGAACGGCGCCTGCCGGGAAGGACCAGATCGGCGCGCCGTGGGTCGGTCAGCACCGCGGCCGGATGGTGAACAGTTGCGCCAGCCATCCCTGCTGCGGAAAGACGGTGACATCGGCGTGGCTGACCATTAGGGCATGACCTTGGATGTCGAACTGTACTTCCAGCCTTCCCAGGGCCGTGCGATCGGCACCGCCTGGGTTGGGACCGAACGACGCGCCCACCTTCAGGGAATGGTAGTCGGGATGTAGGCCCGTAAACATGGGCCGTTTGCCGATGTAGAGCGTGTGCAGCAGACACGCCTGATCCGGAAGTGCTGCCGCGGCCTGCTGCAGCCAGTCTTCGGTATCGAGCCACTGCCAGCGACCATCCTGGCCTGCCGTATACACCTGAGTCGCGTCGAGCGTGGGCGAGGTGCCGGCGGGGATCACAAGCAACGGCCCTCGTGGCGACCCGACCAGCGTCGGCAGCCCGGGTTCGCCTGCATCGAAAGACGCATGCAGGACCAACTGCCAGTGATCCTCCCCGACCTGGTGGAACAGGTCGACGGCATTGTTCTGGATGATCGTCGGTGTCCGGCCGTTGACGTCGAGACCGAGCAGCGCGGCGTAGTCCGGCGCCGTCACGTGGAACATGATCAGGCCCGCACCGCCGTCGATCAGCCCGGTCTGCGTGGTCTGGCAGGGCGCGGCGCCCACCATTGGATCGCAGGATGCGCGGATCTCCTGTGCGGTGAAGCGCCGGGCGCGTGCTGCCTGCCAGACAGACCCGAGCGCCTTCATCTGATCGCGGAACGCAGCATCGGCACGCAAGGCCGCAGCGGCATCCGCTTCGGACAGGTGCCCGGTCTGCCACAGGCGGTGCATACGCACGAGATCGCTGGCTGCGACGCTCTCGGGCAGTGCGGCCCGGTAGGCCTGCTCGACCTTGCCGTCGGCTGCGATGACGTTCGGGTCGCTTCGCGGCTGCACGGGCCGGAGTTCGGAGGCGGGGTGGTCCCAGGGCGACCAGACCGCACCCATCGCGAGTAGCACCGCGACGGTAACCGCGCCGGCAAAGGTCCGGCTGCGCACGCCGCGCCCGAGCAGGCGGGCGGCCAGCCGCAGACGGCCCCCTCGGGCCATCAGCAGCCGGGTGAGCAGTTCCGCTGCCGCCTCCACCCCGATGATACCCGCAAGCCACCACAGAACCGCCAGGCCCTGCACCCAGCCCAGCCCCGCCACGGCGAAAGCGGTCATCAGGTGGCCCGGCAACCTGAGAAACGGATGCGGCAGGAGGTCGTCCGCCATGACGTAGCCCTTGGCCAGCTCACTTGACCACGTTATGGCATAGCCGGCGGTGGCAATCGGGATGGCGATCAGGCCGACGATCCCGGCCGCCCCGACGTGCTGGCTCGCCAATGTGACGACCGGCGCATCGCCCGCTGCGAACCACGCCGGCAGCAATCCGTGCAGTCCGCCCGCGACGTGACGCAGCCACCCCGGAACCAGGTCCGGAGCAAGCCAGGTGATCGCGAGCATGTAGGCGGCGGTCACGGCCATGGCGGCGCGAAGGAACCACCGCACGCGCCGGGTCGCGGTTTCGGCCTCCGCGAGGAAGGCCCTTTCGGCAGCACGCTCCCAGAACGGATCATTCCGGCGTCCAAGACGGTGGTCAGGCATGGTCAGCGTCTTCTCCTTCCCCAAGGACCCGGCGCAGCGGTGAAGTCTTGGCGCGAAGCAGGATTTCTACTCCGATATCGTCCTCGTTCCCGGTCCATGTGAAACCATCCCGTGACCCAGACCTGGCTCGGCGATAGGCTGCACAGGCCATGTTTCGCGCCATCGACACCTGCCTGACCGGTCTGCGCGCCCGCTATGCCGAGCCGCATCGTCACTACCATGGCCAGGCGCATGTCGACACGTTGCTGGCGGGCTTGCATGCCTTGAAGGAGGCCGTCGTCCACACTGCGGCGGTCGAGCTGGCGATCTGGTATCACGACGCGGTCTATGACCCGGCGGCCACCGACAACGAGGCCCGCAGCGCGGCCCTGCTCCGCGCCGAGATGGACGGGCTTGCCGATCCCGCCCTGCTGCACCAGGCCGAACTCCTGGTGCGTGCCACGGCGGACCACGCGCTGCCCGCCGACGTGCCGGCGGCGCTGAGACTCGATGCGGCCCTGTTCCTCGACCTCGACACGGCGGTGCTCGGCGCGGACCGCATGACGTTCGCGGCGTATGAGCGGGGCATTGCCGCCGAATACGTGCCCGTTCACGGCCTGCTGCCTTACCGTGCCGGACGTGCACGCTTCCTGCGCGGCATGCTGGAGCGTCCGCGCCTGTTTCTGACCGACCAATTCCATTGGACCTCCGACGCCGCTGCCCGCCGCAACATGGAGGAGGGGTTGTCCAGGCTGGAAGAGGAGCCGGCACCGCGGTGACTACCAAGGCGAAGCGGGAGCCCGACCGCATGGTGCAGCCCGTCGGGCGGCGCTGCGTGGCACCGGCCGCCTTTCTGTTGGTCGGTCTCTGGGGGGTGACCTGGATGGCGCAGCCCGGGCACGTGCCGAGCAACGTCGACCAGGTCAATGCGGCGCTGCAGCATCTGCATCCCACCGGCGGCCACGCCGACGCGCTCGCCGACGGGCCGCCGCTGACGCCGGCCGAG
>JBPBQE010000337.1:0-2927 GCA_050954595.1 Janthinobacterium lividum | reverse complement strand
AGAGGAACGTTGATGGACGAGGATTTTCGTAAGGCGGCGCTGGACTACCACCGGCTGCCTGTCCCGGGCAAACTGGCGATCGAAGCCACCAAGCGCATGGCCACCCAGCGCGATTTGGCCCTGGCCTACTCGCCCGGCGTGGCGGCGGCCTGCCTCGAGATCAAGGCCGATCCGACCACCGCGCTCGACTACACCGCCCGGGGCAATCTGGTCGGCGTCATCTCCAACGGCACTGCCGTGCTCGGCCTCGGCAATATCGGCGCGCTCGCCGGCAAGCCGGTGATGGAGGGCAAGGCCGTCCTTTTCAAGAAGTTTGCCGGCATCGACGTGTTCGACATCGAGGTCGACGCCGAGGACCCCGAGCGCTTCATCGAGGTGGTCGCCGCGCTCGAACCGACGTTCGGCGCCATCAACCTAGAGGACATCAAGGCCCCCGAGTGTTTCGAGATCGAGCGCCGCCTCCGCGAGCGCATGAAGATCCCGGTCTTCCACGACGACCAGCACGGCACCGCCATCATCGTCGCCGCCGCTGTCAGCAACGGGCTGGTGCTGCAGGGCAAGGAGCTGTCGCAGGCTCGCCTAGTCACCTCGGGCGCCGGTGCCGCCGCGCTCGCCTGCGTCGACTTGCTGGTCGCCATGGGGCTCAAGGTCGAGAACGTGACGCTGACCGACATCAAGGGTGTGGTCTGGGCCGGTCGTGACGAGAACATGCCGGACAACATGGCGCGCTACGCCAAGCATACCGACGCTCGCAAGCTGCCGGACGTGCTGGTCGATGCCGACGTGTTCCTCGGTCTGTCCGCGCCGGGCGTGCTGAAGCCGGAATGGCTGCCCTCCATGGCGCCCAAGCCGCTGATCATGGCGCTCGCCAACCCGGACCCGGAGATCACCCCCGAGCTGGCGCGTCAGCATCGGCCCGATGCGATCGTTGCCACGGGCCGCAGCGACTACCCGAACCAGGTCAACAACGTGCTGTGCTTCCCGTTCATCTTCCGCGGTGCGCTCGACGTGAGCGCCACGCAGATCAACGAGGAGATGAAGCTCGCCGCCGTCCATGCCATTGCCAACCTGACCCGCTCCGAGGCCAGCGAAGTGGTCGCGGCGGCTTATGGCGGCGTGGCCCCGGTGTTCGGCCCGGAATACATCATCCCCAAGCCGTTCGACCCGCGCCTGATCCTCGAGATCGCCCCGGCCGTCGCCCGCGCCGCCATGGAGAGCGGCGTCGCGACCCGGCCGATCACCGACTTCCCGGCCTACATGGAGCGTCTCGACCGGTTCGTGTTCCGCTCCGGCCAGCTGATGCGGCCGATCTTCGAGGCGGCCAAGCAGAACAAGCAACGCATCGTCTACGCCGAAGGGGAAGACGAGCGCGTGCTGCGCGCTGTACAGACCTTGCTCGACGAGAACCTCTGCGAACCGACCCTGATCGGCCGCAAGGACGTCATCGTTCGCAAGATCCGCGAGCTCGGTTTGCGCCTCAAGCCGGACGAGCAGCTCCGCATCCTCGACCCCGAGCACGACAAGGACGTCTTCGAGCCGTTGCTGGCGCAATACGAGCATCTGGTCGGCCGCCGCGGCGTCCCCACCGATGCCGCCGCCCGCCGCATGTTGCGCCGTCCAACCGTCGCAGCGTCGATGATGCTGCATGCCGGGCTGGTGGACGCGGCCGTCTGCGGCGGTCTAGGCGATTGGTGGCGGCATATCACCTACATGATGCCCATCATCCCCACCCGACCCGGCGTCTCGCGCATCTACGCGCTTTCGGCGCTCATCACCTCGGCCGGCGTGCTGTTCATGGGCGATACGCACGTCAACCTCGACCCGACGGCCGCGCAGATCGCCGAGATGACCCAACTCGCCGCGCATTGCGTGCGGGATTTCGGCATCGTGCCCAAGGCGGCGCTGCTGTCGCACTCGACTTTCGGCAGCTCCTCCAGCCCTAGCGCTCGCAAGATGCGCGACGCCCTGGCCATTCTCCGCAGGGAAGCGCCGGACCTCGAAGCCGATGGCGAGATGCACGCCGATGCCGCGCTGATCCCCAGCCTGCGCGATCGCGCCGTGCCGGACAGCCGTCTCGACGGCGTCGCCAACCTGCTGGTCATGCCCAACCTCGACGCCGCCAATATCAGCTTCACCATGCTGAAGGCGGGCGCCGACGGGCTGCCGATCGGGCCCATCCTGCTCGGCATGTCGCGGCCGATCCACGTACTGGTGCCGAGCGTAACCGCGCGCGGCATCGTCAACGTCAGCGCCATGGTGGCCGTCGAGGCCCAGCACCGGCATGCGGAAGTGGCGGAAAAGGTGGCAAAGACGGCGGGCTGACCCGGCACTTCCATGTTGATGCTGGCCGCAGGCCTCGGAATGCTGGCCGCGCTGCTCTATGCGGCGCGGTCCTTCTCCAAAGCGTCCGTGGCCAGCATCAAGGCGTTGCTGACCTGGGTCGCCGCCCTGGCCGGGCTCAGCCTGGCGGCGCTGCTATTTCTGACCGGGCGAGGGCCGGCGGCATTGAGCGGGCTGGTGTTGTTCGGGCCGCTAATTTGGAACTGGTGGAAGCAGTATGCCGCCGCACGAGGGCCCGCCGCTCCGCCGCCAGCCCGGCGGGGCACCGCCATGGGCCGGGCCGAGGCGCTGCAGATCCTCGGGCTCAGCGATCCGGTCTCGGACAGCGACGTCCGCGCCGCCTGGGTGCGACTGATGCGGGTGGCGCATCCCGATGGCGGCGGGTCCGACTGGATCGCCGCGCGGGTCAACCAAGCCAAGGACGTGTTGCTTGGCCATCGATAGCTCGGCTTGCTCCGGAGAGCGGACCGTGCCACGAGTTTGACGCCGTCAATTAGCTGTTGGGATATAGAGTGAAGAAGCTGCGTAAAGCGGTGTTGCCCGTCGCCGGGCTCGGGACACGTTTTCTTCCCGCAACCAAGGCCATG
>JBPBQE010000265.1:0-2928 GCA_050954595.1 Janthinobacterium lividum | reverse complement strand
ATCTTTGTCGTGGGATCACCGAGTTTGGCCGGGTCACCGAATAAGTAGACCGTGGCGCCGCCAATCGGGGGGAGAAACACGTCGAGGTCGGGGCGGGTGACAAGTTCGGGGAACATGCCGCCGGTGTGTTCGAACAGGGCGCGGCGGAGGTCGGCGACTGGGACGCCGAAGCGGCGGGCGACGCCGGGCAGGTGCCAGACGGGCTCGATGGCGACCTTGGTGACGCGGACGTCGCCGGCGGCGGTGAGGATGCTGCCGTCGGGCACGAGGCGGCCGGCGCGCATGGCCTCGTGCAGCTCGGGCATGTTGATGTGGGCTTTGGTGATGGAGATGGATGGGCGGACGTCGAGCCCGGCGGCTAGTTCGGCGGCGAAGATCTCGGTGGTGAGGTGGCCCCAGGGGTCCATGGAGACGATGGCGGCCGGGTCGGACCATTGCGGGAAGGGGCCGATCTGGACGGCGGGCCGGGTGTCGGTGAGATCGGGGCGATGGGCGGCGGCGAGTTGGCCGGAGGCGACGGCGAGGGCGCGGTAGACGGAGTAGGCGCCGGCATGAGCGCCGATGACATTGCGGTCGGCAGTGTCGGTGACCGTGGCGACGACGGGGCCGCGGGCGCGGCCGTCACCGGCGCCCCAGGTGACGGGACGGCGCACGACCGCGTTGCGCGGGTGCGAGGTGAGGACGATCGGGCGTTTTGCCGCCGTGTCGTTGGAGCGGATCGGAGACTGGTCCATGGGCCTAACGCTAGGGATCCGTGGAGGATGCGGTCAATGCGTTGCGGCTCCGTTAACGGGAGAGCTGTAAGGGTTTCGTTAAACATTCTCTCCGTATCTTGATCCCCACCGGACAGAACGACCGATTTCTTTTCAGCCCGAGACGGGAACTTGGTTCCGCGGCGGGGCTCTTCGGAACTCGATCGACCCATGCCCGACCAAACCGTTCTGGACGTAGGCGCCGGCAAGCAATTCTCCACGATCAACGCCGCGATCCAGGCGGCCAACGCGATGGGCGGGAACGCCGACATCCGGATCGATGCGGGATCGTACGTCAACGATGGCGGCTATCTGCAGGACGGGATCGACAACGTCACCATCGAGGGCGTCGGCGGGATGGCGGTCATCAGCGACCCGAGTTTCAACGCTGGGGGCAAGGCGGCGATCGTCACCGGCGGACAGAACATCGTGCTGCGCAACCTGGACATCTCCGGCATCACTGTTCCGGACGGCAACGGCGCGGCGGTGCGATACGACCGGGGTACGCTGCTGCTGGACCACGTGCATTTCCATGGCAATCAGAATGGGCTGCTCAGCGCACCGGACCTGTCGGGCTCCATCACCATTCAGAACAGCGAATTCGACCACAACGGCACCGATGTCGGAAATACTCACAACATCTACATTGGCGATATCGGGACCTTTACGATCACCGGCAGCTACATTCACGACGCGAATGTCGGGCACGAAATCAAGAGCCGTGCCGAGAACAACATCATTACCAACAACTACGTCCTCGATAATACCGGGACGTCGTCCTATTCCATCGATCTTCCCAATGGCGGCAACGCGACGATCACCGGCAACGTCATCGAGCAAGGGATCAACAACCAGAACCGGGTCATCAACGCCTATGGCGAAGAGGGCAATCGCCACGTCGGCACGACCGTGACGTTCTCGAACAACGTCGTGGTCAACGACGATGCTAATGGCGCCGGGTCGGTGTGGAACAACACCGGGACGACGATCACGGGGAGCGGCAACACGGTTTGGGACACTGCCAATCTCGGCAATGGCGTCGACCCCGGCGCGTTCACGCAGCTTTCGGCGCGGCCCACGATCGATCCGCCGTCGTTCCAGGCTGCCGGTGCGTCCAATTCGGCGCCGTCAGACGAAGGTGGCGCGACGCCAGCTTCCACGCCGACTCCGACGCCCACCTCGACGCCGGTCAATGGGGTGATCACCGCGCCGACGAGCCAGCTTCCACCCGATACGGCCATGCCGACGTTCCGGTTCTTCGACACCGTTCACGGCACCCAGTTCCTCACGTCCAGCGTCACCGAGCGGGACGCAATCATCGCCAGCCATGCTCCGTTGACCTACGAGGGCACCGGCATGACGGCGGTGACGATGGACGAGAGCGATGCGAACGTCGCTCCGGTGTTCCGCTTCTTCGACACGAATAGCGGCACGCATTTCTTCACCACCAGCGCCGACGAGCGCGCCTCGATCACCGTGACCCGGCCGGACTTGATCGAGGAACAGGCCAACTTCGCCGAGCACCTCAATCCAGTAGCCGGGGATGTCGCGGTGTATCGCTTCTTCAATAGCGGGTCAGGCGACCACTTCTTCACACAGAGCGCAACCGAACGTGCGTCCATTCTGGCGACCCGGGCGGACATGGGAGACGAAGGCATTTCATTCTACGCGCCGGGTCATCTCTAGCGCGGGGGTGCTTCCAACGTCGGCAGGGTGCGGGTGAAGAGATGGTGCCCGTTCTTGAATGCCGTGAGCGCTGGGGCTAGCTCGGCGACGGCCTGGTTGGGGCTGGTGGCGTCGAAGATGACGAGGTCGGCCGGGGCGCCGACGCGGATGCCGTAATCCTGCCGCATCAGCGTGGCGGGGCGGTCGGTGATCATGCGGAAGCACTCGATCAGGCCGGGATCGTCGGCGATCTGGGCGACATTGGCGAACAGGTTGGCGATGCGGAGCAGTGAGCAATCACCGTAGGGCGTGAACGGGTTGAGCACGTTATTGGTGGAGATCGAGCAATTCACGCCGCGGTCCAGGAGGCGGTGAGCCGGGGCGACGCCGCGGGGCATGTTCTCGGTGGCGTCCTGGCCCATCAGGAAGAGGTCGGTGGCGGGCAGCGTCGTGACAGCAATGCCGGCATTGGCCAGGCGGGTGGCCAGGGCGTCGAATTGGGCCGGTTTCA
>JBPBQE010000547.1:0-2951 GCA_050954595.1 Janthinobacterium lividum | reverse complement strand
GCGGCATGGCGGAACTCCTCGATCCGCCTTTCCTGAATCACATGCACGCCGCGTCGGGCAAGGCCCACGAGTCAGGATCAGGAAGCATTGGTATAAGTCGCTTGGAACGACAAATACATGCTTCATCTGCTCCGCAAATAGCATGTAGTCAGAAGGTCAATCTCATGCGTTGCCCCTGCGGCGGCATGGGCGTGACGCGAACGGCGATGGAACTCAGCTATGGCTCGACGTCGGCCTTCATCTAGGCATTCCGAATCGACCTGGGCGTGAGTACACAAAAGTTCACGCGTGGTCACCCGAGACGCCAATGGCGGTCTTCAGCGTCGCAAAATCCTAACAAATGCGACGTATCGAATGTTACCAATTCAGCGACAAATGCTAGCTTCGGGCGAAAGGTTCAAAGGCTGGTTGATCTAGAGGTTGGATCGCCGCGATGGCGAGATGGTGGCCATATCTTCAAGCACCGATCGAGTATCAACTCCGCTTATCGTCTACGTGGGCTGTATTCAGGGGCACCTGCGTAAGCCAAAGGTGGCGTGAGCAGCGCGGCAGAGGCTGAACACGGCCAAGTGACGTGGGATTGTGGAAGCGTCATCATCGGTCGAAAGTCAGGGCCGAGATGACTTGGCTCTGATGATGCCAAGTCAACCTATTGAGGCGCATAATGTGGCCGAGTTTTGGATGAGTGGTCCATGACATTGGAATATCCGAGCTGGCCGGTGGGCGATGGGGAGATGGTTGGGCTCATTGCTTCTTACGACTGGGCGGCGACGGCGATTGGGCCGAGCGACGCGTGGTTGCAGCCGTTGCGGACCATGGTCGAGGTGATGCTTGCCTCGCCGATGCTGATGTCGCTGGCGGTAGGGCCGGAGCGGGTGTTCATCTACAATGATGAGGCGGCCCGTTACTATGGAGGCCGCCATCCGAGCGTGCTCGGACTAGGTCTGCCGCAGGCCTTTGCTCACGAGTTCAGCAAGGTCGCAGCTTTTTACGATCGCGTGTTCGCCGGTGAGAGCCTGCACATTCCTGCTCAACCGCTCGACCCGGACGAAAGTGGCACCACGGAGGTGTTCGACGCCTATCTCGTGCCCGTGCGCGACACCACCGGTCACGTGATCGCCGCCGCCATGACAGGCTTTGCAGTCGGCAAGCGAGTCTATGCCGAAGCTAGGTTGCGCCAGAGCGAGGAGCGCCTGGCGCTGGCGTTCAAGACGCTGCCGGTCGGGATCGCCATCGTCGACGCGATCGGCGACACGGTCATGGCCAATGACGAGATGCAGCGATTCCTGCCGACCGGCAAGATCCCATCTCGCGATCCGGCCCGCAGCGGAAGATGGCAGGGCTGGGACGCCAATGGCGCGATCATTCAGCCGCAAAATTTCCCCGGTGCTCGTGCCTTGCGGGGAGAGAGTGTCTCACCCGGCATGCAGATGCTCTACCAAGACGATGCCGGTGTGGAGGCCTGGACCGAGGTGTTGTCGGCGCCGCTCCCGGATGGCAAAGGGCGGACCAACGGCGCCATCACGGTGGTCATCGATGTGGATCGGCTCAAGCGGAGCGAGCAAGCCGCCCAGGAAAGCGACGAGCGGCTGCGGCAGTTCGGTGAGGCATCCCTGGACATTCTCTGGATCCGAGATGCCGAGACGCTGCAATGGACCTATCTCACGCCCGCCTTTGAGGCGATCTACGGCTTGAGCCGGGAAGAAGCGCTAGACGGCGACAACTACCGCGATTGGCAGAATCTGATCCTGCCGGAGGACCGTGCCTGTGCCGTCGCCAGTACAGAACGGGTCAGCGCGGGTGAACGTGTCACCTTCGAATACCGCATCCGCCGGCCCGTTGATGGGCAGGTACGCTGGCTGCGCAATACGGACTTTCCGATGCACGACGCAGCCGGTCGTGTCGTGCGGATCGGCGGCGTCGGGCACGACATCACCGCGCTCAAAGCCACCCAGGCGGCGATGGCGGACAGCGAGTTGCGCCTTCGCACCTTGACCGAGGGCATTCCGCAACTCGTTTGGCGCTCCTGCGACAAGGGCCTGTGGACCTGGTGCAGTCCGCAATGGATGAGGTTTACTGGTCAGAGCCAAGAGGAGAGTCACAGCTTGGGTTGGCTGGACGTGGTGCATCCGGACGATCACGCTGCCGCAAAGCAGGCGTGGGACGACGCTCAGCTCCATGGCATGCTGAACGTGGAGTTCCGGGTCAGGCGGGCCTCCGACGACGCGTGGATATGGCACAGCACTCGCTCCGTGCCGGTGCGGGGCGTGCCGGGCACGGACGGGGCCGAGGGACCGATCATGGAATGGCTTGGTACCACGACGGACATCCATGATCTCAAGCGTCTGCAGGGTGAACAGCAGGTGCTGGTCGCTGAATTACAGCACCGTACGCGCAACCTGCTGGCCGTGGTGCGCAACGTCGCCCGGCGTTCCATCAGTCCGTCGCCCGAGCGGGACGAGTATGATGCGCGGCTCGGCGCAATCGGCCGAGTGCAAGGATTTCTGTCTCGTTCGCCCGGCTATTCGGTGCCGCTGGGCGACCTAGTGCAGGCGGAGCTTCGTGCAGCAGGCGAAGGTGCATCCGACCGGGTAAACATCGACGGGCCGGTGGTGGATCTGCCTGGTGAGAGCGTGCAGGTCGTGGCACTTGCGCTGCACGAACTGGCGACCAACGCGGTCAAATACGGTGCTATCGGGCAGACAGCAGCCCGGCTCTCGGTTACTTGGCGCGTCGAGGCAGGCAAGGATGACGGACCATGCTTGATCATCGATTGGCGTGAGAGTGGGGTGACGATGCCCGTCGGGCCGCCAGCCCACGGCGGATACGGCAGTGAGTTGATCACGCGGGCACTGCCTTACCAGTTGCGCGCGGAAACCACGCTGGAGTTTACGCACGATGGTGTGCGATGCGGTATTACCTTGCCAGCCAGCGCATTCAGCGGCGATCTA
>JBPBQE010000021.1:0-3004 GCA_050954595.1 Janthinobacterium lividum | reverse complement strand
GCAAGCGCTGGGCGGCGGGGTGACGCGATCGCTGGCACTGGACACGCACGGTAAGTCGCTGTCGTCATCGTTGCTCGAGTTGGACCTGCCGGACCCGCCCAAGGCCTGACACCGACGCTTGCCAGGGGAGGGGGAACGGCCGAAAACGCGCCATGCTGCTCCTTCTGGTCGACGTATTCGAATATCTCAGCGTCGTGGTGCACGCGCTGGTCACCATGGCACAGAGCATGGCGATCGGCGGATCGATCTTCCTGGTGTTCCTCGCCCAGCCTTTCGCGATGCGGCTGACCGTGCCGGTGGCGGCTTATGGCGCTGTGCAGGTGTTCGATGGCGCCGGGCTATCGCGGCGGGTCGCGCTGCTGACGGCCTGGAGTGCGATCGCGCTGATCGTGGCGCAAGCATTGACCGTCGCGATGCAGGTCGCGGTGGTGCGGCAGTCGGTCGGGATCGACTTGGCCGACATCATGGGCGCCAATTTCGCGGTCGCCGGCCTGGTCAAGATCGCGGCGGCGCTGCTGCTGGCGCTGCTGCTGTTTTCCGGCAACACGGCGCGCGTGCCGTTGAGCGCCTTGTGCGGCGTCATTCTCGCGGCGGCAGTGATGACCACGCATTCGGTGGCGCGATTGGACGATCGCGGCATCCTGATGGTGGCGACGACGCTGCATCTGCTCGGCGCTTCCGTTTGGATCGGCGGTATTCCTGCCTTCGTCCTGGCGCTCTCGCGGCTTCGCGATGGTGCCAGCCTGCGGCTCGTCGGGTCCAGGTTCTCTCGCCTCAGCATGATCGGCGTCGGCTGCATCCTGGTTTCGGCGGTCATCTTCAGCATTTTCTACATCGGCGCCGTCGACGGCTTGTACGCGACTGCCTACGGCGTGATGGTGACCGGCAAGGGAGTTCTGTTCCTGGGCCTGCTTGGCCTCGGTCTCGGCAATTTCCTGGTGGTGGAGCGGCTGCGGCGCGACCCGGCAACCTCCGTGCTTCGCCTCCGACGCTTTGCCGAGGTCGAAATCGGCGTTGGCCTGACGCTGTTCTTCGCCGCGGCCTCACTGACCAGCACGGCCCCCGCGGTCGACGTGCAGCAGCGCGATCGGGTGAGCTTGTCGGAGATCGTCGAGCGGTTCACGCCACGCGTGCCGACCCTCATCGAGCCCGATCATTCGAAGCTGACCATGCCACCGGCCGATTTCGTGCCGGGGTCGGGCGAAACCTACGGTCATGAGCTGACCGACAGCCAGTTGTCGGAATTCGGGCATCATCGGGCGGGCGTATTCATCCTGGTGATTGGCCTCCTCGCGCTGCTGGATCGGATGGGCGTGCGATGGGCGCGGCACTGGCCGCTCGGCTTCCTCGTGCTGGGCGTGTTCCTGATGTTCGTGTCCGAGCCGGAGGTTTGGCCGCTCGGGCCGATCGGGTTCTTCGAAGGCCTGCGCGACGTCGAGGTGTTGCAGCACAAGGCGGTGTTCACCTTGGTGATCGCGTTTGCGCTGTTCGAATGGGGCGTCAACGTCGGCTACTTTAGGAACAGCCGGGCCGCGCTAGTGTTCCCCCTCTTGGTCGGTGTCGGCAGCATCCTGCTACTCGCGCACTCTCACCCGATCATCGACATCAAGGATCAATTGCTGGTCGAGATGACGCACACGCCGATGGCGCTGGTCGGGGTCACGGTTGCCTCCGCCCGATGGCTTCAATTGCGGGCGGATGGCCGGGTGGCCCGCGTCGCCTCCTGGGTCTGGCCAGCCGGCCTGCTGCTGATCAGCGTCATCCTGCTGCTGTATCGCGAGACCTGAAACATCGCCTAGCCTAGTGCCGCATAGTGGGAGAGCTTTCATGCGGCATGTCGCGGCGGGCGCAATCTTATCGGCGCTTCTCATCACCGGATGTGCCGTACCGTATTCCGGGCAGGACATTTCCGGCTCCCGGCCGTCCAACGTAGCGGCACGGCCGGTGTTCGCGACCCAACTTGCCGGGCCGTCCACGTTTCTAGCTCCGTTGCCCACGGCAGTGGTGTTGCTCACCCCAGGCGATCTCAACCGCAACCGGGCCTTTTGCAACGCCTTCACCAGTCGTTTGCCGACTGCTCAAGCCGCCATGGCAGCCTCCGTGGTGGCGCCGAACCTGATCATGACCCGCTGGCTGGTGCAGCTGGCGGACGTTCCGGCCAGCCGGGCAGCGGATTGCGACTTCCTCGTCGGCACATATGATTACACCCGCGCCGCCCGGCTGCTCAAAGCGGTGCGGCTGAGCGAGGGGCAATTGTCCGGACCCGGACCGTTCCTGCTCATGGTGATCCCGGACAGTGCGGGTCTGCACGTCGCCGGGCTGGACGGTTCGGCTCGGAACAGTGCGGATTTCGGCCAGTTCATCGATGAGTGGGGCACCGCCTTGCGCGACACCCAGGAGCAGGTTTCGCGAACCCCCGATCAGCCCGGCTTGGTCAAAAGCGTCTTTAACCTGGTTTCCGCGATCCTGCGAACCGCAGCCGGCGGGGCGGCCGGACTTATCCGCGGCGTGGTGAACGGACTGTAGCGCACCGTCTTACCCCTTCTCGAATGGCGGGGCGCTATCAGGTGTCGGTCTCTCCTATATCTGGATGGCCCGGTTGACCGACCCTACCCGCTTGCTGATCGTGTTCTACTCCCGCAACGGCTCGGTCGAGGCGTTGGCCAAGGCGGCCGAAGAGGGGGCGCGAGCCCAGGGTGCCACCGTTCGTCTTCGCCGCGCGCGCGAAGTGGTCGATGCCTCGACGATGGCCAAGTCGTCCGGCTGGTTGGAAGGGGCGACACGGCAGAACGCGCTCTATGACGAGCCGACGACCGATGATGCGGAATGGGCCGACGCCATCCTGTTCGGCACGCCGTGCTATTTCGGCGCCATGGCGACCGAGCTGAAGGCGTTCTTCGACCAGCTGGGCCCGCAATGGAAAAAGGGCACGCTGGCGGGCAAGGTCGGCGGCGCGTTCGCCACCGCATCGTGGCCGCATGGCGGAACCGAAGTGGTGACCTTG
>JBPBQE010000438.1:0-3010 GCA_050954595.1 Janthinobacterium lividum | reverse complement strand
GGGCAGGTGCCGCGCGATACGACGCTCGTTCTGTTGCGCTTCGAGGAGTTCCAGCATCTTGGCGCAGGAGACGGCCGAGGCGGCGCTGCCGTCGAGCAATGCGCCTATCACCCGCACGTAATCGTCCGGCACGGCCCAGTTCTCCTGCTCGCTCGCCTCCGCCTGCATGCCGCGCATCCGGCGTCCGAGCGTCGAGTGAGTTCGATCCCGTCATGCAGGTTGGCCACCACGCCGCTTCCGGTGGCTTTGTCCTCCGGGCGTAGCGTATGGCGTGTGTCCAGCGATAGGTGGCCCCTATCGATCTGGCGAAACAGCTCGATCATAATCGCGATCTTGACCGTGCTGGCCGCGACGAAGCGGCGTTTACCGTTGTGCGAGAACCGCTCGCCGGTCGCCGATACGGCGGAAACCCCGATGATGGCTCCGCCGGCTTCTGCCCGCGCGATCACGTCCGAAACATTCATGGCCGGCTCCTACTTGTCCAAATTCCAATAAACGATCACCGGCGATTCCAAGAACCCGGTCACGCCACTGCGCAGCGCCACCGGCTGCTGATACTGACCCATGACGATGTAAGGCTGCACTCTCGCCAGATAGGCGTGCACTGCATCCAACGCGGCCGGCCGCGCGGCGTCGTCGGCGTCCAGGAACGTCTGGCGCAGCCGCTCTGCCTCCTCGTCACAGGGCCAGCCCGGGAAATTGCGGCCGTTGCAGGACATGTTGGTGCCGATATTGGTCAGCGGCGAATGCATCGTTGGCCCGCTGGCGCCAGTCGCGAACAGGTTCCAACCACCCTTGTCTGGGGCGCCGCGATTAGATTGCCGCCCGGCCGTGGTGCCCCAGTTCCCCCAGGCGATCTCCACGTTCATACCGGCGCGTTTCATCTCGTCGGCAACCACTTCCGCCATCTGCCCGATCCAGGCGATCTCATGCGTGGACGGAAATACCAGCGTCTCGCCATGGTAGCCCGCTTCTCTGAGCAGCGCCTTGGCACGATCCAGATCCGGCTTGAGCGCCGCCGTGCCCGCCAGCGTGCCGTAAGGGCCGCCGCAGATGAAATATGACCGACACTCCGCCCAGTTCTCCTTGTCGCCGAACCCGGCCGCCATGACGTCGGACTGATCGATGATGTAGGCTAGCGCCAGCCGCGCACGCGGATCGTTGAACGGCGGATACAGCGAGTTCGGCCGCAGCATCGTCTGATTGCTCAGATCGGTCAGCTTCTGCAGCCAAACGCCCGGATTACGCTTGAGCAACGGCAGCAGCTCCAGCGCCGGCTGCTCGATCACATCCACCTCGCCCGCCTGCATCGCCGCCACGGCCGTCGACGCATCGGGGATGACCCGCCACTCTACCCGGTCGACCTTGACCCGGCGTCCACCGGCCAGCCCATCCGGCGGCTCATCGCGCGGCACGTAATCCGGGTTACGGTCGAACACCGTCAGGGCGCCGCTGATCCTCAGCTCCTTGTTGAAGCGGAACGGGCCGGAGCCGATGGCCGTCGTGATCGCCTTGGTGGGATCTCCAGCCAGATCCTGCGCCCTCATGATGACCGGCACCTGCCCGATGCCAGATCCCAGCGAAAACAGCATCGCTGGATAAGGCTTGGACAGCTTGATCTCGAACGTATCGGCGTCGACGGCATCCATGCCGGTCACCGATGCGGCCAGCTTCTGGCCTACCACGTCGCGCTGCATCCAGCGTTGAAGAGACGGGATCACGTCCGCCGTGGTGACGAGCTGGCCATCATGGAATTTGAGCTGGGGCCGCAGGGTGAACCGCCACACCAACCCATCGGCCGAGGTGCTCCAGTCCTGAACCATCTGCGGCTTGGGCTGCAGCTTGCTGTCCCAGGCAAAGAGCGTCTCATACACCATCAACCCATAGATGCGCGTGATGACGATGCTGGCGAATCCGGGATCGAGCTGGGTCAGGTCGGCGCTGGGCACCACCCGCAACACCTTTGGCGCAGCTGACTGCACCTGTACAGCGCCGGACAGTAGAATGCTTGTGAGTAGCCATCGAGCGAACCGCATGCGCATTTCTCCGGTCGTTGCAAGGAATGCATCCTGGCCAGTTCGGCTAGGCAACCAAGTTTCGCGGCAGGGTCAACACGACCTGCCGCATCGGAGGGCGTGTATCGAAATGCTAGTGTTGACCAATAGCAACATGATTGATTGCGTTCGCGGCAGACCTGAATAACCGTCATCCGCACCTCCATAAGAGATCAAACGACTTGCTGCCGAGACTTCCTTGCCGCTGCCGCGACGATTCCAACTCTGGCTCGACCCGCCATGGGCAGGGTTCGGCACGAACGCTGCGCTTCATTCCCGAAGGAAATCTGCAGAACCCTGACCCCGTATTGTCGACCACCACGGTGGCGCGCAATTTCGGCTACGTGACTTGGGACACGCTGTACGCGGTTGACGAACACCTCAGCCGAAAATGTGTGAAGAGCACGATCTCTCTTCCGATAAGCTGATATGGCGTTTCAAGCTGCGAGAACGCTTGCTATCCCCTTGGGCAGTATTTTCAGCCGATCGCCGGGACGCTGAACCATATCGTCGCAAATTTGAGAGAGGTTTAGAAAACGGCATGACTTGGTCGATCGTCACATTTGATAAACGAGACGGTGCTTTCGCCATCGCCGTCGCCACGAAGAACCTCGCGGTCGGGGCCACCGTGCCTCACCTTCGGTCGGGTGTCGGAGCCGTTGCGACGCAATCCATCTCCAATCGATACCTGGGCCCTGTCGTGCTGGACGCCATGGCCAGGGGACTTTCCCCGTGTGATGCGATCACGTCAGCTATTTCGGCCGATGCTGGGCGCGGCCTCCGGCAGATCCATGCGGTCGACCGACATGGCCGTACTGCGGTTTGGACCGGAGAGAATTGCGTAATGTGGTGCGGCAGCGTCGCCGACGGCCCGGTTAGTGTCGCAGGCAACATGCTGGCAAATGAAACCGTCGTGCCTGTGACACTCGCCGCATTCATGGCGGCCTCTGCGCAAC
>JBPBQE010000310.1:0-3010 GCA_050954595.1 Janthinobacterium lividum | reverse complement strand
CCCAGTCGGCCTTCCTGCGACGTCCGGTAGCCTTGGCAGCACTTGCCGTCACTGTGGTGTTCATTGCGGCGGCCGGACCGGAGGTGACCGTCACCGGCCCGCAGCCTGCCCGTCCCGGTCAGATCGTGGCCACCGGCACGTACACCTATCGCACGGTCGTCGATGACCAGGACTGCACGTTGCAATACTGGCCAGCCGAGACTAGCGCTCTGCTTGGAACGACGGCAGGACCCGCAAGGGTCGACCAGCTCGCAGCCTGCCTTGCCCCGCTCCTGGACGCCCTGCTGCATGACCATCCCGGTGGTCTGACCAGGCTCACCCTGAGCGATCCGGCGGCTCTGACCGGCCGCATCGACGCGTCGCTCGACACCTCGCCGCGGTGGAACACGTCCCGCGGCTCCCCCGTCGGTGCCACGACATCCGAGCTTATTTGTGCGTTGATCAACGGTCGCCACCTGGCACACGAGCTCGGCGACGTGCTGGCGCAGCGCGGATACGAGCTGGCGGCCACCACCGCAGGACTGATCAGCACAGGCCCGGTTGCCGGACACGGTCGCCACCGCTTGCTGACAGGCATCTCCATCCTGGTGTTTACCATGGAACGCGCGGGTGCGGGACGGTGACGGGTCTTCGGCCGGCGCACGACGGGTTTGGCTTGCCTTCCTTCGCTTGGGACATTCTCACGAAAGGTAAGGCCATGATGCGGCCCGATGGCCGGACGACCGGCAGGCGCGGGTGATCCCGGCGGTGCAGGCCATGTCGGCACGCTGCGGCGCCGCCCATGTGCCGCCGGAGCCATGACCGACGCGTCTGGCAGGATCACCATCCGCGCCGACTGGCGGCGATCCAGCTATGTCATGCCGCTCCTGGTCTGCTGCATGCTCGTCATGGCCCGAGGCGTGTCGCTGGTTCTGCGGTGGTGGGGGGTGCACCGGATAGACGCCGCCGCGTTCAGCGGCCCCGCCGGCCTGGCCCTGTTCGGACTGGCCTACCTGCTGCTCCTGGAGATCCCGAAGCGGCGCCTGATCGTCACCGAGGCCGACATCACACTCGAAAGTTGGCTTGCGAGGCGCACGATCGCCTGGGCCGAGATCGTCGGCGTCCAGCCTGGCCTCGGCGGCTGGCTGTCGGTCAATCGGCAGCTGCCGGCGGCGGCGACCCTGGTGCTGCGCAGCGGTGCCACACTGGCCATCCCGGACGTTTTCGCCCTCAGGCGTGCCGCACTCGTGCAGCTCCTCGGGCAGCGGCGGGCGGGTCGGTAGGCGCCGGGCAACATGCTGCGGCATGACAGGTGCGACTGTCCAAGGCCTCTGTTCCATGCTTGACTTCCAGCCGATGAGCTATGCACAGGTGGCCCGCCATATGCACCGTCGCACCATGCTCGTGGGAGCAGCCACTTTGGCACTACAGCCTGTCGCTGGGCACGCCGACACATTGGACGATGGATCGTTCGCCCAGCACGTGACGGCTTTGCTGGCAGCGTCACATCCAGACTGGACCGTGACAGCCGACGACGACCCGCTCTCCATCAGGGTCGGCAGCGTTTCCGTGTTCTTGCGGAACATCTACCTGCACACCAGGGAACTGCCCGCCGAGCAGCGGGACGCCGAGATCGTAACCCTGATCGAGCGTGGCTTCTCGCCACCCTTCGACACCACCGCGACGTTCAATGCGGTCCGTTCGAGCCTGCGGCTCCAGATTGAGCCGACCGATTACCTCGTAAAGGTCCCAACCATCGTCCACCAGGATTTCATGGCTGGACTGATGCGGGTCTGTGCCGTCGATCAGGCCTACCGCTACGCTACGCTGCTGCAGCCGCAGCTGGATTCATGGCAGCGCCCGCAAGAGGCGGTCGAGCAGGTGGCGATCGCGAACCTTGAGGAACAATCGGATCAGGTTCCCGTCCAGCGGGAACGGCATGCCGGCGCGGGCGGGTACGTCACGATCAACGTCGGGGACGGATACGATGCGGCTCGCTTGCTGTTGCCCAGCTTCATGAAGCGCGTGCGTGACGCGTTGGGAAGCTCGGCCGTGTTTGCAGCCATCCCGAATCGCGACTTCCTGGTCGCCTGGACCGACGACTTCTCCAAGCGCGTGGCATTCGCCGCCCTGGTCGCAAGGGACATCCACAAACAGCCTCATCCACTCACCGATGCACTGTTCGTCGTGTCCGAAAGCGACTTGCGCCTGGCAACCGCGGCCGAGCTTGCCGACCACGGAAGATAGGGCGGGGTCCGACCCGACCCGGCCTTGTCCTCAGCGGGTTTCGTTCTCGGCCTGGTCCCGCCGGAGAGACCTCGCCGCATAGAACGGCAGCGCCACCGCTTCGCGCAGGAAGGAATAGGTATCCCTGGCTTCGAACCAGCGCGGCCAGTCACCGGACACTTCGCGCAGCCCGAACCGCCGCATGGCCAGCATGGCGCGCGGCAGGTGGAACTATTGGCTCACCACGACAACGCCCGTGCCCGGTTTCGCCACCGCGACGGTATGCCTGGCCGTTTCCAGCCTGTCCGTGCCGGCAGGGTCCTCCAGGATTGCTTCGAGGGGCACGCCTCGGGTGCGCAGATAGGCCGCCATGACGGAGGCTTCGTCACGGTGCCCGGACTCCTCCAGGCCCCCGCTGACCAGGACCCGTCGCACGGTTCCGGACCGGTACAGCCGCACGGCCGAATCCAGCCGGGCCTGCAGCCGGAAGGAGGGTTCGCCTTCAGGTGTGACGGTGTTGCCCAGCACCACCGCGAGGTCCGCCGATCGCGGCCGCTGAAGCAGGCCGACCAACGCAAGCGTGGCCAGGTACGTGGCGACCGCCGCAAAGCTCAGCAGGCAAACCACGCGGACGCACGACATGATGCTTCTGGCCAACAGCTCTCCTTCCGGTCATTCCATGGCACGTCACGCGTGAGACGACGACAAACTGGCCGGCCCTGGTCCAACACGACGGATCCCGGGTCGGGGATCGCACAACTCCGGTGTCCCTGAACGAGCGCCATCGCTTGTGCGAGCTTCGCGG
>JBPBQE010000025.1:0-3012 GCA_050954595.1 Janthinobacterium lividum | reverse complement strand
AGAACCGCCTTGGGCGTGTAGCCGGCATCGTGCATGGAGCGCATCAGCAGAATGGCGTCGCTGGTGTAGGAGGAGGGCAGAACGAGGTCCGCGTCGGCTGCCTTGAGCCGCTGCGCCTCGACGGAGAGCGACGGCGTGCTGGCCTGGTAGGCGAGGTCGGCGGCGACCTTGATGCCGGCCTTTTCCGCCATCGACGCCTGCAACTTGGCGCTATCGGTGCCGAAGACGGAGTTCTCGTGGATGATGGCCACGCTGCCGATGGGGTGGCCGTTCTTGCCGGCCCAGTCGATGAAGTCGAACATCGAGCCGGTGAACCCGACATCGGTCGGCGACGGGCGGAAGAACCAGGACAGGCCCTGCTTGTTCAGGCTCGGCGAGGAGTTGTCGGCCGAGATGTAGGGGATCTGATAGCGGTCGCAGATCTGGCTGATGGTGACCGCAGTGGCGCTGGTGTAGCTGCCGATGATGGCGACCACCTTGCCTTGCGTGATCAACCGCTCGGCCTCCGTGCGCGCGATCTGCGGATTGTTCTGGCTGTCGGCCCAGACGATCTTGACGTGCGCGCCGCCGAGGTTCGGCAAGCCGCCGCCATTGCCGAACAGCATGCTCGGGACGTTCTCGCCGCCGTTGATGATGGCCGCTTCGGTTTCGATGGCGGCCTGCGCGTCGGCTCCGATCGCTGCGGCCGCGCCGGAAAGCGGGTACACGGCGCCGATCAGGATGTCGTCGGCTGCGCGCGCCACCGTGGCGAAGCTCACGAGCGCGGACACGATCAGGAGGGTACGTCTGAACATATTGACCTTTCATGCACCGCGCGACGCGGCGTGTGACTCGCGCGGCTGGACCCTAACGCAGCAAATCGTGTGCCATCAACGGCTGATCTCCCAAGGCGCGATCCGCCCCCAGCCCGGCAGCTTGAGCGCCGGCCTGCGCAGGTCCAGCCCGGCGACGGCGCCGAGCAGGTTCAATTCAAGCCCTTCGACCCACGCGACAGTGAGCCCGGCATAGCCACCGAGGCGCAGCGTCAGACCCGTCCGCGATGGCGTCAGACGTAGCCAGCGATCGTCGTACGGAAAGTCCTTGCCGATCGCGTTGGGCGGCAGCACCGCACCGTGGCCGGGCACCGCGTCGAGGATTGCGGCGACAAAGGTGTTGGAGTTCGGGCCGGGCCAGGCGCGATAGTCGCCCAGGGTGCTGAACCGGTAATCCTCAACCGCCGCCAGCATGGCCGGGATCATCGCGTCGGCCGCGGCACCGTCGACTGCGAACACGGTCGCGGGCGTGCCCCCGAACCAGCGGCCGTCTGGTTCGAAGCCGTTGCGGCGGACCGGATCGCCCCAGGCGGTGTAGTCGAACCGCGTATAGGCGACCGCGCCCTCCGGCTTGAGCACGATCCAGCAATGCACGGCGAAGATCGACCGCCAGCGCACCGTGGGCGCGCAGAACACGCGGATCACGGCACCGGGCGCCGATACCGGCGGCAGCAGCCTGGCGCTGGTCCGGTCGGCATTGCGCCAGTCGCCGCCCATCCCCGTCTGCCAGTAGCGAAACGCGGAAAGACCGAGCGGCAGCACGTAGAGCAGCAGGAACAGGACGAGGCACGATTTCCAGATCAACGACGCAGGGTGCTCCATGCAGCGGACGCATATGCATCGATCGGTGCTGCTTTAGCGAGCAGGTTCGGCCACCGCCCAACTGGCGCTCCGGGCAACCCGGCCCACATGCCCTCCATGGAACGCTCCTTCACGCTCACCCGCGCAGCCGCTCTGGATCACCTGGCTGCCATCGTGCCGCGCACCGGGCACGCCTATGCCGCGCATCGCAACACCGATCGCGGACCGGACCTGGAGCCGACCACCACCGCGCTCTCCCCCTATCTGCGGCGCCGGCTGATCCTCGAACAGGAAGTGATCGCCGCATCGCTGGCCGTGCATGGCCCCGGCACGGCGGCAAAATTCGTCGACGAGGTGTTCTGGCGGTCGTACTTCAAAGGCTACCTCGAGACGCACCCGAAGATCTGGCCGGATTACCTGGACCTGGCCGCCCATGATCACAACAACCTGGCCACCAGCTCCGGCCAGCGACGTGTGTTCGAAGACGCCGTTTCCGGACGCACCGGCATCGAGTGCTTCGATGATTGGGCGATCGAGCTGGTCGAGACGGGGTGGCTGCACAATCACACCAGGATGTGGTTCGCCTCGATCTGGATCTTCACCTTGCGGCTGCCCTGGGCGCTCGGCGCCGAGTTCTTTTTGCGGCACCTGATCGACGGCGACCCGGCCAGCAACACGCTGTCCTGGCGCTGGGTCGCCGGGCTGCACACGCGGGGCAAGAACTACGCCGCCCGCGCCGACAATATCCACCGTTTCACGGACGGCCGGTATTCGCCCACCGGCCTCGACGAGGACCCGGCAGCGCTGGAGGAAAGCCATCCGGCACCCGTCCGCCCTATCCCGGCTGCCGACGCGGCACCGGCCGGCGATGTCGCGTTGCTGCTGCATCTCGACGACCTGAACCCGGAAACCCTGCCGCTCGGCCGCGCCCGCGTGACGCGGGTCGGCGGCATGCTGGCCCATGCGCCCGCTGCGGTGGAACTCGTCCGCCGTGCTGACGAGGCGGCGATGGCCGACGCTCTCTCGCGCGCCGCCGAACATTTCGGCTGTCCGGCTGGCCCGGTGACCAAAGGTTGGGCCGATGGACTGCCGATCGTCACCGCCTGGGCGCCCGTCGGCCCCTCGGCCGACGCGCTGCCAACCGGATGCACGCGGGTACGCCGCGAGTGGGACGAGCGCGTGTGGCCGAAATCCACGCGTGGCTACTTCCAGGTGAAGACGATCATCCCGGAAATCCTGCGCGAGTGCAGCACCGGCCTGGCGGCAATTGGTGAGGAGGAGTTCGTCACCGAACGCCGCTAACTCGAGCCGGTCGACCAGACCAAGCCTTGCCATTGCCCCGGGGATGCGGTGCTCTGCACGGGCGATTGAGACGGATTGATCTGTGCAGACCACGGTA
>JBPBQE010000059.1:0-3021 GCA_050954595.1 Janthinobacterium lividum | reverse complement strand
TGCCAGCCGCTCATGATCATGCACACCATCGCCGCGGCCGCCACCCAGTGGCACACTCGGACGATCACGGGATGGGCACGGCGCGACCCCACCCGTCGAACGCTATGGGACATGGATCGGCCTCCTCGGCATCTCGGGCTGGTTGACGGTCCAGCATTCGGTGGTCGCAGGCCATCAGTTACAGGGGTTGAGACTATTTTTGCGTGCAGCGCACCGTAACCATTCGGGCATCGGCTCCGAACTGGGTGCAGCGGGCCGCCAAGGCGCCCGATCGGAGCGGCATCATGATGGACTATACCAGACGTGCCTCCGCCGCCGCAGGCGCTACGGTGGTGGTCGCTACCCTGCTCGACCGCCACGGCGCCGGGGCCACGACGAACGCCGTCTTCCCCGTGCAGCATACCGATGCCGAATGGCGTGCGCTGCTGGCGCCCGCCGCCTTCGAGGTGCTGCGCGAACAGGGCACGGAGGCGCCCTGGAGCAGCAACCTGCTGCATGTGTCGGGCCCCGGGCGCTTCATCTGCGACGGTTGTGCCCAGCCGCTGTTCGACGCCGGCACCAAGTTCGACAGCGGCACCGGCTGGCCGTCCCTCTGGGCACCGCTGCCGAACGCCGTGCAGACCAGAAAGGATCATAGCCTGCTGATGTCGCGGACCGAGGTGCACTGCCCGACCTGCGGCGGCCATCTCGGCCACGTCTTCGACGATGTGCCGCAACCGACCGGGCTCCGCTACTGCATGAACGGCGTCGCCATGACCTTCACCAAAGCCTGAAGGAGGATAGTCCGATGAAACGCCATGGTTGCTTTCTTGCCGCCGCGTTGCTGGCGGGCGGCGTCAGCGGGACGATCCCGTATGCGACCCCTGCCGCGATCGCCGCGACCCTCGCCCCTGCCATGACGCCGGGCGACGCCCTGCTACCCGCACCGGCGGTAGACGAGCCGCTGGGCGGTCCCCGTCTGGAGACGGCGATCTTCGCCGGCGGCTGTTTCTGGGGCGTGCAGGGCGTGATGCAGCGGGTCAAAGGGGTCGTGGGCACCAACGCCGGCTACGACGGCGGCTCCGCCGATACCGCCCAGTACGAGACCGTCAGCACCGGGACCACCGGCCACGCCGAGTCGGTGAAGGTAGTGTTTGACCCGTCGCACATCTCCTATGGCGAGCTGCTGCGGGTGTTCCTGTCGGTGGCGCTCGACCCGACCCAGACCGGCGGCCAGTACCCGGACGCTGGGAGCCAGTATCGTTCGGCGGTGTTCACCACCTCCGTGCAGCAGGCGCGGGTCGCCAGCGCCTATATCGCCCAGCTCGACGCCGCGCACCCGTTCACGCGGCCGATCGCGACGCAGGTGGTGCCGGACCACGGCTTCTTCGCCGCGGAGGATTATCACCAGAATTTCCTCGATTTGCATCCGGACAACAGCTACATCGCCACCTTCGACCGCCCCAAAATCGAGGCGTTGCGGTGCCGTTTTCCGGACCGCTTCCTGCCATCCCCGATCCTGGCCACCGCCGGCATCGGCCTGGCCCCGGGCAGCCTGGGCTGAGCAGTCTGGACCCGGCGGCATGGTCTGGAACGGTTCGGGCTTGAGTAGTCTGGCTTGCGACGATGTAAGCTGTCACCTGCCGGCAGAGAAGGGGGGCAACACTTGCCGGAGTCCGACTGGAGCGCGTGGATGGCGGCCGCGCAGGATGGCGATGCCCAGAGCTATCGGAACCTGCTGGCGGAGGTGACCCGGTGGCTCCGGCGGTATTACGGGCGCCGGCTTCCTCCGTCGATGCAGGAGGATGCCGTGCAGGATACCCTGCTCGCCGTGCACGAGAAGCGACACACCTACGATCCGTCGCGGCCCTTCACGCACTGGCTGGCGGCCATCGCCCGTCACAAATGGATCGATCGGCTCCGCCTGATGCGAACGGCGCCGACCGAGACGCTGGACGAGACGACCGTCACCGTGGGCGATCACGGCGACGAGGTCACGAACGCCTCGACCCTGAACAGGCTTCTCGATCATCTGAAGCCGGCACAGGCCGAGGTGATCCGCCTGGTGAAGCTTGGAGGCCTGAGCATCGACGAAGCCGCTATTAGCGCCGGACAGAGCCCATCCCTGGTCAAGGTCAACATCCATCGCGGCTTGCGCCGGTTGAGCTCGCTTGCCAAGGGAGACAACGATGCCGAGTAGGATCCCGCCTCCCGCGAAAGCCGTGACATCCGACCTGCTGATCGAGCAACTCGCCAGCCGGCTGCATCCGGTGGGACGCCGCACCCCGCTCCGGGATGCCGCCGTGCTCGCAGCCATCGTTGCGGTCGAGCTGGCGCTGTTCCTGCTCATGGGCGGCATGCGCCATAACATGCATCAGGCGCTGGACCAGCCCTCCTGGTGGTGGAAGCTGGGCAGCATGGTGGCGATCGCGACCGCAGGGATGGGATCGGCGATCATCTCGCTCGATCCGTCGCGCTCGCCCCGGCCCGGTCTGCGCGCGACGGTTCTGATCCTGCTGGCCTGCGTGGCGCTGGGCTGGCTGCTCGACTCGGCACGCTACGGTTTGGGGCCCCTGGTGGAACGCTTGAACTGGCGCCAGGGAATCGGTTGCGTGTGGAAGATGTCGGTGCTGGCAATTCCCACGGCCATTGCCCTGGGCGTCCTGCTGAATCGCGGCGCCCCGGTGGATCGCGGGGGTACCGCCTGGGCAGCCGGCATCGGCGCTGCCGCCTGTGGCGCCTTCGTGTTCGTGTTCGCCTGCCCGTCCGACGACCCGCTCTATATCGCCGTCTGGTATTCGGTCGGGCTTGGGCTGGTCTCCTCCAGTTCCCAGACCATCCTGCGCATGATCGCGCGGTGGTAGGGGCGGAATCAGTTTCGGCGGGCGACGGCGCCGATCTTGAGACAATGGGACGGATCGGCGGTGACGCGGCATAATCTTCGCGCAGCGACCACCGACATCAAGCGCTCCGGAATTCGCTGCCGCGCCGTAACCTTTTCGCCGGTCTGTCCGAACAGTTTCTCCGTCTAGGGAGGACACG
>JBPBQE010000366.1:0-3031 GCA_050954595.1 Janthinobacterium lividum | reverse complement strand
GACCCACGGTGGGCGGTTGGGTGGTCGCGAGGCCGTCCGCGGTTCGCAGTTGACAGCCTTCCTGGCAGGCGTCTCGACACTGCCGACGGCATCGGCTGGTGTGCCTCGGTTCGAGAGGATAACGATGCAGAACGTGACACGACGGAGCTGGCTCGCCATTTCGGGCGCTGCCGCTGCGGCAATGACTGCGCCTGGCTCGGCGCGCGGTGCCGCGATGGACGAGCTTGCCAGCCTGACCTCCTGGATGACGCTTGCGTCCGTTCCGGGTGTAAGCTGGGCCACCATCGACCAATCCGGAACTATCAAGGCTCACGCCGAAGGCTTTGCGAGAGCAGGAACGCTGGCAGCGACGGCGGATACGCTGTTCGAAGCAGCTTCGCTGTCCAAATCCGTGCTGGCGGTGGCGGTCCATGACCTCGTCCATGCCGGTCTGATCGATCTGGACCGTCCGGTGATCCAGAACGTCGCCTTCACCGAAGATCCGGCGACTTGTGCCATCACGCCACGTCATCTGCTGTCGCATTCCAGCGGACTGCCCAACTGGCGTACCGACGCGGGCGAGCCCCTGGTCGGCTCGTACGCTCCCGGTTCCAGATTTCGCTACTCCGGCGAGGGTTTCGTTCTGCTGGGAAGGCTGGTCGAAGCGGTGACCGGGCAGTCAGCGGCACAGGTTGTCGCAGCACGCGTATTCGGGCCGGCGGGCATGGTCCAGAGCACGTATGGATGGCCCGTGGACCATGCGCCTGCGGTCGCATGGGCGCATGACGGATCAGGGGCGGTGCTACCGGATCAGGGTCCGGCCGGCTTTGCGCACCGACGGGACGCCGGTCCGGCGAAACCGGTGCAGCAATGGACAGAAACGGAGCGGGTCGCGGCGGCGGTGGCATCGGGCAAACCTGGATTGCCGATCTACATGACACCCAATATGGCGGCCGGCTTGTGGACCACAGCCGGCGACTATGCGCGCTTCCTGAAATTCACGCGGCATTTTCCTGTCCTGAATGTGCCTGCGATTTCCGTGAAGGGCGATTTGTCCTGGGGCCTGGGCTGGGGCCTCGATGGAACCGCGGGCAGGCGATTTGCCTGGCACTGGGGGAGCAACAGCGGCGTGGCAAACCTGTTCCTGATCGATCTGGCAACCGGAGACGGGCTGGTGGTCCTTACCAACGGAGATGCCGGACAGAAGGTGTATGAGCGGGCTGCGCGGATCTTCTTTGGCCGTGAATTCGATGCATTCACTTGGCTATGACATTTACTGCCGTTGGTTCGTGTGGAAATGAATGGCTTTGGAAGCGTTGTTGGCAAGCCACTTCTTGCTGATCTGGCCGAAACCGGACCGGCCGTTTTTGGGCAAGATCCGCAAGAAGCGGACGTTAAGTCACCACGCTTCTAGCTACTTTAGACCCGTAATCGGCACGATAGGTTCGGCCCAGCTACCGCCGATGCTGGACAGTTGTGGGCCGCCAGCATGAATGTCCGAGAGCGGGCGGTCCGCCCCGAAGACCGGAACGGCGATGAGTGGATCTTAGCAGGTCCGCATTCCGACCAGCGTTGCCAGGGTTCGAGAGTTGTCACGCCACCAGTTGGAGTGGCGTCCCGAACAGGTAATCAATGTCGTCCAGTTCGAGCGAAGTCAGCTCGACGGTCTCCCCGAATGCGATACCGGCGAGTTCAGCCTTACGCTGTTGCAGCTCGATGATCCGCTCCTCGACCGTATCGGCGGCGACCAGCTTGTAGACAAACACTGGATTGACCTGGCCGATGCGATGCGCCCGATCTGAGGCCTGGTCCTCTACAGCCGGGTTCCACCACGGATCGTAATGGATCACCGTGTCGGCCGCGGTCAGGTTCAAGCCGCGCCCACCGGCCTTAAGGCTGATCAGGAACAGCGGCACCTCGCCGTTCTGAAACGCGCGCACCGGCTCTGCCCGGTCCCGCGTATCGCCGCGCAGTTCCACGAAGCGAATGTTCGCCTCGACAAGCTTCGGCTTGATGAGGTCCAGCATGGAGGTAAACTGCGAGAACAGCAGCACACGCCGGCCTTCCGGAATCATTTCCGTCAGCATCTCCAGCAGATCGTCGAGTTTGCTCGATACCTTGACCTGTTGCGCCGACGGCAGCTTCACCAGCTGGGGGTCGCAGCAGGCCTGCCGCAACTTCAGCAACGCGTCCAGCACCACGATGCGGCTTGCAGCCAGGCTGTACTCGGCGACCTGGGCGCGCACCTTGTCGAGCAGCGTGCAGCGTATCGCTTCATAGAATTCGCGTTGCGCCGGGGCGAGGGTGATGCGGCGCAGGATGGTGTGCTTGGGCGGCAGCTCAGTGGCGACGTCGGCCTTGATCCGGCGCAGGATGAACGGCCTGATCCGGCGCACGAGCTGTGCCCGGCGCACGTCGTCACCCCGCTGTTCGATCGGAGTGCGAAATCGTCTGGTGAAGGTGCGCCGCTCGCCGAACAGGCCTGGCATCAGAAAGGCGAACTGCGACCATAGCTCTTCCAGGTTGTTCTCGATCGGAGTGCCGGACAGACAAAGCCGGTGACGGGTGTCGAGTTGGCACGCAGCGCGTGTCGCCTTGGCATCCGGGTTCTTGATCGCCTGTGCCTCGTCAAGCACCACCAGATGCCATGCCAGCTCCCGCATCTGCTCGATGTCACGGGCAAGCACGGTGTAGGTGGTGATTGCCACATCAATGTCGCCGAGCCGACCGCGGCGCTCATGACGATCGAGTCCGTGCAGCACGGCCACACGCAGGTGCGGCGCGAACTTCGCCAGTTCCGCCGTCCAGTTCGCGATCAGGCTGGTCGGAACCACGATCAGCGCGGGACGATCCAGCCGTCCCGCCGCATGCTCGACGGCGACGTGGGCGATGGTCTGCGCGGTCTTGCCCAGCCCCATCTCGTCGGCGAGGAAGCCGTTCAGTCCGTGCGATGCAAGATGCTGTAACCACTCCACCCCGTGCTGTTGATAGGGACGCAAGATGGCGGAAAAGGTGGCGGGCAGTTCCACCGGCGCGATGTCCGGCTCGCCCC
>JBPBQE010000391.1:0-3032 GCA_050954595.1 Janthinobacterium lividum | reverse complement strand
CGCCAGAGATGGCGGGCAGATTTCTGCTGAAATCGTTGGCTTTCGGGGCGGGCGCGCTCGAGCGCAAGCATTTGGCGATCTTAATGGTCTGGGTGTCGGTGCTCCCGCACTAGTTCGGTTAGGATCTGGTGCGGAGCCAACGACATCGCAGTTGCGGGTCGGTGATGGCTGGCTCGGGCGAGTCGTGGACCCGCTTGGCACGCCGCTCGACGGGTTGGGATCCCTCGGAGAGGGAGTAGCCTGCTCGGTGCGTGCCGATCCACCGCAGGCAGCACAGCGCTCTCGGCTGGGGGAGCGAGTAAGCCTGGGCGTTCGCGCGCTTGATCTATTCGCCACATGTCGGAGCGGACAGCGGCTTGGATTGTTCGCCGGGTCGGGTGTGGGCAAGTCGACGATGATGGCGATGATGGCGCAGCAGGCCGACTGCGATGTGATCGTATTCGCACTGGTGGGCGAGCGCGGGCGGGAGTTGCGAGAGTTCATCGAGGATGATCTTGGGCCGGCCGGGCTCGCGAGATCCGCGGTCATCGTTGCGACGTCGGACCAGCCGCCGTTGATGCGGCGAGAGGCTGCGTATGCGGCCATGACCGTTGCCGAGTATTTCCGGGATCAGGGAAAATCGGTTCTGCTCTTGATGGACAGCGTCACCCGGTTCTGTCTTGCGCTTCGCGAGATCGGGCTCGCAGCCGGGGAACCACCGGCGACGCGTGGGTATCCGCCGAGCGTGTTTGCCGAGTTGCCTCGGCTACTCGAACGGGCCGGACCTGGCCCGGACAATGGCAAGGCAGGACATATCACCGCGATCTTCACCGTTCTGGTCGAAGGAGACGACCATAACGAGCCGGTTGCCGACGCCGTGCGCGGAATTCTCGATGGTCACGTCGTGCTGGATCGCCGGATCGGCGAGCGAGGGCGTTACCCGGCGGTCGACGTGTTACGATCGCTGTCGAGAACGGTGCCGGGTTGCTTGCAGGCAGATGAGCGCGTGGCGGTACGGCGTGCCCGGGAGATGCTCGCGACCCAGGCGGAGTTGGCCGACCTGGTCAGACTCGGTGCGTATCAGCCGGGCAACGATGCTGCCGCCGACGAAGCACTCGAGCTTGCGCCGCAGGTGGAGGCCCTGTTGACGCAAGGTCGGGGTGAAAGCAGCACGCTCGACGATGCGTTCGAGAAGCTGAAAGCGATCATTGGAGACGGCAATGGCGCGTGATCCGCTGGCAACCCTGATCAAAGTGCGGCAAGTCGCGTGCGACGAGAGTCAACGAAGGTTGGTGGAAGCCTTGGTTTTCGAGGATAAGGCGGAGCAGGAAAGCCATCGACTCGAATTACTGATCGCACAGGAGACCGAAGCGGCAACGGACATTCACGGCACCGATGCAATGGTCGAGGCATTTGCAGCCTGGTTGCCGGAAGCCCGGCGGCAGGTCGCATCGGCACGTCAGGTGTTGCTCGACCGGCAGGCGGAGACGATGCGGCGCCGGGCCGAACTAACAGCGTGCAAGACCGCGCTCGAAACCGTCGAAACCTTGCAGAAGCAACGCCAGGACGAGGCTCGACGGGTGATCGATATGGTCTACGCCCGCGACTTGGAAGACCGCCCGTTCAAACGGGATGATTCAATAATCAACGCCCCCGACTGAGACAGGCTGCATCCTTTGCAGGGTAATGTGTCGATGACGGGTGCACGAAAGGGGTTTGCGCTGTGCGTATCGCGATGATTGGTGGCGGGTATGTCGGACTTGTGTCCGGTGCCTGCTTTGCAGACCTCGGCGTCGAAGTAGCGGTCGTCGAGACCGATGCCACGAAGCTCGATGCCTTACAGAATGGGCGTATTCCGATTTACGAGCCGGGGCTCGATCGGCTGGTTGCGGAAAACGTCGCCGCGGGGCGGCTGACGTTCTCCGACGATCTCGCTACCGCCGTTGCCGGGGTCGAAGCCGTCTTCATCGCGGTCGGCACGCCGACCCGGCGAGGCGACGGCCACGCCGACGTCAGCTATGTCAACGCTGCCGCGGAACAGGTCGCGCGCGCCTTGACCGGCTATGCCGTCGTGGTGACCAAGTCGACCGTGCCGGTCGGGACCGGCCGACGTATCGCTCAGATCATGCGACATGCGCGCCCTGAGCTCGAATTCGATGTCGCCAGCAATCCGGAGTTCCTGCGCGAAGGAAGCGCCATTGGCGATTTCATGCGTCCGGACCGGGTGGTGATCGGGGCCGAAAGCGAGCGGGCACGAGAGGTCCTGCGTCGCCTGTATCGCCCGTTATATCTGATCGAAGCGCCAATTCTATTCACCAGCCTGGAGACGGCCGAACTCACCAAGTATGCGGCCAACTCCTTCCTGGCGATGAAGGTGACGTTCATCAACGAAATGGCCGATCTGTGCGAACGGGTCGGGGCCGACGTTCAGGACGTTGCGCGGGGCATAGGACTGGATGGCCGGATTGGGCGCAAGTTCCTCAATGCGGGCCCGGGCTTCGGCGGCAGTTGTTTTCCGAAGGACACCCTGGCGCTGATGCGGATCGCGCAGGATTGGGGCGCACCGTCACGGTTGGTCGAAGCGACCGTGGCCGTGAACGATGCGCGGAAATCAGCGATGTCGGCACGGATCGTCCAAGCGTTCGGCGGCTCCGTGCATGGCAAGGTCATCGCCGTGCTCGGCCTGACGTTCAAGCCGGAGACGGACGACATGCGGGATGCGCCGAGCATTCCGATCGTGTCGCGGCTGGCCGAAGAAGGAGCGATCTTGAGAACGTTCGACCCGGTCGGGATGTCGCATGCGAAGGATCTATTGCCACCATCGGTTCAGTTTTGTGCGGACGCCTACGACGCTGCCACCGGCGCCGACGCTTTGATCCTCGTGACCGAATGGAACGAGTTTCGCGCCTTGTCGCCGGAGCGACTGGCCGACCTCATGCGGGGCCGGTTGCTGATGGATCTGAGAAACGTGTTCGACCCGGCGGTTTTTTTGGAGGCAGGGTTCGATTACCGCGGCGTTGGTCGTGGGCTTCAGGCGTTTCGCGAGCAGACTA
>JBPBQE010000113.1:0-3039 GCA_050954595.1 Janthinobacterium lividum | reverse complement strand
GGTCGGGGCGAGAGGATTCGAACCTCCGGCCTCCTGCTCCCAAAGCAGGCGTACTACCAGGCTGTACTACACCCCGGACCAAGCCCTTCCTATGGAACGGGCCGGCCTTCGGCGCAAGCGTTAGGCTCAACCCTTTTCGAAGATCCGTTGCTCGACCTTGTCGCCCACATGGATGCCAAGTCGGCGTGCCGTGCCTGCCGCCAGTTCGAGAGTGGCACGGACGGCGCCGCCGCTATCGATCGTTGCCAGGCTTTCCGGCGTCGTGTTCTCGGCAATATGGCGGATCGTGCCGTCCTGATTGATGAACACCATGTCGAGTGACGAGACCGTGTTCCGCATCCACATCATGCTGTCGCGCGGGCTACCCCAGTCGAACAGCATGCCGCCATCGGCCGGCACCGTCTTGCGGAACATCAGGCCGGTTTCCTGCTGCTGCGGCGAGAGCGCCATCTCGACGTTGAACTCGTGGCGCTTGCCATCGCGGGTGACGATCGTGAGTTTCTCCTTCGGCAGCTCCGGCTGCGGCGCGGTAATCTCCTGCGCCTCGGCCTGAACGATCACTGCAGCGCCCAACGAACCTAGAACCAATGATCTACGCCTCATGCTTCAAGCCTTTCCGGGAATGTGAGCGACGCCACGCGCTTGACGTCGTCACGGACGACGCCGTCACGCGGCTCGTCCCTGATCGTAGTGAACCAATGCGCCGGCGGATTGCGCCCGGCCGCGCGGTTGTAGACCAACGCACGCAAGATGGCTTCTGCCGCCGGCGTGGTGCGGTCCGGAATGTCGATGCCGTTCAACACCGCCCACACACCGGCCCAGCAACGCCCGACCGTGTAGGGATTGTAGCCGCCGCCGCCGGTGACCACGAGGCGCGGCGTCAGGTCCATCAGCGCCGCCGCCGCGGTAAAATACGCGTTGTTGCTCAAAGACAGCTTCGCCAGGGGGTCCTCCTCCAGGGAGTCCGCACCGCATTGCAGGAAGATGGCTTGCGGCCGGCGCTCGCGGATCAATGGCAGCACGGCTTGCTCCATTACCCAGCGCATCTCGGAGTCGTTGAACCCGGCCGGCACCGGCAGGTTACGGGCCGCCCCGCCCGCTCGATCCTCAACCTTGCCGCTGAACGGCCAGCGCCCAGCCTCGTGGATGCTGATCGTCAGAACCCGGTCGTCGTCGTGAAACGCGTCCTGCACGCCGTCACCGTGATGCGCGTCGATGTCGAGGTAGACGATGTTGTCGAGCCCGGCTTCGAGCCAGGTCAGCAGGCCGAGCACGGGGTCGTTGAGGTAACAGAACCCGCTCGCCCGCGCCGGTCGCCCGTGATGGGTACCGCCACCGGGGCAATGAACGATACCACCCTCGAGCGCGAGACGGCAGGCGAGCATGACGCCGCCGGCCGAGGTCATCGGGCGACGGTAGATCTCGGCATAAACCGGATTTCCTTCTGCGCCGATCCGGAACCGCTCGCGATCGGCGTCGGAGACGGATTGGGTCTCCTCGGCACGGCGAAGAGCGTCAACGTAAGCCGGGTCATGGAAGCGCAGCACGGCATCGAGGTCCGCCATCGGCGCGGTGCGGAACTGGCTCTCGTCCAGCCAGCCCATCGCACGGCACAAATCGGTGCAGATCGTCACCCGCGGGATCGCCAGCGGGTGCGTCGGGCCATAGGTCGACCCGCGGTAGATCTCGCTGCCGATGTAGAGCGGAGCCTTCAGCCCACGCCCTCGGCGATACGGAAATCGCGCTCGACGCCGCCCTTCAGCGCCTCCAGTGCGGCGGCATACTCGGTGCTGGCGTAGGCCTTCTTGGCGGCCTCGACGCTATCGAACTCGACTACGACCGTGCGCCCGACGATGCCGGCCTCATGCGCCTCGGTGGCGACGCCGCGGATGACGAACGCGCCGCCATGCGCTTGGATCGCCGGTGCGGCGAGCTTGGCGTAGGCCGCCAGCTTGTCCTGATCGTGCACCGCGCGATAGCAGCTTACCCAGTAACCCTTGGCCATGTCGGTTTCTCACTATTGTGGTTCGGCAACGCTCTGAAACAGGGTGCCGGGTTTGTAAAGCCGTCAGCTCCGCTGCGGCATCCCGTGCGGGATCACGGTGCTGACGATGCTGGCGTCCAGCGACTCGTAGCCCGCGTAGTCGATCGTTGCGTAGAGCTCGGCCCGCGTCTGCATGCGGTCGACCTGGTTCTGCGTGCCGCCATCGGCCTTGATCGCGGCATACAGCGTTTCCTGCGCCTTGTTGGCCACGCGCAGGCTGCTGACCGGCCAGATCACCATGCGGTAGCCCATGGCCTGGAACTCGTCGGCAGTGAAGAACGGCGTGCGGCCGAATTCGGTCATGTTGGCCAGCAACGGCACGCCCGGCATGCGGCGGGCGAACTCGCGGAACATCTCGGCCGAATGCAGCGCCTCGGGGAAGATCGCGTCCGCCCCGGCTTCCATGTAGCGCTCGGCGCGCGCCACGGCCCCGTCCATGCCCTCGCTCGCCGCGGCATCGGTGCGGGCGATGATGTAAAGGTGGCGCCGTGCCTTGCGGGCTGCAGCCACCTTGGTCGCCATGTCCTGCACGTCGGCCAGCCGCTTGTCGTTGAGATGGCCGCATTTCTTCGGCAGCACCTGGTCCTCGATCTGCACCGCCGCCGCGCCGGCATCCTCGAACGAGCGCACCATCGCCATCACGTTCAGCGCCTCGCCATAGCCGGTGTCGCCATCGACCAGCAGCGGCAGACCGGACGACCGGGTAATCTGGCGCACGAAGAAGCACACCTCGTCGACCGTGACCATGCCGAGATCGGGCAAGCCCATGCTCGCCGTCATCGCCGCGCCGGACAGATACAGTGCCGGGAACCCGGCCGCCTTGGCCTGCAACGCGGCCATGCCGTTATGCGCGCCAGGCATGCGCACGATCCAACCAGCGTCGACCAAGGCCCGGAACCGGTCGCCGGCGGGCTCGGTGGGGCAATCGGCAGCTACGAGATAGGTCATTCGGCATCCTTGACTGGAGATCTTGTCGGTTCTTGATGCTTTACCAC
>JBPBQE010000192.1:0-3039 GCA_050954595.1 Janthinobacterium lividum | reverse complement strand
GCACCAGCGAGTTCATCGCCTTCTCGCGCGCATCGGCCCGTTTCGACGCCCTCGGCTGCGCCTTGCTTGCGCTGTCCGTGGATAGCCTGTTTTCGCACGTCGCCTGGGTTCGAAGCATCCACCAGCAATTCGGCGTCGCCGTGCCCTTCCCGATTATCGAGGACCCCTCGATGGCCATCGCGGCGGCGTATGGCATGATCGCGCAGAACGCGCCGGACGCCGCATTGGTGCGCGCCGCGTTCGTTATCGACCCGGAAGGCATCATCCGCGCGATCAGCTGGTATCCGATGACGACCGGCCGTAACGTCGAGGAGTTGCTGCGCCTGCTCGCCGCGCTACGAACCTCCGACCAACATAGCGTGTCGACCCCCGAGGGCTGGATGCCGGGTGATGACGTGATCCTTCCCAGTCCGCTCACGACCGATCAGATGTTCGACGCCCAAGCCGAGGGGAGCGACTGGTATTACCGCACCGGACCGCTTCCCGGTTCGTCGCCGCGGTCGAAGAAAGTCAGGGCTCGATGAGGCCGGAACCGATCGACGTGCCGGCGACCGTCGCGACGCTGAAGGCGCTGGCCAATCCAGCGCGTCTGCGGATTGCCATGCACCTGCTCGACGGTGAGAAGGCCGTCAGCGAGATCGAGGACGCACTGGGTCTCAGGCAGCCCAACTTGTCCCAATATCTGGCGGAATTGCGTCAGGCTGGGCTGGTGACGACGCGACGTGAGGCCCGGAGCGTGTTCTACGCGCTGGCGGATGTGCAAGCGGAAGCATTGCTGCTTGCCTTGTCGGGGCGGCCTGGCGGGGAGCGGCGTTCGGCATCTGCCGTCAGCGTCAGAACGCACCGCTCCGACAGATTGCTGGCGGCGGCGGCGTTCGCGACGGTGGAACCGGATCGATGAGCGCTCTGTCGGGTCGCGCGACGGCTGGGTCTCGCCGTCGGAGGCGGCTCACGTGAACAGTAGCAATCTGGTGGCAGGAACAGGGCCGCTTCATCTGGCGTTCCTACAGCAGGCACCCGAGCGTTCAGGACGTCCAGCCGTGCCTGATCGACGCCGGCAATAAACGTGCAGCACAGCACAGGATAGCTAAGATGATACAAGTGAGTATGGGCCAAGCCGCCGATCTGGCGGAGGCGATCGGCAACACGTCGCTGATCAAGTTGCGTCGGGCGTCCGAGGAGACGGGATGCACCATCCTCGGCAAGGCGGAGTTCATGAATCCTGGCGGCTCGGTGAAAGACCGCGCCGGGCTGGCGATCATCAACGATGCGGAGCGCCGGGGCGTGCTCGCGCCGGGTGGAACGGTAGTGGAAGGCACCGCGGGGAACACGGGGATCGGCCTGACCTTGGTCGCCAATTCCCGCGGATACCGTTCCGTGATCGTGATGCCGGAGACGCAGAGCCGCGAGAAGATCGACTTCCTGCGCATGATTGGTGCCGACCTGCGCCTGGTGCCCGCCAAGCCGTTCCGCGACCCCGGCAATTACGTGCACGTATCGCGCCGCCTGGCCGAGGAGATGGGCGCGGTATGGGCCAACCAATTCGACAACCTGGCCAACCGGGAGGGTCACCGCGCCACCATGGGCCCGGAGATCTGGGCGCAGACCAATGGAACGGTGGACGCGTTCGTCGCGGCCTGCGGCACAGGGGGCACCTTGGCCGGCGTATCGTTAGCGCTGAAGGAAAGGAAGGCGGCAGTTCGGATCGTGCTGGCGGACCCCGAGGGTAGCGGCCTGTATGGGTGGGTCAAGTCGAACGACCTGTCGGTGCAGGGCAGTTCCATCACCGAGGGGATCGGGCAATCCCGCGTGCCCGCCAATCTGGATGGTGTGACGATCGACGACGCGGTTCGCATTCCGGACGCCGAAGCGCTGGAGCAGGTGTTCGCGCTGTTGAAAGAGGAGGGATTGTCGGTCGGCGGCTCGGCCGGCCTTAACGTTGCGGCAGCTATACGAGTGGCGCGCGCGATGGGGCCGGGCCATACGATCGTGACGGTGCTGTGTGACAGCGGCAGCCGCTATCAGAGCAAACTCTTCAACCCGGAGTTCCTGCGCAGCAAGAACCTGCCGGTGCCGAGTTGGCTAGCCTAGACGCTCGCGGCGGCGCCGTAGCCGGAGGCGAATTCCACTCGGCTGCCGTTTACCTGAGTGCATGTCGGCGGACCGTTCCGATATACATTCCCAGTCTCCTAAGCACAGTCCGTACCTTACTGTGTTTCGCTCAGACCAAACCGTCACGATCGAGCCAACAGGCACCAGCTTTCGCTCGCGTGCCGGTTCGTGCTGCTTCGGAAGTATGTCAGGTTGTCGGACAAGCAGTGGACCGAAAGTGCACCTAAATCGTCCCTTCAATGATGATCCACTGGGCGCGCAACGGATCGTTGCTGCCGTTCATATCGACCCCGCTCGACAGTTTCTCGGCAAAGTCGTAGCGCTCCGACGCATTGCCCGAAGTAAGCGTATCGTCGCAGGCTAGTGTTGAGGGAACGAGTGCATGCAAAATCTTGACACGAACCTGTTCGAGCGCCTGCGGGACGGTGCTGGCCAACTCTGGGTCGATTACGTTAAGCACCGCTTTGTGGAGGGCCTGATCGAGGGCAGCCTGCCGGAAGCGGCGTTTCGTCGATACCTCAGCCAGGACTATCTGTTCCTGATCCACTTCGTGCGGGCCTACGCGCTTGCGGGCTACAAGAGCACGCATCTGGATGACCTACACGACGCTGCGGCCGGTATGAGCACGCTGCTCGCAGAAACGAAACTGCATGTCCTCTACTGCGCTGAATGGGGCCTGACTGAGGCAGAGATGGCGGCCGAAACCGAGGCAATGGAAACCGTCGCCTATACGCGGTTCGTCCTCGAGCGTGGCACCGCGGGCGATCTCCTCGATTTGCACGTGGCCCTGGCCCCTTGTGTGATGGGCTATGCCGAGATCGGAATGGCCGCCTTCGCTGCGTCGTCCGGGCGCAACCGATACCAGGCCTGGATCGAGGCATATGCCGGCGAGGACTACCAACGCGCGGCCGCCAAGGCACAGAAAGC
>JBPBQE010000379.1:0-3044 GCA_050954595.1 Janthinobacterium lividum | reverse complement strand
ATCGTGCGGGACTGGGTGGTGAAATTCAACGCACACGGCCCAGCCGGGCTGATCGACCGCAAGCCGCCGGGGCAGCCGTCGCGTTTGACCGACGCGGATCGAGCGGCCGTGGCCGCCGCCGTCGAGAGCGGACCGATGCCGGCGATCCATGGCGTCGTACGCTGGCGCGTGATCGATTTGTGCCAGTGGCTGTGGGATGAGCGGCAGGTGGTGATCGCCAAGCAGACGCTGAGCCGGGAGCTGCGTCGTATGGGGTTTCGCAAGCTGTCGGCGCGTCCGCGTCATCATGCCCAAAAGGAGGGCGCGATCGACGCTTTCAAAAAAGTCTCCCGGCGCGCCTGGACGCAATCGGGCGCGAGAAGGGCGTCGAGCCCGACGGCATAGAAATTTGGTTCGCCGACGAGGCCCGCATCGGCCAGAAGAACAAGATTACCCGGCGCTGGGCTAGGCGGGGTACACGCCCGTCGGCGCCGCAGGATCAGCGAACGGCGTCGACCTACATCTTTGGCGCGATCTGTCCCAGGGAGGGCAAGGGAGCCGCGCTTATCCTGCCCTGGTGCAACACCGAAGGCATGGCGCTGCACCTGAAGGCGATCTCGGCGGCGGTTGCGCCCGGCCGACATGCGGCACTGCTGGTGGACCAGGCGGGATGGCATCTCTCGGCCAAGCTCATCGTTCCAGACAACATGACGATCGTGCCGCTGCCGGCAAAATGTCCGGAGCTGAACCCGCAGGAGAACGTCTGGCAGTTCATGCGTGACAACTGGCTGTCAAACAGGGTGTTCACGTCCTACGACAATCTTGTCGACCATTGCTGCGACGCTTGGAACAAGCTCGTCGATCAGCCCTGGACCATCATGTCGCTCGGACTACGCGACTGGGCACATCGGTTCTGATCAGGGAGTCCTGGTATAAATGGCTGTAGTGGTCAGCTGCGCGTGCCCAAGCCATTTCTGGACCAAGTTGAGTGGGATCCCTGCTGAGACGGCCGTCACCCCGAAGCCGTGCCGCAATCCCTTGGGCGAGGCATGCGGTCCTTCGAGCCGGGCGGCGACCATGACATCGTGCACGGCCCGCCAGCCGGTCATCCGGCTCCAGGGCCAAAGCAGAACGCCCCGGCTGTGTCTCTTGCCAGCTTGCTGCTCGCGGACGCCGTGCACCATGTCGAGTGCTTCGAGCAGAGCCGGGGGAACGGGAACGCTACGGTAGACGCCGTCCCGTCGCTTCGTCAGGCTCTCGAAGGTGAGCACACCGGCGGCGAGGTCAACCCGGTCGACGGTGAGCGCCAGCGCCTCCGACAACCGGCATAGGTCAGTGTCATGCAAAGTGTTCTCACCGCCCGATCGGCCCGGTCCGCCTCACGCAGGAAGGCTTCCCGCTCGCCAGCCGTGTCAATCAGCGTTGAATAGTTTCCAGGGAATGGAGTGCGCCCCTTCGAGTGGACAGATTGGGCGAAATGGATTGACCCCTCTGCCTGGGCTTCCGGAGGATGGAAGTCATGGCACGACATCGTTCACACAGCATCGCATTCAAGCGGCAAGTCGCCGGGGAATTCATCGCGGGTGAAACCCTGCACGCGTTGTCCAAGCAGCATGACGTTTCGCGGCAGCTGATCCGGATCTGGGTCAGCAAGTTCGAGGCCGGTACTTTTGACGAGGATGCGCAAGCGGCAGACCTGATCCAGGAATACGAGGCCAAGATCGCAGCCCTGGAGCGGATGGTGGGGCGGCAAGCATTGGAGCTCGAGCTGCTAAAGGGGGCTTTGAAGCATGCTCCCCGGCCGAGAAGCGCCACCACCTCCGTCGTCACCGGCCCCGCGGTGTCTCCGTTGCCCGTGGGTGCGAACTGATGGGGCTTTCGCGATCGACCTTCTACGATATGCCGGCCATTCCGCTGGATACTGAAGCTCTCCTTACCCGGATCGGCACGGTCTGTGACGAGTTCGAGTGTTACGGCTACCGCCGGGTGGGAGCAGCGCTGCGCCATGATGGCGTGGTGGTAAACAGCAAGAAACTCCGGCGGCTGATGCGTGAGCATGGCCTGCAGCCCAAACGGCGTCGCCGTTTCGTGGCGACGACGGACAGTGACCATGGCGGGCCGATCTTTCCGGACCTGGCCAAGGACATCGCTCCCGACCGCCCAAACCAACTGTGGGTAGCGGATTTGACCTACGTCGCCATTCCGGGTGGCTTCGTCTACCTGGCGGCCATCCTGGACGCCTGGTCGCGCAAGGTGGTCGGCTACGCGATCAGCCGATCCATGGATGCCCGAATTGCCATGGCGGCGCTGAAGGCGGCGATCGGAAACCGCGCGCCGCCCAAGGGCTGTACCCACCACTCGGACCGTGGATCGCAATACGCATCCGAGGCGTATCGCGCGCTGCTGGCCGCTCATGGCCTGGTGGGTTCGATGAGCCGACGCGGTAACCCGTATGACAATGCCAAGGCTGAGAGCTTCATGAAGACGCTCAAGGTCGAGGCCGTTTACCTGGCGGCCTACGAGACATTCGAGGACGTCACTGCCGACCTTCCGCGGTTCATCGACGAAGTCTACAACTCACGACGTCTGCACTCGGCCTTGGGCTATCTCAGTCCCGTGCAGTTCGAGGATCAACACGCCCAGCAGACGGTCAAAACAGCAGCCTGACACTGTCCACCGCTAGGGGCGCACTCCAGAACAGCGTCCAAAAGTTTCCAGGTGGTCAGCGGATCTTGGGTTGCTGGCTACGGTGTTTAAATCGAAACGAGTCGTTGCCGGTTTCCAGGATGTCGCAGTGATGGGTGATACGATCCAGCAAAGCGGTGGTCATCTTGGCGTCGCCGAATACAGTAACCCATTCAGCAAATGACAAGTTGGTGGTGACGATCAGCGAAGTCTGCTCGTAGAGCTGGCTGATCAGATGAAACAACAAGGCGCCCCCAGATGCGGGGAGCGGCAAGTAGCCCAGCTCATCGAGGATCACCGCGTCAGCCTGGACCAGTTGCCTGGCCAGATTTCCCGCCTTGCCCTGCTGCTTCTCCGCTCCAATTGGGCTCTGTTGCATT
>JBPBQE010000105.1:0-3058 GCA_050954595.1 Janthinobacterium lividum | reverse complement strand
ACCGCCGCCAGACGCTGACTGACTGAGTTGGCCTTATGACGCGAGGTCAAGCGCTGATCCACCGCTGCTCGATGGTCATCTAAATCCTCGATGCATTGGCCCAATTGAGCCAGCGCGTCTTTCGCAGCTTGTGGAATTTCGCTGCCAGCGATCTTGTCCAACAACGGGCCAACCTGTGCGATGCCTCGCGCGGCGATGATCCCGAACTCCGCGGCATGGCCGCGCATGGCGTTGACCAGCTGCGTGCGTTGGCGGATCAGCAGATCGCGGACGCTGAGATCTACCGCCTCTGCCTGGCTTGCCAGCGGTTTAACGGGGACGGAGCGCATATCGGGGCGGGAGGCCGCCTCGCTGATAGCTGCAGCATCGTTCCGGTCGTTCTTGCCACGCTTGACGAAAGGTTTGACATACTGGGGCGGGATCAACCGCACCGTATGACCGCAACTTTGGAGAAGGCGACCCCAGTGGTGGGAACCACCACAGGCCTCGAGCACAAGTTCGGTTGGAGCAAGCTTGCGACAAAACGCCTCGAACTGCGCCCGGCTTAAGTTCTGCCTCAATATCGGACGGTCTTCAGCATCAACCCCGTGAACGGTGAAGGTTGCCTTGGACGTGTCTACCGCGATGCGTTTAAACTGCATGTGGACGGTCTCCTGTATTGGCCTTTTCCGACAGCCGATCTTGGCACTAGATGCCGTGGGGCCGTCCACCCCAACACTGTAGGCGGACCCTTGCCGGGCGACAGCCACGCGTTCGAGCGAACAGCGGCCCAATGCACCTGATGCTGGACAGCACGGGGGTGAAGCTGTTCGGCTCAAGGCGATCGGTGCGCGGCCAATCGCGGCTACCGCCGCACCCAGAGGCCCTGGTGGTGGAACAATCGCCACTCGCCGGATTGCTGCAACAGGTAGGCCTTCACCTCGTCGCTGGGCAGTAGTGTCAGACGTAGCGTGTTCGTGCCGCCAAGCCAGGATCGGGGCACCGTGACATTGCGTTCGGCGGTGAACCGCAGCGTCTCGGCCGGAGCGAACTGGCGGCCTTTCTCCACCGCTTCAACCTGTAGCGTGACCGTGTAGTGCGCGGTCACGAGCTTCTGTCCCCGGGCGGGGTAGGATGTCTCGTCCTTCTCCGACAATGCCGTCACCACCCCTGTCACCACCAAGTCGGCCGCTGCTTCCAGCGCACTGTCGCTCATGGGTGGCACCTCTGCCCGGGCCGGCCAATGCGCCAGAAGCGACACTGCCAGCGCCGCACACGCGAGGCTTGCGCGCGACCTCATTCGCAGCCGGGCGGAGAGTGCCGGTACCTTGCGGTTTTTCATCGATTCCCTCCCTCGTTGATGGCCGCCTGGATGTCGACGCGGGCCGGATCGCCAGGCGGCAGCAGGTCGAGCGCCTTGTGAAAGTCGGCACGGGCCGAACCCAGGTCCGACTGCCGCTGGTGGATCTTGCCACGCAGGAAGTAGATCGAGGCCGCTGCATTGCCGAGTGAAATGGTCTTGTCGAAGTCGGCAAGGGCCAAGTCGTCGCGGCCAGTCTGCATGTATGACACGCCCCGATTGCCGTAAGCCGCGCTATAGGACGGATCAGCCCGAATCGCCTGGCTTAGGTCTGCGATGGCGTTCCGGAACTGGCCAGTCATGTTGTAGGCGTCGCCGCGGCGATTGAGCCAGCTGGCGTTGGCGGGATTGAAGCGCAGCGCTGCGCTGTAGTCGCCGATCGCCGCCTTCGTGGCGCCGGCTCTCATCTCCGCATCGCCGCGACCCACGTAGATGGTCTCGTACTTCGGTTGAACGGCAGCGGCCAGGCTACGATCCAGCGCGATGGCCCTGTCGAGGTCGGCCAGCGCGAGATTGTACTTCCCTTGCGCCTCGTAGCCGCTGCTGCGGATGACAAACGCCTGCGCGTAGCCAGGTGCCAACGCGATGGCCTTGCTGAGATAGTCGATCTTGGCTTGATGATCGCCGTTGCGGTCGGCAAGCGTGCCGAGCAGGAGATAGGCATCTGGATGGTCGTTCGGCTCCAGTGCGACCGCCCTGCCCGCGTCGGCCACAGCCGCTTCGTAGTGACCCGTGGCGAACTCCACGTCCGCGCGCCCGGCGTAGGCCGCATGAGAATTGGCGTCCAGCGCCAGCGCGTCCCGGAAGGATGCCATGGCAGCGTCCGGGTCATGGGCGGAGTAGCTTAGCAGGCCAGCGTTGGCATATGCGGCCGCACGGTCAGCGGCGGACCTTGTCTGGTCATGTGCGACCCCAAGGCAGGTCGGCAAGGCGGCGACCGCATCCCGGCCGTTTACACAAGCAAGCATCTGATCCAGCACTGGCCTGGCCAGCGCAGGCCACGCCAGTGCAGCGGCGCCGGCAAGACCGAGTAGTTGCGCACGGAGCATAGGCCTTTGTAGGCCGCCACCGGAACAGCCGCAATGCGCAGGAAGTTCAGGTTCTGGTTGGAGCCCCGGCGATCCCTCACGCACCGGAGGATTGCCTATTGGCAGATCATGTGAGAGGCATGGTCGCCTGGGGCGTCGTTCCAAGCATCAGCATGACGTGTGTCCACTTCGCACGGCTCGCAAGGTGTATCGCACCCGGGACTAGGCCCGGGTCGACGTGTTCGACAACATCGAGAGGTTCTATAACCCGCGTCGACGCCACTCGACCATCGGGTATCTCAGCCTATGGAGTTCGAGTGGATCAAAGCGTCAGCTTAAGCTGCGTGTCCACCGAACCGGCAGCAGCTCAGTTTTATGGTCCTGCGCATGTGCTCCTTGCAGATCCGTCAGGTGCAGCACCAGGATATTCGACGATATGCGCGTAGCGAGTTGCAACGAACGCTGGGCCATGCGGATACTGTTGGATGTTCCATCAGGAGTAGATAGCTTGCTCGTAAAACGAGCGTAGCGCACCGATGGTTACCCAAAACTTGCGATGACAACCATTTCGCCACCTCAATTTGCTCAATGCGCTTTCGCTTGTATGTTGACGACGTCACTGGGGGCACCCAGTGTGTTAAAGATTTATAACAAGGAAGCGTGCGGCAATGAGAAGTGGTCCAGTAATGCT
>JBPBQE010000027.1:0-3061 GCA_050954595.1 Janthinobacterium lividum | reverse complement strand
TGCCGCCGGCGCGGCGCATGCGCGGTTGATCCAGAGGCTGTTCGGTGCCGCACCTGGGGCACACGGCCGGCACCTTGTTGAGGTCGTAGAAGCGGATGCCGTCAGTGACGCACGTCCGCTTGGTGCCGAGTTCGGGCTTGGCCATCGGGCTCTCGAACGCTTTCTCGATAGGGAAGGGGGCGGGCCATGCCATTGCTGGGGCCAAGTGTCAAACATCGTCTCTGGTGCGGGAGTGTCGTCGGCGTCCCCGCGGGGGTCGAACACGCTGTCGCGGGGGCGGGCTGCGTGATATGCGCGCCGACATGGATCACACGCTTCGACCCCTTTCCGCTCATCGCTGCACCGCGCCGTTATCGGGCAGCGTCTCGGTGCCGGGAGATAAGAGCATCAGTCATCGCGCGCTGATGTTCGCCGGGCTGGCTGTGGGCGAAACGGTGATCACCGGGTTGCTCGAGGGCGAGGACGTGTTGCGCACGGCCGCCGCGATGCGGGCGCTGGGGGCGGAGATGGCGCGTGAGGGCGGGGTCTGGCGCGTGGCCGGGCGCGGCATCGGCGGTCTGCGCGAGCCGGACGACGTGTTGGATATGGGCAATTCCGGCACGGCGGCGCGGCTGCTGTGCGGAATTTTGGCCACGCATGATTTTCATTCGGTGATGACCGGGGATGCGAGCCTGCGGCGGCGGCCGATGCGGCGGGTGACGGACCCGTTGGCGCAGTCGGGGGCAGTCTTCGTGGGGCGGGAGGGCGGACGGCTGCCGCTGTCGATCCGGGGAGCGCGGGATGCGATGCCGCTGGACTACGTGCTGCCGGTGCCGTCGGCGCAGGTGAAGTCGGCGGTGCTGCTGGCCGGGCTGAATGCGCGGGGGTGGACGCGGGTGGAGGAGCCGGAGGCGACGCGGGATCATACCGAGCGGATGCTGCGGCATTTCGGCGCCGAGGTGACGGTGGAACCGAAGGGACGGGGGCGGATCGCGTCTGTGCGCGGTCAGCCGGAGCTGGTCGCTGCCGATGTCAGCGTGCCGGGGGATCCATCGTCGGCGGCGTTTCCGCTGGTCGCGGCGGCGGTCGTGCCGGGATCGTGGGTGACGGTGCGGGGCGTGTCGCTGAACGAGGCGCGGACCGGGCTGTTCATGACGCTGCAGGAGATGGGCGCCGGGCTGACGATCGGGAACATGCGGGTCGAGGGCGGCGAGGATGTCGGCGACATCACGGTGGTGCAGAGCGAATTGCGGGGTATCGACGTGCCGGCGACGCGGGCGCCGAGCATGATCGACGAGTATCCCGTGCTGGCGGTGGCAGCGGCATCGGCCCGGGGCGTGACGCGGATGCATGGGCTGGGGGAGTTGCGGGTCAAGGAAAGCGACCGGCTGGCGGCGACGGCGGCGATGCTGACCGGCAACGGGGTAAAGGTCGAGATCGAGGGCGACACGTTGATCGTGCATGGTCAGGGAACGCCGTCGGGTGGCGGGCTGGTGGCGACGCACATGGATCATCGGATCGCGATGAGCGCGGTCGTGCTGGGGCTGATGACGGCGGCGCCGGTGCGGATCGACGATTCCGGGTTCATCAGCACGAGCTTTCCAGGCTTCGTCGAGTTGATGCAGGGGCTCGGCGCGACGATCCGATGACACCCCTGGTTATCGCGATCGACGGCCCGGCGGCGGCGGGCAAGGGCACGCTGGCGCGCCGATTGGCCGCCGCGCTCGAGATCCCGCACCTGGATACCGGGTTGCTCTACCGTGCCGTGGGCCGTCGCGTGCTCGATGCCGACGCCGATCCCGGTGATGCCGCGGTTGCGGAGCAGGCGGCGCTGGCGCTGGTGACCGACGACCTAGAGCGGACCGATCTGCGCGGCCCGGTAGCGGACGCTGCGGCCAGCGCAGTGGCACGACATCCCGGGGTAAGGGCGGCATTGTTGGCGTTCCAGCGGCGGTTCCCGGGGCAGGCCGGGGCGGTGCTGGACGGGCGCGACATCGGAACGGTGGTGTTTCCGGATGCGACGGTGAAGCTGTTCATGACCGCGGCGCCGGAAGCCAGGGCGCGGCGGCGGTGGCAGGAGCTGAAGCAGGCGGTGCCACTCGCCGACATCGAGAGCGACATGCGGGATCGCGACCTGCGCGACAGCACGCGAGGCACGGCACCGTTGCGCCGGGCCGACGACGCCGTGCTGATCGACACAACGGCGCTGGATGCGGACGCAGCGTTCGACTTCGCCATGGAGACGGTGCGTCGGGCGGTCGAGGTGAGCGGCCGATCCTCGGCCGGGCTGTTCTAGACCGGGGTTCCGCCGCCCGGCCGACTCGCATGCGGGTCTTTGTCTAAGTCGCGGGATTGCTGCCGGCGGTGGTCTCGCCGCGGAGGACGGCGACGATCTTCTGACCGATGGCATGGGCGATCTTCTCGCCCTCTGCCGCCGCTGCCGGGGCCAGGAATGGGCGTGGCGGGATGCGGGAGGTGCCCAGCTCCTGCGGGGCGGCCGCCGGGTCGTTGCTGCCGACGGTGGCCTGGAGGCCGGAGGCAGTGGCTTCGATGCTGTCGCGCAGCGCGCCGCTACGGACCCATGGTACATCATGCGACCCGGCGCCTTCGGGCTGAGACAGCTTCTCCCGCACTGCCTCGGCCAGATGTTGCGACTCCTCGGCGAGAGCGCTGGCCAAGACTTCGTCAAGGCGAGCCTGCGCCAGTCGCTGGCGTAGTTCGGACAAACCCTTGATCTCGATGTGCATACGGCCTCCTGACATCGTTCTTGATTTGTTCGAGATCGATTACAAGACAAAAGCGGCTTGACGCCCAGGGGCAGGGGCCGTAGAGGGTGCGCCCTGCCGCTTGCGGGTGTAGCTCAGTTGGTTAGAGCGCCGGCCTGTCACGCCGGAGGTCGCGGGTTCGAGCCCCGTCACTCGCGCCAGCGGCAGATTTCCAGACAATTCACGATTGCGGGCGGTACGGCAGGAAGCACTAAGCCTCTGGCCTGTTGCCGCGCTTGCCTTTATACCGCCGCAGTGCAGCAAATGCCGGCCCGGCGGCCGTGCAGGGGAAGATGACGATGCCGTTCCTCGCCGAT
>JBPBQE010000235.1:0-3068 GCA_050954595.1 Janthinobacterium lividum | reverse complement strand
GCACAAACGACTTGCCGACGATGCGCATTGGGGCATCACGAGCGAGAAGGTTAGACTTGTCGTCGAACCTGGTCGTCGTCCAATCGAAGGATCAGACGATCTGCAATGGATCGGGGTTCCCTACGGATCCCACGCTCGCCTAATCCTCTTATATCTTCAAACCGAAGCCCTGAGAACGAGTTCGCGAGAAGTCGAATTGGGCCGATCACTGCGTGAATGGCTTGGAAAGCTTGGTATTTCGGTTGGTGGAATGACCGGAAAGAGCGTACGCGATCAAGCCGAGCGCATCTCCCGCTGCCGTTTGACGTTTCACCTGTCCGGCACGTCGGGGGTTGGCCTGGTCAACCAGAACATCGTCGATCGGGCCTTATTCATCGAAGAAGGTGCTGATAAACAAGGGCGGCTTGGTCTCGAGACTGCAAAACTATCTGAGGGATTTTTCGAACAGTTGAAGAAACACCCGGTGCCGCTCGAAGAGGCGGCAATCAAAGCCCTCTCGAATAACGCACCAGCACTCGATGCCTATCTGTGGCTCGCTTACCGTCTCCATGCCCTGAAAGGTGATCGGCTCGTTACCTGGACCGCACTGAAAGGTCAGTTTGGGACCGGATTTTCCAAGCTCGCCCAGTTCAAGTTCAAGTTTCAGGGCACTCTACAACTTGCAACAGCCGTTTATCCGGCTGCGAAGATCGAGATCACGCCGTCCGGCGTCATTCTCAAACCCTCACGCCCACCTGTTGCACCCAAAGTCACTGCCGTCCGTCTTCCTTGAGAACAATCACTCGATTCCACGGATCTCAATCTCAAATGAGCAAGAACAGCCACTTTTGATTGAGTCGCAACGATCTTAATTAATGACGGGAATCCAGTTTTTCCCACCGCAACATTTGCGTGCTCCAAAGTGACCCTGCACGCATATTCGGCAAAGTCGGCCGAAGGAGCCTGCTAGTGGCCCAAGGCGCTGACAAAGCAAGGAAACAGAGCATGAGCAACCTTCCCGACCGCGTCGACATCTTCGAGGAAGGTCCGCGGGAGGGTTTCCAGATCGAGCCGGGTCCGATCCCGACAGCTGAGAAAATCCGCCTGATCGAGATGCTCGCAGAAACGGGGCTGCAACACATCCAGGCCTGTTCCTTCGTCAACCCACGCGTGGTACCAGGCTGGGCCGATGCTGCACAGGTAATGGCCGAGATCCGCGCCAAACTCGGCGTTGAGTATACGGCGCTATGGTTCAACGAGAAGGGGCTGGAACGCGCGCTCGCATTCAGGGACAAGCTCCATCTATCCGGTTCGATTTCACTGACGGCATCAGAAGCCTTCACGCGAAAAAACTTAAACCGCAGCCACCACGAAAACCTTGCCGCGATGCGCATAATGACTCAGGCCCATCTCAACCGCGACATCCCGGTAAAACGGCTCGGCGTCATGGCAGCGTTCGGATGCAACTTCCAGGGCGATATTACCCCGCCCCAAGTGATACAGACGGTTGAAGACGGCCTAGCGATCGCAGCCGAATTCGGGATCACGATCAGCGACCTTTCTCTGGCCGACACGATGGGATGGGCCGCCCCGCATCGTGTCGAGCGGGTACTGGGTGAAGTCCGCGCCCGGTGGCCCGATCTCGCAATCCGGCTACACCTGCACGATACTCGCGGCTTGGCTATCGCCAACGCACTAGCCGGTTTGCGCATGGGGGTGTCGCGCTTCGACACGACCGTAGGCGGTCTCGGCGGTTGCCCGTTTGCCGGACAGAAAGGTGCCGCCGGAAACATCTGCACAGAAGAACTGGTCCTGCTCTGCGAAGAGATGGGTATCGCTACCGGTATCAACCTGGACGCACTCATCGAAGTGGGACGGGAGGCCGAGCAAATTGTAGGCCATGTCTTGCCGAGCGAACTGATCCATGCCGGCGGATTGAGCGACTTCCGCCGGGTTGCGGCCTGATGTCGGGCAAGCCGTTAGCCGGAATGCGGGTGCTGGAGTTCAGCCACACCGTGATGGGCCCCACCGCGGGATTGCTGCTCGCGGACCTGGGAGCAGACGTAATCAAAATCGAGCCTGCGCCGGCAGGTGACCATACACGCGGGCTGAGCGGATTCGCAGCCGGGTTCTTCGCCGCACTCAACCGCAACAAGCGTAGCCTGGCGCTCGACCTGAAAAGCGATGAGGGCAGAGCCGTGCTGCATCGCCTGATCCCCAAGGCCGATGTGCTGATAGAGAATTACGGCCCCGGGACGATGGAGCGGCTCGGCTGCGGCTACGAGCAGATCGCACCCTTGAACGATCGGCTCGTCTACTTGGCATTAAAAGGCTATCTCGCTGGTCCCTACGAACACCGGCCTGCGCTCGATGAGGTGGTGCAGTTTCACACCGGGCTCGCTTACATGACCGGGCGACCGGGGCAGCCGCTGCGGGCGGGCGCTTCCGTGATCGACATGATGGGCGCGATGTTCGGGATCATCGCCGTGCAGGCGGCGCTAGCCGAGCGGGAGCGGACCGGCAAGGGGCAGCGTGTCGGCAGCGCGTTGTTCGAGAGTGCGGCCTTTCTGATGTCCACGCACATGGCGGGCATCGCAGCAACCGGACAGGACGTACCGCCGATGCCGGCGCGGCGTGGCGCCTGGGCGATCTACCAAGTGTTTGACACTGTAAACAGCGACCAATTGTTCATCGGCGTAACGAGCGACCCGCAATGGCGCCGCTTCGTGGCCGAGTTCGGGCTCGACGATCTAGGCAAGGACCCGAGGCTCGCTACCAACGGCATGCGCGTCAAGGAAAGGGAGTGGCTGATCCCGGCGCTGGAAGCGGTTATTTCCAAGCTGCCCACGGAAGAGGTGAAGCAGCGCTGTGAACGTGCGAACATCTCCTGGGCTCCGGTTGGCAAACCCGCGGACCTGTTCACCGACCCACATCTACTTGCGTCGGGAGGGCTGCTGGACGTGTTGATGGCGTGCGTTGGGCAGCCGGAAGGAGTCACGGTCAAACTGCCCGCGCTGCCAGTAGAGTTCGGCTGGCCACGCGAACGCCCGGGGCTCTCCAGCCAGCCACCGCGCGTCGGCGAACAAAGC
>JBPBQE010000128.1:0-3071 GCA_050954595.1 Janthinobacterium lividum | reverse complement strand
CGCCTCAACGGCGAGATCAAGCGCCGCAGCGAGGTCGTCGGGATCTTCCCGAACGAAGCCGCAGTGACGCGGCTCATCGGCGCCCTGCTGTTGGAGCAGAACGACGAATGGGCCGTGCAGCGCGCTCGCTACATGACCCTGGAAACCATCGCGCCGCTGAGCGATGATCTCGCGGTCAGCCTGCCACCAATGGCCGCCTGATCGCGCAGCCAACGCTGCCCAGATACACCGCTCCTACACCACGCAGTGGGACACGATCTGAGCCGCGCCTTCACCGCCCGGGAGGACCGCGTGCTTCTCGACGGCCGGGCTGCTGGCTTGTCCTGGGACGTGATCGGCAGCCAGATCGGCACCACCGGCAAGGCTTGCCACTACCGCCTCACGCGCGGGCTGCAGGTGCCCGATCCGAAGCCGGTGCAGGTCGGGCGGACCAAGGCTCGCAGCGACTACGACACCCCGGACGAGGATCCGAAGCGGCTTGCCCTGCCGCCCGGCGCCGATGCGACCTGGCAGGCGATCACGGCGAACACGGTGCTGGACGGGAGCGCGTATCGGTGACCGAGGGTTACCGGTCTACCGCCGCGATCAGGTGGCTGACATCCTGGGTCAGCAGCGCCAGCCCGATCCCAAATGGAACCGCCCAGAAGAGGGCATACATCATCTTCATCGGACGGTCTTCCACAACTTGCCCGGTTGATTTGGGGGCGAAGCATCAGCATTGCTAGCTGCAGGCTGCGCTGTGCTAGCGGTAGGACAAGCGTCGTTCTGAAGCTTCGGCTCAAGGAAAGGCGGCGGCCACTTCCATCGATTGCACGCGCTGGTGTGGCCGCCGGGAGATTTCAGCAGGATTGAGGCAGACCATACTGGACGAACGTTGAGACATGCTTAACAGCAAGAACGGAAAGTCGACGAACATCTGCCACTTGCGCACCATCAAGGTGTTCGGGGGCGGGACCGACGCCATGACCACCAGCAAGCGCCCCCTGCCCCGCGGCTTCCGAACGGCACTGCCGGGCCTGCTGTCTCCGGCGCGGCTGCTTGAGGCGGTGCGCACATTCACCCGCTTTGCGGTCGCTGCCAGCGCAAGGAGCGGACCGATCCTTGATGCCAATTTCCGTGCGCGGGCCGACCAGCTGTGCGCCAGAGCGCGGAAGGAAATGCCAGGATGAGAACGCTGCCTGATGAACGCGCGGATATAGTGTCCGCCTTTACTTGCATCCGAAACGGATCGGTCGCTGGTTCCCTATTCCTCATTCCTGGCCTGGGCGGGAATATCGAGGAATTGCGCGCTTTTGCCTCCCTGGTTGAGCCGGACGTTTCGGTTTACGTGCAGCAGACTGTGGCGTTTGATGCTAATCATCAGGACCATCGCATCGAAGCCATCGCAACATCCTGCGTTGCCGGCATCTTGGCCGTTCAGCCCGACGGCGACTACGCGTTAGCTGGCTATTCGTTTGGCGGTTTGGTTGCTTTCGAGATCGCCAGGGCTCTGGTCGCTCAGGGTCGCCGGCCGTGCTTCTTCGGGCTGATAGAAGCTTGCCCGGATGAGGGGATCTCGGCGCGGCTGTTGCGACGCAAGGTGCGAGGGCTGTTTCGAACACCTGTCCGCAAGATGCCGGCGAAGGCTTCTATGCTCCTGCGGGACTTCTCGTTCAGGCTCAGAGTCCGCTTAGGTCTGTCAGTCCAGCGTAACGTCCAGACGGATGTGGCTGTGGCTCAGGTGCCAGACAGCAAGATCATGAACAAGGTTGCGCTGCAGAACTACCGGCCGTCGAGAGCCCCACTCAACATGACCTTCTTCGGCGCCAAGACGCGCCTTGCCGAGTTCCCAGCCAATCCGGCTGTGGTCTGGCGTCCCCTGGTGCATCAGCTAACTGTTGAGCAGGTGCTAGGGGACCACCACACCATCATCAGGGCCCATGCGCCCTCGCTAGCAACAGCCTTCGCCAAGCACCTGCGAGCTGCACTAGCGGAGCGGGAAGCATGACCACCGGGTGCATCTACAAGTTCCGGCTCGGCCGGGACGCCACCGGCGCCTACGTGGGCGAGATGGTGGACGATTGGGGCTGGGTGATCGCGCTACGGGCCGAGGTGGTTGAGCGGAACGGCGTGAAGGTGTTCGAGGGCACAGGGACGCTCACGAACACGCCGGGGTATAGCGCCACAGCGGAAGCCCCTGCCTAGCCGGCAGCGCTCCACCTCCATGCTGGCCGGCTTATGAGGCCACCGGCTCGATCCGCACCCGGGCTAGCCCCTGCTTTTGAAGCCCCAGCCGCCGAGCGGCGCCCAAGCTGAGGTCAATCGCGCGGCCGCGTCGGTGGAAGCGGTCAGTCACCAGCACCAGCGCGCTTCGATGGTTCTCCAGGTTGGTTACCCGCACTCGAGTGCCGAGCGGCAGGGTGCGGCTGGCCGCCGTCATGCCCATCGGCTCGAAGCGCTGTCCGTTCGCCATTCGTCGTCCGCGCTGCCGCCAGCTGTAGAAGCTGGCCGTGCTGCCGGCGGAGACGTGGTGGTGTGCGTGCCTGCCGACATGCGCCCGGTGATGCCCATGCGCGAGGGCAGCCTTGAGGCTGAGGGCGAGCAGCACGGACGGAAGAAGGCTCTTGAAGCTTAGACTCATGTCTCTGATTTGGGACGCCCGCAGGCTTGTTCCAGCGTTCGGGCGCTTCTGCCTCCCCTGCTCTTGTTCTTCTTTCGTTCGTACGCAATCGTCGGGGATCATGTCCGACGCCCTATCCCTTGGCCCCGGCCTCACGACCGATGACCTGCTCCGCCGGGCGGTGGACTCCGCCCGCTCGATCTACATCCGCAAGGGCACGCCCGAACCGCGCTGGGTGGCAGTCCGGAACTGCCTGCGCGTCACGGGAGCCCAGGCGCGCCGGCTGTGCGAATGGGCTGGCCTGGAGCCGGATGAGATGGTGCATCGCTGATGCCATGGCGCACAATCGAAGCCCGAGGCAGCGCGCAGCCGACGCTCGGGCCGCAGCGTTAGCAGCTTTCCTAGACTGGACCCTTTCAGCCGGCTGTGTGCCGTGCGGACGCGGCTCCTGGATTGAGGTCCGGGTGCTGGC
>JBPBQE010000004.1:0-3087 GCA_050954595.1 Janthinobacterium lividum | reverse complement strand
TGACGGTGCCGAGGATATCGTAAACGTCGGACGGGCCGGTGGATTTGTCGGGGGACTTCACCTGAGCGAGGTACATGTCGTGGGTCATGAGGTTGTCCGCGCGCAGCTTGCCGTGGCGGGCAAAGGCGTCGTCGATGTCGGCGGCGTGGAGCACATTTAGAACCGCGGCCGGGTCCTTGGTGCCGGCTGAGGCCACGGCTCGGGTGTAGTTCAGGACGGAGGAATAGACGCCGGCCTGGATCATGCCGGGAACCCGTCCGTTCATCTTGGCGGCGAAGCGAGTAGCGAGACCGCGGCTGCGATCGTCCATGTTCCAGTAGAACCCGGCGGTGGCGATCAGATCGTGAGCCACGTCGAGGCCGACGGCTCGGATGTCGGAGACGTCGATCAGGAGGGAGACGAATTTCTGGTTGCTGCCGAGCATCCCGAATTCACCGGCTTGCTTAATGGCGGTCTGGGCATCCTGGCCGGAGTTGGCCAGCGCGATGACCTTGGCACCGGACTCCTTGGCGGCAAGAAGGGCGGCGCTGAAATCGGTGGTGCCGATCGGATGCGGCGCCCGGCCGAGGACCCGGCCGCCACCGGCTTGGACGACGGCGACGGTGTCGCGCTCGAGCTGCTGACCGAAGACGTAGTCCGCGACGATGAAGAACCAGGTGTCGCCGCCGCGCTGGAGCATGGCTTTGCCGGCGACATTGGCCAGCGCGTAGGTCGTGTAGGTCCATTGGACGAAGTTGGGATTGCAGTATTTGCCGCTGAGCTCGGCCGAGCCGCCGCCCGAGGTGATAAACATCTTGTTGCGCTCGCGGGCGATGCTCTGGACGGCGATGCAGATGGACGAGACGGGGACGTCGAGGATGACGTCGACGCCGCCGCGATCGAACCAGTCGCGAGCAATGGCGGCCCCGACGTCGGGCTTGTTCTGGTGGTCGGCGACGACGAGGTCGATAGGGCCGCCGAGGACGGTGGCGCCAAGCTCTTCGATGGCGATCCGGGCGGCGGCAACGGAACCGGGGCCGGTGCCGTCGGAGAAGACGCCGCTCATGTCGGTGAGGACGCCGTAACGCAGGGCGGGGTCAGCGGCGCGGGCGCGGCGCGGGAGGAGTGCGGCGGCGGCCAGGCCGGCGATGACGCTTCTCCGGGCGACGTTTGGGGTGCGGAGGCGGGTTTCGAGTTCGTGACGCATGACCTTGCCGGTGGTGCTTCGGGGGAGGTCGGCGTCAGTGACGAAGATCACGTCCTTGGGAATTTTGTAACGCGCGAGGCGGCCATGGCAGGCGGCAAGGACATCGTCTGCGGTAAGGGCGGGGTCGCCCGGTTTGACCTGGGTTGGGACGACGAAGGCGACGGGGACTTCGCCCCAGCGATCGTCGGGCCGGCGGACCACGACGGCCTCGAAGATGCGAGGGGAGAGGCGGAGGGCGTTCTCGATCTCGGCGGGATAGATGTTCTCGCCGCCGGATTTGATGAGGTACTTGCGGCGGTCGACGAAGTCGAGGGAACGGTCCGGGTTGCGGACGAAGACGTCGCCCATGTGGAACCAGCCACCGCGAAAGTCGCGGGCGTTGGTCTCGGGAGCCGCCCAGTAGCCGCTGAACAAAGTCGGGCCGCGGATGAGGAGTTCGCCGGGTTCGCCGTCCGGGACGTCGATGTCGTCCTCGTCGACGAGGCGGATGGAGCAGAGGCTGTTCTGCAGCTTGGAGAGGCGTTCGGGGCGGTCGCCGATCGCGACGTTGGCGCGGCCGGCGGGCGGGCTGCCGGTTTCGGTCGCGCCGAAGCTGTTGCGAAATGGGGCGTTCAAGAGAGTGGTGATCTCGGCGATCTGGTGCCGGGGGACGAGATCGGCCATGCAGCCGCAGGAGACGATGCTGTCGGGGCCGACCGGCTTGTTGCAGGTGCGGTTCATCTCGTCGATCACGCGGTCGATCATGCCGGGCATGAGGACGAGGTGGTTGAGGGTCTCGGTGCCGATCCAGGCGACGAGTTCGGGCACGTCGAGGCCGTCCATGGTGATGACGGTGCCGCCGGTCATCAGAGTGGCAAAGGACGGGTCGGTGGAAACCATGTGGAACAGGGGCGCCCAGGCGATGAAGGCACGGCCGGGAATGGTGCCGCCGTCAATGCGGGAGACGAGGGAACGGGCGATGATGGCTCGATGGCTGATGAGGGCGCCTTTGGGCATGCCGGTGGTGCCGCTGGTGTAGAGGATGACGGCGCCGGCCTCGGGGTCGAGCAGCGGGGGCGGGGCGTGGTCGGGAGCGTTGTCGATGAAGGCCTCGTAGTCCGGGCCGAGGGTGATGGTGGGAATGTCGAGGGCGAGGCGGACAAGGGCTGGAGCGTGACGCTCGGAGACGAAGGCGAGGGTGGGCGTGACGAGGCGCAGGCAGTGGGAGAGCTCGGGGTCGGCTTGGCGCCAATTCTGGCAGGCGATGATGGCGCCTCGTTCGGCGCAGGCGAGTTGAAGCTCGACGTATTCGTGGCGGTTCTCGGACAGGATCGCGACCCGGTCGCCTTGGGCGACGCCACGGGCGGAGAGAGCGCGGACGAGGCGAGCGACGCGATCGGCCAAGGCTGCGTAAGTGAGCGCGTGGTGGCGATCTTTGAGGGCAATCTGGTCGGGGTGGTTGGCAACGGCTTGGCGGAAGAGGTCGCCGATGGTCAGGCTACTCGCTTGATGGATGTTACCGTCGTCCGTCCTGGTGTTGCCCATCGTTTCCCCCGACTTATTGTATTTTGGGATAGCGTAGGGATGGGCCGGGTAGGACGCAACGACGAGGTGGTGCCAAGAGCCGGCAATGCCAGCACTGTCGTAATAGTGGCTGGACGAGGAGTAGATGCCATTCGGCGTCGCTGCGGTTTGCATCGGTAGGCTTGCCCGCGCCAGCGCTCTGTCAGGTATTTCAATCCAGCAACCACCCGCCTCCTCGCAAGCGTCGTGGTGGACTGGTGGGTCGTGACCAGCCTCAAAAAATCCAGGCCTGCGGCTCGGCGGCGGCAGGTCAGAGAGAGCACCAGCTTCGGCAATTGACTAAGGCAACGTAATGTCGGCCGGACGCAGTGGCCGCGCCGGAGCTGTGTTTACGATTA
>JBPBQE010000468.1:0-3089 GCA_050954595.1 Janthinobacterium lividum | reverse complement strand
CCTCCGAATTTTTGACATTCTGTCATAGAGCCACTGACAGTTACAATCAGCGCAGTGGGAGAAATGCTAAAGTCACAAGTAAGTTTACTTTGCAACCCTAAGCCGTAGGCATGCCCGGAAAGATTGTCGATTGAAATAGGAAGCCAGAACGACGAAATGTTAGTCAATCGCCACTCGTTGGTGATGTCCTCCGGTTTGGGCGGAGCTGGCGGTGGCATCGGTGGTGGAGATGGCGGGGTTGTTAAGTGGGGGTTTAGGCGCACTAGATTGCGTAGCCTATCGAATGCTGCCTGCGCTTCACCCTCGGGGGCTGCTGGATTTACTGCCAGTGCAAGTATCTTCTGGAATTTGGCGTTGTCTGGCATCACGCTACGTAGTTGCCTTCCGGGCCGGAACTCAAGACTTCCGCAATCCAGGCAGCGTGGAAAAAGATACGCGTGACGTCAAACGTCAATCCTGCTATGCTAGCATGTGATTGCGGGATTTAAAGATAAACGATCGACGCAGTTTGCCGCAGGGGAGCGCGTGGCGGCCTTCTCCGGTTTCGCCCGGCAGGCGCACAAACGGCTTGAAATCCTTGCCGCGGCGACCAGCCTGGGCGACTTGCGCGGCCTGCCGAGCAATCGGCTGGAGATCCTGAGGGGCGACCGGGCCGGGCAATATAGCATCCGCATCAACGACCAATGGCGGGTTTGCTTTGAATGGCCGCAGGACGCGGCCGGGCCGTCGAATGTCGAGATTGTCGATTACCACTGATGGAGGAAGCACCATGACCAGACCGGCGATCCACCCCGGTGAAATCCTGTCCGACGAGCTGGAAGAACTCGGCGTTTCACCGACTGAGTTGGCCCGGCAGATCAACGTGCCAGCGAACCGGGTTTCGCAGATAATTAATGGCAAGCGGGCGATTACCGGCGACACCGCTTTGCGCCTCGGCCACTGGTTTAGGACCTCAGCTGAATTCTGGCTCAATCTGCAAGCCGCCTTTGATCTCCGCATTGCCGAGCAGGCATCCGGCGCGGAAATCGAGGCCCTGCCAGTCCGGCCGGAAGGAAAGCCGCAGCAGCAGCCGGCGGGCTTTTTGTGATCGACCATGACCGCTGACGCTTACCTGTTGGGCATTCTGACGCGTGAGGCGGTCGATACAGGCCCGTATTCTCCGGTCCGTGCCGTGCAGGCAGTTCTGCAACCGGCAATCCAGACATGGGCGGGCGGGTATCTATCGAGCATTTCGCCAAGCGGGTCATTTGCCAAGGGAACAGCGAATCACAGCGGCACCGACATCGACCTGTTTATCTCGCTTACCCAAGACACTCCGGAAACACTGAAGGACATCTACAACAAGCTGTTCAGCCGCATGACCGAACTCGGCTAACAGCCGAAGGCGCAGAACGTCTCAATCAGTATTCGAGCCAACGGCTACGATGTTGATCTTGTGCCGGCACGCCGGCAGGACGTCTATAGCCAGGATCACAGCCTGTTCCGCCGCCGGGCAGACACCTGGACCAAGACCAATGTCACGACTCACATCAACCGTGTCGCGCAGAGCGGCCGCACCGCCGAAATCCGGGTCGTTAAGCTCTGGCGCAATCAGAAAGGTCTTGATTTCCCGTCCTTCTATCTGGAACTGACGGTGCTGGACGCGCTCGCTTATGCGCGCGGCACCCTGTCGCAAAATGTCTGGAAAGTGTTCGAGTATTTGCGCGACAGCTTCCCGTCAGCCCGCGTCATGGACCCGGCGAACACCAACAACGTGATTTCCGACGACCTCACCGTGGCTGAAAAGTCCAGCGTCCGTGCGGTGGCCGTCCGGGCGCTTGCCGCCCAAAACTGGAGCGAGATCATCACATGACCGGCTGGTCCCTGTCCCGGCTGCTGGGCGGCCTTCATGACGATATGGAGCAACGCCTACGGACGACACGGCAGACATTCGGCCATCCCGGCACCAAGGGCGACGCGAGCGAGGCCGTGTGGCTGCAGCTCCTGCAAACCTACCTGCCAGAGCGTTATGCGGCCGCTTCAGCGCATGTCGTGGACAGCGCCGGCACCTTTAGCGACCAAATCGATGCTGTGGTGTTCGACCGACAATATTCGCCGTTCATCTTCCATTTTGAGGGACAGAAAATCATCCCCGCCGAGAGCATCTATGCCGCGTTTGAGGCGAAGCAATCCATCAACGCCGAGCAGGTTGTCTATGCGCAGAAGAAGGTCGCAAGCGTTCGGCAGCTACATCGCACCAGCCTGCCGATCCCACATGCCGGCGGCACCTATCCGCCAAAGCCGCCACCGCACATCCTTGGCGGCCTGCTGACTTTCGAGAGCGATTGGAAGCCAGCCCTTGGAGACGCGCTAACACAGGCACTTTCAGCCGGCGATCCTACCGGCCGCCTCGATCTTGGCTGTGTGGCCGCGCATGGTTTGTTCAGTTGCGACAAGGCCGGGTGCCACACCGCCACGCCGCAAGGCAAGGCCGCGACTGCGTTCCTGCTGGAGCTGATCGCCCGGCTGCAGGACACCGCCACAGTACCGATGATCGACGTGCGGGCCTATGCCAAATGGCTGGTGTGATAAGCCGCTAGCGAACGCCTCTGGCCGTCGCTCACTTAGCCAACCTGCCCGGACGGGCAGGTAATACAGCGCGCCGTAAGTTGCCACTCGGCGCATAAACCAAAACTTCCGGTACGCCTGGCTGGGGGGCAAGCGGGATGTCCAGTCCTGGCCGAACCCGCTTCGTATCCCAGCCGCTCCCGACGGGGCGGTTAGCCGGTCGCCCCTGGTATCGAGATGTGGATGGTTCCGCCCGAGAATAGGGCGGCGCTGGCGCCGGGAACGCTTGTACTATCGAAGGACGCGCCGTTCACGTACAGGTTGCGATCCGTATCCGGTGTGCCGCCATAAGCGTCGTTCAGGAAGCTTACGACCAAATCGTGTGGCCCGGCCCCGAACGTGCCGGTGAACGTGAAGTCCTCCGCCTGGCCAAGACCGTGCGACGCTGTCACAGCTTGTGCCGACCCGAGCGAGTTGCCATCGAGGCTCGCCGTAAAAAAGGCGTCCCCGTTCCAAGCATCTTCCGAGAGCTGAAGGTCGAT
>JBPBQE010000054.1:0-3099 GCA_050954595.1 Janthinobacterium lividum | reverse complement strand
GCACGAATGCCGATCTCGGCCAGATTGGCTTGCACCGCTTGCGCCACGTCGGCGTAGGGAGATGGCGGGATGGTCGATGACCATGTCGAAGCCCTGCGGCAACCCGGCCTGGACCAGCAGTGCACGGGCGCGGGCCACGTCTCGTTGGAAACGGATCCCGGATAGGACCCCCGGCATGCCATCGGGCAGGAAACTCTGGTGGATCTTGTAGGTCTGGGCCACCAGACCCCCACGAATACCCTCGTAGTCGATCGCCCACTTGATCGCTTCGCGCACGGCCGGCTTCGCCAAGGCGGGATGGGATTGGTTCAGGCCCATGAACATGATGATGGATCGTTCCCGCGTGACCGGGACCAGGTTTGCCGGGAGGGCGCGCAACTGGTCGGAGCCGAGATTGCGGGCGATGTCGGCATCACCCTGCTGGAGCAGCAGAAGCTGGGTGGTGGCATCGGCGACGTGCCTTGTCACGACGCGGGTGATGGACCCGGCTCCGACATGGCGCGGGTTGCGGTCCAGGACCACGCTCTCGTTGGCACGCCAGCTTCGCAGCACCCAGGGCCCCGAGCCGGCGCTGTTTTGACGCAGCCAGGCATTGCCGAGATCGCCGCCCACCGCGTGGGACAGGACGACGTCGCGTTCGACGATGCTCGCGACGTTCGCCGTCAGGCAGGCGAGGACGAAGCTGGGCGCTTGCCGTTCGGTCGTGCGCAGCAGCAGCGTGTTCTCGCCGCTGGCCGTGATCCTCTCCTCCACGTTGTCCGGCGTGAAGCCGAATTGGCCCAGGATGAAGGCGGGCGACTTGTTCATGCGGATCGCGCGCTGCAGGGAGAAGGCGGCGTCGGCTGCGGTGACGGGCTTGCCGGAGGCGAAGACCGCGCCGGGTCGCAGCGTGAAGCTATGGACGAGCCCGTCCTCGCTGACGCCCCAGCGCTCCGCCAACTCGCCCTCAAGGCGATCGGGGTCCTGCAGGTTGGGCATGACGAGCTTTTCGTAAAGGTTGTTGACGATCTCGCCGCCCGACGCCTCGAAGCTCTCATGCGGGTCGAGGCTGGTGATGTCATCGATCTGCTTGGCGATCACCAGCACGTCTTTCGGTGTAGCGGCGATTGCAGGTGCAGCCGCGGCAACGAGCGACGTGACCATGAGGCTGCGGCGGGTCAGCATGCAGGTTCTCCACCTAGGGCTGGCGCGACGTTAAAGGGAAGGCTGGCGGGATTGCCATAGTTCCGTGTTGCAGGGCGTTGCACCGTGACCGTGGCTGTCCTTCGTATCGGCTTGGGTCGCCCCCAGTGCCTGGCCTACTGACAGCCTCCGGTTGGTCTGAACCGCGGCGTTCGCCGGCCTGCGCACCGGGCGGAGCCAAACGCCTATGCCACGGCGCATCGTCTGCGCGACATGCTGGCCGTACACGGTGAGTCGAGCTGCGTCGGCATCACAGAAGAGACTGGGTCCTTGACCGTTACGCTGCAGCCGATCTTTGTAACATTGAGAGACCAGAGCAGACTGGTGTGCCACCATGTTGCCGAGAGATAATGATGCCGTTTTATGAAAGAGGCGATGTCCGACTCCGTTATGAGGAAACCGGCGACGGCTTCCCTCTGCTCCTCGTTCCCGGCGGGGGCCTGAACTCGCGCGTCAGCAATTGGCCGAATGCGGTGTTCAATTCGATGGAGATATTCAAGGACGAGTTTCGTTGCATTACGCTGGACCAGCGCAATGCAAACGGCGGCGAGTCCACCGGCCCGATCCCTGCTGCTGACCCGTGGAACGCATTTGCCGACGACCATTTAGGGCTGATGGATTATCTCGGCATCAAACGCTTCCTTTTCATGGGCTACTGTATCGGCGGTTGCTTCGCGCTCAAGCTGATGGAGCGGGCACCTCAGCGCGTCATCGCGGGCGTGCTGGTTCAGACGGTCGGGCAGAATCCTGAGCATCCTGATTATATGTTCAATTCAGGACGAGACGTCTGGGCGCCGGAGTTGCTCGCGCGGCGGCCTGATTTCAACATGGAACAGGTCGAGCGTTACCTTCATGATCTTTATCGCTCGCCGGCCGAGTTCGTTTATAGCGTGTCGCCGGACTTTGCGCGCTCTTGTCAAACACCCATCCTGGTACTGCCGGACGACACTCCTGCCCATCCGCTGCAGGCCTCTGTCGACGTCGCCTCATACTGTCCGCAGGCCGAGATAACGGTGTTCCCGTGGCGTGAGCCGCCGGAATTGAAGGCGAGGACGATCAACCGGGTCCGGGCCTTCCTTCGGGGGCACCAACCGGCCGGTTGACAGCCGGGTTACTCGCGCCGCCAGCCGTAGAGCAGCACGAACCCGCTTACCCGGTCCTGCACCTCCCGCCGTAACGCCGTTTTCGAGTAATAAGCCTCAACCGAGATGAAAGAGACCTCTTCGAAAGCCAGGGGGTGCATTGATGTGGACTACACCGGCTCATCCCCAATGGTGCGGCACAAGTTCAACGTGCCGCTCTGCTACACGCTGGCCTATACCTCCTATGCGCTCGGCTGCATCGTTGCGCGCGACATCCCGAACAATGCGGGCTCGCTGGCCCCGCGCACCGTCACGGCACAGCCCGGATGCATCGTCAATGCGTTGAAGCCGGTCGCCGTCGTGTCCCGTCATCTAATCGGGCTGATGCTGCCCGACTTGGTAATGCTGCCTAATCATCCGCCTCTGGTAATGTCAGCATGAAGTCGACAACCGGGTGTCGGTAGGCTTCTGCTCTTGCCGGCAGGACTTCCACTACTCGGCTTGAGTACCCGATAGGCTTATTTCGATTGCTGAGCGTTTGTGAGTTCGCAGGGCTCTCAGTATCTCTCATGAGTGTGGGGGTCACGCATCATTTCCGACGGCGTTGATGATTTCGACGATCCCAAGGTCACCTCGATCATCTGAGATGTTCGGCAAAGGTTCCAACCTTAGGTTGTAAATATCGATCAACACACGCTAAGGGGCCGCGCAAGAATAAGCGACTCGGGCTTCGTTTCGCGCCGATAGAGGATTCCGGTTCGGGCTCGCGGTGTCTACGCTTCGCGGATGATCGACGAAATCGCGATCCGCGTGCGGTATGCGGCCATCAAGGACC
>JBPBQE010000271.1:0-3112 GCA_050954595.1 Janthinobacterium lividum | reverse complement strand
GAAGCTGGCCTCCAACAGCGAGACCTTCGCCCGCATGGCAGACGACACCGACATCGATTGCGGCCCTGTGCTGGATGGCTCGGCCAGTATCGCCGACATGGGCCAACGCATCTTCGACCAGTTGCTGCGGCACGCCTCCGGCGAGAAGACCAAGGCCGAGATCGACGGGGTGGGCGAGAACGAGTTCGTACCCTGGCCCATCGGCGTGCTGGCATAGAGGGCGGACATGAGCGAAACGATGAGTCAGATCGTAGCCAACCCCTTCATCCGCCTGGACCCGCGCGATAACGTCGTCGTCGCGCGCATGCCGGTGCCGAGCGGCACCGACGTGCAGTCGGAGCAGGTGGTCACGCAGCAAGACGTGCCCGCCGGACACAAGATCGCCGCCCGCCCGATCTGGGCCAACGAGCCCGTGCTGAAATACAACACCGTCATCGGTTACGCCGCCGTGGACATCCCGCCCGGCACGCACATGCACAGCCACAACATCCGCTTCGACGAGGTGGAGAAGGATTATGCCTACAGCCGCGACTATCAGCCGACCGAGTTCGTGCCTGCGGCGGAGCGCGCGACCTTCATGGGCATCGTTCGGCCGGACGGGCGCGTCGGCACGCGTAACTTCGTCGGCGTGTTCACCGTCGGCAATGCCGGCGCCTCGGTCGCTCGCAAGATCGCCAACTGGTTCGGCGCAGACCGCACCGCCGACTTTCCAAACATCGATGGCGTCGTGCCCTACGTCCATGAATACGGCGACGGCATGGAGCGCACCGGTGAGCCGATGGACCTGCTGCGGCGGACGATCGGTGGCTATCTTCGCCATGCCAACACCGGGGGAGCGCTGCTGATCGCGCAGGGCGAGGAGGCGAACGACATCGAGACCTTGCTGCGCGAACAGGGCCTCACGGAGGGCCCGCTATTGCGCACCCTGGTCATCCGCGACCTGGGCGGCCTGCGCCGGGCGGTCGAGGAGGGCAAGCGGCTGGTCTCCGAGATGCTGTCTCCGGCCAACCAGGTTACGCGCCAGCCGGCCTCGGCCGAGCATTTGACCATCGGCATGCAGTGCGGTGGGTCGGACGGGTTCAGCGGCCTATCCGCCAACCCGGCGCTGGGTGCTGCCATGGACATCTTGGTGCGGCATGGCGGCACGGCGGTACTGTCCGAGACCTCGGAGATCTTCGGCGTCGAGCACACGCTGACCGCCCGCGCCGTGACACCGGAGGTCGGCCGCAAGCTGGTGGACCGGATGAATTGGTGGCTGAAATACAATGAGGGCCGAGACTGCCAGATCAACGGCCGGGTCAGCCCGGGCAACAATGCTGGGGGCCTCGCCAACGTGCTGGAGAAGTCCCTGGGCGGCGCCAAGAAGGGCGGCAACTCCCCGCTGATGGAGGTGTACCGCTACGCCGAGCCAATCACCCAGCATGGCCTCGTGTTCATGGACACGCCGGGCTACGACCCGGCCTCGGCCACCGGGCAGATCGCGGGCGGCGCCAACATGATCATGTTCACCACCGGCCGCGGCTCCTGCTTCGGTTCGGTCCCGGCGCCGACGATCAAGCTGGCGTCCAACACGCCGATGTACGAGCGCATGGTCAGCGACATGGACGTGAACTGCGGCGTGATCATCGATGGCGCGGCGACCCTGCCGGAAATGGGGCAGCGCATCTTTGAGCAGTTGCTGCGCCATGCCTCGGGCGAGAAGACCAAGAGCGAGCTGAGCGGCATGGGCGAGAACGAATTCGTACCCTGGCCGATCGGCATCACCGCCTGAGCCCAGGACGGCGGCGGCCGTCAAAAGAAGAATGAGGGGAGACGATCATGCTGCGATGTCGAGCCGTGCTGGTAACTGCATGACCGCGCCAGCGCGTTACGCAGCGTCCGAACTGCGCCGGTTCGCTGCTGGCCTATTGGATGCGGCGGGTATGGAGGCCGACAAGGCTGCCGTGATGGCGGACGTGTTGGTCGAGGCCGATCTGCTCGGCCACTCTACGCACGGCCTGGCGCTGCTGCCGCGCTATCTGGACGAGATCGCTGGCGGGCGTATGGCAACTTCCGGCAAACCGCACATCGTCAGCGACCGGGGCGCCTGCGTGGCGTGGCTGGGGCGCAACTTGCCTGGACTGTGGCTCGCCACCCGCGCGATCGATATGGCGGTGGAACGGGTGCGGACTTATGGCACCGTCAGCGTCGCGATCGGCGAGTGCCACCATCTGGGCGGTCTCGCCGCGTACCTGCCGCGGGTCACGGAGCAGGGCTATATGATGTTCATCGCCACCTCGGCCCCCGGTGTCGCAACCGTGTCGCCCTATGGCGGGACACGCGCCGTGTTGGCGCCCGACCCGATCGCGGCAGGCATTCCCACCGGCGGTGACCCGATCCTGGTGGACATCAGCGCCTCGATCACCACGAATAATATGGCGGGCCGCCTGGTGCGTGAGGGGCGGCAGTACGATCATCCCTGGCTGATGGATGCCGAAGGTGCCGCCAGCCATGACCCTTCAGTGCTGCAGCGCGGCGGCACTATCCTGCCGGCCGGAGGGATGGACCACGGACAGAAAGGCTATGGCTGGGCATTGCTGGCCGAGGCCTTCAGCCAGGGTCTGTCCGGCCACGGCCGGGCCGACAGAGTGAAGGGGATGTATAACGCGGCGTTCATCCAGGTGATCGACCCCGAAGCCTTCGCCGGTCTGGGTGCCTTTACCCGTCAGACTGGTTTCTTGGCCGAAGCGTGCCGCACCAGCCCGCCCCGGCCTGGTGGAGCGCCCGTCCGCGTGCCTGGTGGCAGCGCCGTCAACCACAGGCGCGATGCGGTCGAACACGGGCTGCGGTTGGACCCGGCGATCCTGGACACGTTGCGCGCGCCTGCCGCTACGCTGGCGCAGGAGATGCCGCAGCCGCTCGAGGCGACGGGCTAGCAGGCAAGATCAATGAAAATCAAAACAGGGATGGAAATCAAATGCCGACCACATCGAATTCGCACCATGAAGCTTTTGGCCGCCGCGCCTTCGGTGGTCTGGCGGCTGGCATGATGGCCGCGCCGTATCTGTCCTGGGCCCAAGGACGCGCCGGCGTCACCGTGTTCTACGTGGCGGTGGGCGCCGAGCTGCTGCGA
>JBPBQE010000514.1:0-3120 GCA_050954595.1 Janthinobacterium lividum | reverse complement strand
GCGAATGGGCGAGCGCGCGCCAGGGTTATCTCGATCTGGAGCAGAACTTTCGTGGTCTGGGCGACACGGAGGCGGCGAGCTGGTGTTACCGGCGGGCGCGGCGGATGGGGAAACGCGCGCATGGACAGAATGCGCGCCTGGCGACAGGGGCACGGCACTGGCGCGCGGCAATTGGCTATGCGTTCAGTTGGCTCAGCGACAACTTCGTTGAATGGCTATGCGACTACGGCGACAGCATTCCGCGTGTGGTTCGCGCCTACGGAGTTACCCTGCTCGCCTTTGCTGCTTTTTACTGGCTTTCCGGCAGTTTGGTCCGTCCGGTCGAGAGCGGCGGCACGACCTCGCTGCATGTAAGCCACGATCTCATCGACCTGCTGTCATTTAGCTTTCTTAACCAGATCACGTCGACGACGCCGGATCTCGGCCTCAAGCTCGCCAGCAAGGCGGTTTATGTCGTGAGCAGCTTGCAGTATGTGGTCGGGGTAGTGCTGATCGGGTTGTTCGGCTTCGTGCTGGGGAACCGGATCCGGCGTTAAAGCATATTTGGACTGAGACGCCTGCGTGTTCCTTTTTGGAAATTAGATGTGACGTTTCCAAGTGAACGTGACTGCAACTCAGTCCCAAGTTGCCTCTTGGGGTAGGATGACCAGCCCTGCTCCAAACAGTCCCTGTGCGCTCGTGGTAGACGACAACCTGCTTATTAGGATGAGCGCCGCGGATATCCTGGAAGAGGCGGGGTTCCGGGTGCTGGAAGCCGACCATGGCGACGATGCCTATGAACTTCTCAAGACCCGGCACTCCGATGTCACACTGCTGTTCACGGATGTGCAGATGCCCGGCACACTCGATGGCTTTGCCCTGGCTCGCAAGGTGGCGATGTTGTGGCCTCATATCTCGCTCGTTGTTGCGTCCGGGCACGTGCGGCCAGACCCGGGTATTATGCCGGACAAAGCGAAGTTCATCGCCAAGCCCTTTAGCGTCGAGGTGATTCACACTCACTTGCAGGAGCTTTTGCCAGAGAAAGAGACGCCAAAACCTTTGCAGCAAGCGGCCAAGAGAAACAGAAACGATTGACCGTGTCTCGTATCCTCATGAGAATTTCGGCACCGTAGATAGGTCGATCAGTCTGCGCCCATAGCCTCGTGCAGCTTGAATGCGAGCTGTTCAAGTGTAAATGGCTTGGGAAGCAGATGCACGGTTGGATCTAGCACGCCGTCGTGCACCACCGCATCTTGCGGATTCTGTTTCAAATTGCGGGGCGGGGTAGAAGGGCGCGGTTGGGCTGACGGGTAGGTATGATGACGAAGCGGCAGATCGGGTCGTTCAAGGCCGCCACTTTGCGTCCGAGGTGATCCTGTGGGCGCTACGCTGGTATCTGGCGTTCCCGATCAGCTGCCGCGACCTTGCCGCCATGCTGGCTGACCGCGGCGTAGAGGTGGACCACACGACGCTGTTCCGCTGGGTGCAGGCCTATGCACCGGCTCTGGAACGACGGATCCGGCGACACCTGCAGCCGTGCAATGGATCGTGGCGGGTGGACGAAACCTACATCAGGGTCAAAGGCACGTGGACTTACCTTTATCGCGCCGTGGACAGCCTGGGCCAGACAATCGACTTCCTGCTCTCGATCCGGCGAGACACGGCAGCGGCCCAGCACTTTTTCCGCAAGGCGCTGCGCCAGCCACACACGGTGAACCCGCGAACGATCACGGTGGACAAGAACCCTGCTTATCCGCGGGCGGTGCGCTCGAGCGCGGCGCGGATGGCGGCAAGGGTGCGCGGATGCGGCTGACGCTTGCCCAATTCGAAGTCAAACAGCGTGCTGTGTCCGACCTTTGACGCCGCGGCTAGATCCTCCCGCTTCATGTTCAGCATGGAGCGGGCGCCACGAGACTGTTCGGGACTGATGATCAAAGTCGGCAATAGTTCGTGACCTAGCTAAAGGCAGCCCCCTAATCATATATGGAGCTGGCAACTATTACCAACTCTAACGGCCGAGCGGGATGTTACTAGCATCTTCGCCCGGCCTGACCGTAACCGCTGGGGAGAGTCAGCAAGTCATGGCTGAGACAGCCAATAGCATACCTATGTCTAACGCGAGCCGGAGAAGTTTTAGCGCTGGCCTACTCGCCATAATGACGGGCAGCGTCATCACGTCCGGCGTTGCTGCCGGCACTGTCGCCAGTGTCGGCGATGTCGTTCCTGCTGAAGTCGAGCCCGACGCGGCCCTGCTCTCGCGACGCGCCGACTTGCTTGCCGCCGTCGCCGACGGGGGGTGGTCCGAGGTGGTCGACGATATCTCGGACGAGAAGCTGACCCAGATTGGGAATCGGCTGCGCGACGTCTGCTGGGAGATCGTGGAAGCACCGTCCGCCCAAACTGCCGCCGGCCCCGCGTTGAAGGCAGCCAGTGCCATGTATCAGTTCCGCAATGGCCTCAGCCATGGCAGGTGACCAGGCGATGGCGAGGCCATGGCATGGGACGTCCTGAGCCGGATAGCCGGCGATGCCTATGTGCCGCCGGCTATCCTCAAGCAGCTCAAGGGGGACCGGGCGTTCGTCGAACTGCTGCTGATGGCACGCGATGCCGGGTTGGAGACGCTTGAAGTTGCGTGTGAGTTGGTGCTGGACGGCAATGTTGTCACCGCACCGGTGGTCATCAACGAGATGCGGCGGCTGCTCCAGGGCTCGACCAACGCGGCGCGCACTGCAGCCGTGTCCGCTTCCAGTCCGGCAGCAAACGTAGCCACAGCGCCAATGCCGCATGCCCGCGCCTCTGCGTGCCAGGTATCCAACCCTGCCACAGGCGCGGCAGGTATGGCGCCGTGCTGCCGGCGACGCAGGCTGCAGGCGCGTATCAAAGCGGTGAACCGGCGCGCTAGGCCCGTAGCGACTGCGGCTTGCCCATCCTGCTCAACACGGCTGACTACGGCGCCAGCCGTGGCGTCCAGCGCCGTCACGATCCACGCAAAGCGCGGGTGAACCACGAGCGCGGACGCTACCGAATGTTAATCATGCTGGCGGCGTGTAAGGGATTTAAGTGCCGGGTCCTAAATGGATCAGCGACGCCGAAAGACGCGCGTCAAGGCGACACTTCCAAGCGCGGCCACCAAGATAGCAA
>JBPBQE010000198.1:0-3121 GCA_050954595.1 Janthinobacterium lividum | reverse complement strand
GCGGCGCCTGCCCGATCCCGGCGTCAAGCGGCAAGACAAACCGCCACCGCCTCAACCGCGGAGGCAACCGGCAAGCCAACGCAGCTCTTTACCGCGTCGTCATCGTCCGCATGCGCGCTCACCAGCCCACGCTGGACTACGTCCGCCGACGCACCGCGGAGGGAAAGTCCAAATCCGAGATCATCCGCTGCCTGAAACGCTATGTCGCGCGCGAAATCTTCGGATATCTCTGCGCCAAGTCGATCCTGACAAATACGGCCACAGGAAGCCCTTGACCGATATAGGAGCATCAATGCGCAGGCCGAGAGCTTCATGAAGATGCTGAAGGTCGAGGAGGTCTACATCGGCGGCTACGAGACGTTCCAGGACGTCGCGGAGCGTTTGCCGAGGTTCATCGAGGAGGTCTACAACGCCAGGCGGCTCCACTCCGCCCTTGGCTATCAATCGCCCAACGAGTTCGAGAACCAACTGGTCCCGCAAGTGGCTTAGTTCTGACCCACCCGGTCCAGCCCCAGGGGTTCACTCCATCTCCGGGTCAGATCTCAGTGCAACTCAACAATCAACGCCCTGATCGAAGCCGCTTGCTATGCCGCGTAGATGGCCAAAGTCGAGCTAAGAAGATGTTTATATTTCTCTAGCGCCAGCGGAGAAGCGTTGACGATCGCCTGGGATATGGAACCGCCCACGGATGTTTGTTACTCCTGCCCGGTAGCGCGGGTGGAGAACGAGATGGTCGGCGTCCAGGAACGATCTGCGGCGCGAACCGCTGCTAGCCCGCGTCTTTCTGCCGAGTTTGAACAAGGTTGACGCACGCCGACTCATCCGTTCTGTACCGCGACGAGGAGTTGCTGGTCCGTCGCGGAGGCGGCCACGGCACGTCGGCCTGCGTCGTGACATTCGACTCCTACACGGATGTGCTCGATCTCGATCGACCGGCGTTCGGAGAGCATTTCTTGGCTGGCGAGCGTATCGACGCGGTTCATGTGCTACCTCGCGGCAATCGCTGGTATCAGCATTCAGGTATGGAGGCCGCGTGCGCTTCCGTTCGCGCCGCGGTCCGCGACTACGACCGGGTAATCGCCTATGGATCCAGCATGGGTGGTTACGCAGCACTGCGCCTGGCCGGGCTGGTGGGCGCGCGAACTGTGCTGGCCCTGTCGCCACAGTGGACGATCAATTGGCGCCGGGCTCCGTGGGAGCGACGTTGGGCCGAGAGCAGCCGGATGTTCGAGGATGTTTGGGAAGGGTCGGTGCCGCCGCCACCGATCGACAAGGCCTTTGTGATATTCGACCCGTTGCTACGCGACCGCCGACATGTCGAGGGGCTGGAGCGCGACGGCTACCGCTTTCAGCGCGTGGAGGTGCCGGGCGGCGGCCATCCCGTCGGCGGCTTCTTGGCCGAGATCGGATTATTACGCCCGGCCGTGCTGGACGTGATCGCCGATCGGTTCAATCCCGGACAGTGGCGCGAGGCTGCATTGCAGGGCCGTGCCGGTTCCGCACAGGCGTTGCTGGCCGAGAGCAGCCGAGTATCGAAAGCGCGCATCGGCCGCCGGCTTTCCCTGCTCCAGCGCGCCGCGCGGATCGCGCCGGGCGACCCGATCGTCCTGAGCCGACTTGCGCTCGAGTTGGCTTGGGCCGGCCGCCAGGCCGACGCATTGGCACATCACCGACGCGCGCTGGAGATCCAGCCAGGGCAGCCGACACTGCTGATGCATCTCAGCTGCATTCTGGAAATCGCCGGAGACCGTGAGGGTGCGCGCCGGGTTATGGCGGAAGTCTGCGCGTCACCTACCAGCGAGTTCTACCGCCCCCGACTGGATGCACTGTCAACACCGGTTGCTGCGGGGCGCCGATGGCCGGGATGGCTACGTCGTATGATTGGTGCCCGTCCATCCCAATTGGCGGGCGTGAACGTCTAACCTCAGTGAAGCCGGTGTTCGCGCGCCGCCGAGAGGATCAGACTACCACCGATATATAGCCCCAGGTGACCTGCCTCCCGTTTCTTGGACCGGTTCAGGTTGGAAAATTCCAGTTTAGGTTTGGGCCTGGATTGGAGATTTGCGATGAAGGCATCGAAGTCTTCGGAAGCGCAGATCGCGTTCGTTTTGCGTCAAGCGGAGGAAGGGACGGCGATCGGCGAGGTGTGCCGCAAGGCGGGGATCAGCGACGCGACGTTCTATATTGGCGCGAGAAGTATGCAGATCTGATGCCGTCGGAGATGAGGCGTCTGGAGCAGCTCGAGGAGGAGAATGGCAAGCTGAAGAAGCTGGTGGCCGATCTCTCGCTCGACAAAGCGATGTTGCAGGACGTGGTGTAAAAAAGCTGTAGGGCCTGCGAGGCGACGCGCCCTTGTGGACGAGGTCCGTGCGGGTTGGAAGGTGTCGATCCGCCGCGCCTGCCGGGTTTTGCGGACGTCGACCTACCACTACCAGGGCAAACGCGCCTCGCAGGCCGGGCTGACCAAGCGCATCAGAGAGACTGCCGAGACGCGTGTTCGCTACGGCTATCGTCAGGTTCACTTGTTGCTGCGAGGTGAGGGATGGGTCGTCAATGCCAAGCGGATTTATCGGCTTTACAGGCGCTTGGGGCTGCAACTTCGAAACAAGACGCCGAAGCGCCGGGTCAAAGCGAAGTTGCGCGATGATCGATGTCCAGCGATCCAGGCAAACGAGACGTGGGCGGAGCTGCTCTAGGTTCCGGCGGCGTAGCCGGTGGAATAGCAGCGGAGGGGATGGACTTCGTGCACGACCAGTTGGCGACCGGAAGAAAGATCCGGGTTCTAACGATGGTAGACATTTTCACCAGGTTTGCTCCGACGATCGAGCCGCGGTTCAGTTTCAGAGTTGCTGACGTAATCGAGGTGCTCGAACGCGTCGGCCCCGAGCATGGATTTCCCAAGGCGATCCAGGTCGACCAGGGCACCGGGTTCGTGTCGCGGGATCTGGACCTATGGGCTTACCAGCGCGGAGTGACGTTGGCCTTCTCGCGACCGGGAAAGCCGACGGACAACGGGTTCATTGAAAGCCTGAACGGCAAGTTCCGGGCGGAGTGTTTGAACGCGCATTGGTTCATGAGCCTCGACGACGCGCGGGCTAATGCAAGGCTTGGCGTAGAGACT
>JBPBQE010000365.1:0-3126 GCA_050954595.1 Janthinobacterium lividum | reverse complement strand
CGCCTCCCGCATCGCCGCGATGGCGCCGACCGCGATGAGACAGGCCAGCGTTCCCAGCAGGAACGACGCGCCTGGATAATAGAATGACGTTCCGGGCTTGGCGGAAACGCTGAACATCCAGCTTCCCGCCAGCGGCGCGACGATGGCGGTGAGCCCTTGGAGGGAGGCCAGTGCCCCTTGCAGTTGGCCCTGCTCGTCGGACCCGGCCTTGACCGACAGCAACGACTGGATCGCCGGGCCGTTGATGGCGCCCAGCGACTGCAGCGCCACCCCGAGCAGCAGCACCGCGACCGAGCCCGCGAACGTGAACGCCAGGTAGGCTCCCGCCGTTAGCGCAAAACCGATCAACGCCGCCCGGCGCTCCCCGATTGCCGGCACGATCCGGCGCACCAGCAGGCCTTGGACCAGAGCCGAGCCGACCCCCATGACGGTCAGAGCCAGGCCGTTCTGCAACTCAGTGAAGCCGAGCCGCAGGTCGTTGGCCAGCACAAAGACACTCTGCAGCACGCCCAGCGCGAACCAGTTGGCGCACCAGGCAACGGCGAGCCGACGGTAATCCGCATCGGCGCCAAGCACGCGCAGGGTGCCGATCGGGTTGGAGCGGCCCCAGTTGAGCGTCCGTCGCGACCCGTGCGGCAGGCTCTCCGGCAGCAGCATCGCGGCAAAAACGAAGTTGATACCAGCCAGCATGGCCGACACCAGGAACGGCAGCCGCAGCCCATAGGAACCGAGCAGGCCACCCAGCGCCGGGCCGACGACGAAGCCGAGCCCGAACATCGCACCCACCAGGCCGAAGCGCTGCGCCCGCTTCTCTGGCGGCGTCACGTCGGCGATATAAGCCGTCGCTGTGGAATAGCTGGCCGCGGTGGCACCGGCGATGACCCGGCCGATGAACAGCCAGACCACGCTCGGCGCCCACGCCAGCAGCAAATTGTCGAGCGCCATCCCGGCCAATGCTGCCAGCAGCACCGGCCGGCGCCCGAACCGGTCGCTGAGCCCGCCGAGCAAGGGGGCGCACAGGAACTGCATCACCGAAAAGGCGGCCAGCAAGCCACCCATCCAGAGCGACGTCTGGGCGGCGGAGACACCCTCTAGCTTCATCACCAGGCTCGGGACGATGGGGATGACGAGGCCGAAGCCGAGCGCGTCGAGCGCGACGGTGGTCAGGACTAGGCCGATCGATGCGGGGCGGGCAGGACGGGTCTGGTCCCGGTCCGATCGATCTGACATACGCACCCAAGCCTCGAGATGGACCCGCGCTATACCGCGGCGTCGGCCCGGGGGCTAATCTTTCGCGGGTCGTTCACTGGCCAACAGCGCCTGCTTGCGCGCGATTCCCCACCGGTATCCCGTCGGCGCGCCCGTCGCTCCGATCACGCGATGGCACGGGATCGCCACCGCGACCGCGTTGGCGGCACAAGCGCCAGCGACGGCGCGGACCGCGCTGGGCGCACCCAACCGGGTCGCCAGGCCGCCATAGCTGAGCGTTTCACCGGGCGGGATGGATTGCAGCGCCTCCCAGACCCGGCGCTGGAACGCGGTGCCACGCACATCGAGCGGCAGGTCGTGACCCCGGCGGGGATCGTCGACCAGGGCGATCACCCTGGTGAGCAGGCCGGCGACGGTGTCGGGCGCAGGCGCGACCTCCGCCCGGGCGAAGCGGCCGCGCAGATCGGCTTCGAGGCCGGCCGGGTCGTCGCCGAGTAGGATCGCGCAGATACCCTTGTCCGTGACGCCGACGAGGACCTGGCCCAGGCTGGAAGCTCCGACGGCGAAGCGGATGGTCTCGCCGGCGCCGCGGGCACGGTAGGCCGACGGTGTCATGCCGAGCAGCGTGGGCGCGGCGGCATAGAAACGGCCCGATGAGCCGAAACCGGCGGCATACAACGCGTCCGTGACGGTGCCGTCCGCGGCGAGCGAGGCGCGGGTGCGGTCGGCTCGGTATGCCGCGGCGTAGGCGCGCGGGGTAACACCGGCAATGCGACGGAACAGGCGGTGAAAGTGAAACGGCGACATGCCAGCTTCGGCGGCCAACCCGTCCAGGGATGGCGGCGTGTCCGCCCGTTCGATGGTGCGGCAGGCGCGGGCGACCAGGGCGGCGTCGCGTTGGAGCTTGGGCGGTTCGTCGGGGCGGCAGCGTTTGCAGGCGCGATACCCGTCGGCTTGCGCGGCGGACGCGGTAGCGAAGAAGCGGAGGTTCTCGGGTCGTGCTGGACGGGCGGCACAGGAAGGGCGGCAGAAGATGCCCGTGGTGAGCACGGCGTAAACGAAATGTTCGTCGGCCGCCGGGTTACGGCAGGTGAGGGCTTGGCGGCGAGCGGCGTCGGTGTCGAACATCATGGGTCCAGCATGCGTCGACACCGCGCCGGTTTCATCCCGCCGCTTGCTCTGGCATCAGCCAGCGCAGCATCAGCGAGTGGGCGGCACACCCGCTTCGGCCAACGCGGCGGCTTGGCGCTCGCCGACCTTCGACGGGTCGAAACCGTCGATCAGGTCATGGAACAGCTCGCTCCAATTCAACTCGGCCTTGAGCCGGAGAAACACGCTGCCCAGCCCGAGCGCGGCCCGGTCCATCAGCACGAACTCCCGCGGCGGCCGGACGCTGCCGGTCTGACGCAGCCCGGCGTGCACCTTTTCGGCGACGCTGCGGCCGTATTGCGAGTCGCCATGCTCCTGGATGCGGCGCACCCGGTTGTCGAGCAATGGCTCGTAAACAAAGGCAGCCCATTGGTTGAGCACCTCGAGCTGTTCCTTGCTGAGATTCAGGAAGCCCCAGTTCTCGTAAGCGTGCCGCGCCTTTTCGTTGTCGCCGTCGCGGATGGCTTCGTAGAGATGGATCACGCCGCTGATGAAATTCGGCTGGAACACGCGGATGGCGCCGAGGTCGAGCAGGTTCAGGTTGTTGTCGGCGCGGACTTGATAGTTGCCGAGATGGGGGTCGCCGTGGATGACGCCGAACCGGTAGAACGGCACGTACCAACCATAGAATAGCGCCTTGGCGAGCTGGTTGCGGGCCTCCTGCGGCGGATCGCTGTCGATCCATTGCTGGATCGGGGTGCCGTTGAGCCAGCTCATGGTCAGCAGCCGCTTGGTGGTCAGCTCCGGCACCGGCTCCGGCACGCTGAC
>JBPBQE010000017.1:0-3177 GCA_050954595.1 Janthinobacterium lividum | reverse complement strand
TGGCGATGAACGGTGCGAAACCGCCGAAAATTGCCACTGGAATGTTGTAGCCGATGGACAGAGCGGTATAGCGAACCTGGGTCGGGAACAACTCGCAATACACCGCCGGTCCAGGTCCGGCGTAGAGCGCCAGCAACACCACGAGCGTGAGCTGAGCAATGAACGCATAGGCAGTAACTCCGGTGCCAGCCAGTAGGAACATAGGATATGCCAGCACGACGTAACCGACACAGGAGGCGATGAACAGCGGCCGGCGCCCGATCTTGTCGGACAAGGCGCCAGCGATCGGAACGACGATAATGAAGGCCAGTAGACAAACGGTGCCGATCCACAGCGCGGTTACCCGCGGCATCTTGATGATGTTCGTCAACCACGTCGTCAGATAGATCAGCACGGCATAGTAGCCGACGGTGTTGTGCAGGGTAATACCGAAGGCGATCAGCGTCGGCTTGCGGAAAGTGGTAAGCGCCGCGACGAGAGGGGATTTGACCACCTCGCCCTTGCTTTCCAGCTCGGCAAATTTGGGAGTGTCATCCAGCCGCCACCGCATCACTGCGCCAACGATGCCAACCAGCACGCCTAGTAAGAACGGGATACGCCACCCCCACGCCAGCATGTCTTCGCTCGAGATGTATGTCGTCAGGATTGCTGCGGTCAGCGAGCCCAGTAGAAACCCGGCCCCTACACTGACCTGCTGCCACGACCCGGTCAGCCCACGTTTTCCGGGCTCTGCGTACTCCACCAAATATGCGGCTGCGCCGCCCCATTCGCCTCCGCCCGATAGTCCCTGGGCAAGCCGCGCGATAACGAGCAGCAGAGGAGCCAAGACCCCGATGGAGGCATAGGTCGGCAGCAGCCCGACCGCGAAGGTCGAGATGGCCATAAGGAAGATTACGGCGCTGAGTGCGCGTTTGCGGCCATACCGATCGCCATATTGTCCAAACACGATCGAGCCTACAGGCCGCATCACGAAGCCGACCCCGAATACCGAGAAGGTCAACAGCAAGGATACGAATGGAGTCTGCTGCGGGAAGAAGAGTTGTGAGATTATCGGAACAAAATATCCGTAAACAGCAAAGTCGTACCACTCGAGCACATTGCCGATGACGCCAGCGAGGATCGCAGTTCGGCGTTGATTGGCTGAGTGGGTTATCGGCGCAACAGCGGACGGCATGAGGGCGAAGTCCTTATCGATCCAGAGAACCTGGCGCAGTACGTTACGCAAACATTATGCCATCGAGCACGATCGTCGGATCTAGCCATCTCCTGCCCATTGGTGTTCTGTCGTGGGCAACAGGCAAGCAGGAAGCAGTGATGGATCTCGTCGTTCGCGGAGCACAGCTAGCCCGTCACCCGGAAGGGCAGCTCGTCGACATCGGAGTAGAAGGCGGTGTCATTGTCGCCATCGAGCCTTCGCTTACTGCAGATGCCGAGATCTTTGAAGCTGGCGGCCGCCTGACCTGCGGCGGGTTGATCGAAACGCACATCCATCTGGACAAATCCCGTCTGCTTGACACCTGCCCGGCCGAGACCGGCCGGGCAATTAGCCCGGTTCATTACGTGGCGCCGTTCAAGCCGAAGATTACCGAAGAGGATGTGCGCCAACGCGCCGAGCAGACGCTTCGTGAGTGCCTGATCCACGGGACGACGCATATTCGTACGCATGTCGAGGTCGATCCAGGTATCGGCATGCGCGGCTTCGACGGTGTGGCAGCACTAGCTAAAGACTACGCGTGGGCCGTAGACATGCAACTCTGTGTATTTCCACAGGAAGGACTGACCAACTACCCCGGCACGGACGAGTTGCTCGTGCAGGCCTTGAAGCAAGGTGCCCATGTCATCGGAGCAGCTCCACGCTACGACACCGATCATGCCGGGCAGCTGAATCGTATCTTCGAGTTGGCGCGCGAGTTCGACGTCGATGTCGACATGCACCTGGATTTCGGCAACACGCCCGACGACCTTGACGTGCTTCTGGTTTGCGAGCTCACGGAGCGCTACGGGCTTGGTGGTCGGGTCACAGCCGGACACATGACCAAGCTGTCAGTCATGCCGCCGGCCGACATGGCGGCAGTAGCACGAAGGCTAGCCAATGCCGGCGTGAACGTCACTGTGCTGCCGGCGACCGACCTGTATCTGATGGGGCGAGATCGGGATCATAGTGTCTGCCGCGGTGTCGCCGATGCCAACTTCTTAGTCGAACACGGCGTCAACTGCTCGATCTCCAGCAACAATGTGCTGAACCCCGCCACGCCATACGGTGACTGCTCGCTCATTCGGATGGCCAACCTGCAAGCTAATGTGTTGCAGATCGGGCAGCCGCATCAGTTGCGTGAGTGTTTCTCCATGGTAACGGATCGTTCCGCTCGGATCCTCGGTCTTAAACAATACGGCATTGAGGTCGGAAATCCAGCGGACTTGGTTGTGATCGACAGCTCTTCGCCGGAACGCGCGATCTCGGAAATCCGTCGTCCCGTCGCTGTTTTCAAAGGCGGCCGTCGCACCGTGACGTGGCATGCTCCCCAACTTGGGTTGCATTGATCTGATGATGATCAGACAAAAGGACAGCCAAAGCTGCAGTCTTTGAGCTACCTATCGGGCGCGGATAGCGCCCTGTAAAGAGTAGCATGATGGCATTTTAGCAGCTTGGCTGCTTCTCGGACGGATGTGCCCTCACCGACTAGTTTCTCGCCGAGAGCGACCTGGTCGGCCGTAAGCTTAGGCGGCCGGCCAAACCGCACACCACGCGCCATCGCCGCGACCCGGCCGCTGCTGGTGCGCTGGTGGATGAGCGCACGCTCAAACTCGGCAATGCCGGCGAACACCGTAAGCACCATCCGGCCAGCCAGCGATGTCGTGTCCGCCCAAGGTTCGGCCAAGGAACGTAGTCCCGCCTCGGCCTCGTTCAGTTTTTCGGCAATCTCGAGCAGGTCTTTGGTCGACCGTGCAAGCCGATCGAGCCGGGTCACGATCACAACATCCTTGTCGCGGAGCTGATCCAGCATTCGAGCGAGTTCCGGCCGATCCCGCTTCGCTCCAGACACCTTCTCATCGTAGATGCGTCGACACCCAGCCTCTTTCAGCGCCGCCCGTTGTAGCCGCAGATCTTGGTCGTCAGTCGAAACGCGCGCATAGCCGACAAGCATGTCGCAAATGTGCATCAGAACGTCTGCTTTT
>JBPBQE010000404.1:0-3188 GCA_050954595.1 Janthinobacterium lividum | reverse complement strand
ACCGATCTCCCATGATCTACGAAGCCGATATGCAGGACGCCGCTGCCAAGCCGTAGTCCGCAAGCCCACGAACCGTCCATGGAAACGGGTCAATCCCACGTTCTGCGTCGGAAGCAGCGGCTCGACGGGCGGCCACCGCGAATAACAACGGCCATGCTCGGTGCCCAATACGGCCTGGTGGTAGATTGCGGACCTCGCACGCGAGTGGGACCGAGACGCACATGCCTTTCTATCCCGCAGCGGGCATCTGAGCACTTTCGGCCATGAGCGTGACGTGCAAGCGTTCGGTTTCGTCGTCGGCCGGGAACAAGCACTCGACGCGTAGCTCCTGTGCCAGGACCGCCTGCGGATCGCCCACTGTGGTGACCATGGAGAAGTAGTTCAGCGTGTCCCCGTCCTTCACGAAGCTCAGCGGGATGACTGGCATGTTGGCCGGCGTTGCAGCGTTCCTGGCACAGCCTGCGCCGGGGTAGGCGAGCAGGGCGGCGACTAGGGCCTTGGTTCGCGAGTCCAGGACCCTGCCGATAGCCTCGCGGCGGACGCGGGCAAGCAGGCTTCGGGCCACCCCCTCCCAATTCGCAACGAAGGGACGCATGCCGTCCGGGTCGAACATCAGATGCAGCATGTTGCGCGGCGCCGGACGCGCGGACAGGTCGACGAAGCGGCCGAAGAAGCGCGGTGCGGCCTCGTTGGTCAGGACGACATCCCAGTAGCGGTCCATGACAATGGCCGGAAAAGGCTCGTGCTGGCGCAGCATGCGACGCAGGGCCGCGACGATGCTCGCCATCTCGGGCGCATCCCATGCCGGCTCGGGATAGACAGGAGCGTAGCCTGCGGCCAGCAGCAGTGCGTTGCGCTCGCGGAGCGGGACATCGAGCGCCGCGGCGACTTGCAGCAGCGTTTCGCGGCTCGGAACGCTGCGCCCGGTCTCGACGAAGCTGAGGTGTCGCTGCGAGATGCCGGTATCGAGTGATAGGTCGAGCTGGCTCTTGCCGCGGAGGTCACGCCAGCCACGAAGTAGGTCCCGTAATCCGTTGGGCGCCGTCTTCGGGTGGAGGTCCGTCATGGACCGCTCACCGCGTTCCTCGGCTGCACGCTGCCGACCGAGGAAGATCTCTGTTGCGCGGAGCCGCGCTCACGTGGCGGCACCTACGATCCGGCCGCACGCTGCCGACAACTCTTGCCCGAAGCTGGCCAGATCAGGGTTGTTGTAGCGCATGAACGCGATGGCCGGATCGGCGGCGCGGATGGAGACGGAACCATCCGGCAATTCCAGCACGGCGAGCTTGAGCGGCGCCTCGACGATGGCCGAGCTGTCGATTCCCAACAGCTGGGCGAGCAACTGCGGATGGAAGAAAAACAGCAGGCGCGCGCCGCCGATCACCTGATCGATGCTGCGCAACGCGCCTTGCGGGTCGATCTCATGCAGCACCTTCATCCCGGCTTGATCGATGGCCTGCCGCAACGCAGCCAGAACCTCGGAAAACGGGCGCTGGCTGGTTATGTTGAGCTGGAACTCTGCGGCTGCGGTGCCGGGCTGTCCGAAAACGAGGGTCATGGGTCGCTCCTGCGTTAAACCATCCTGCTAGGCCCCTGCCGAAATCCTCTCAATTACCTCGGACGTCATCGGGGCATCGCAGCCTGGCGAACGGACCGGCACAGGACGCATCACCGAAGCTGCGCCAAGCACCTGACGTTTTGGGGAGAGAAGCAGAATGCCGCAGGAGAGCTTGCTGCATCCGTTCAAGGTTCACGGAACCGGACGGACCGCTCCCTACGAAACTCTGACAGTCCGAAACTCAAGATTTTCGATAATCTCTCTTGAGCCTGTCCGGTCAATGAGTTACGCTTTCCGAAAGATATAACCGAAACGCACTCCGAAAATCGACGCCTTGGTTATGCCCGCGTCAGCACCTACGGCCAGACGCTCGACGCCCAGCTTGAACAGTTGCGTGGTGGCGGATGCAGCACGGTCTACCGCGAGAAGGCGAGCGGTGCGCAGGCTGACCGGCGCGAACTACAACGCCTGTTGAAGACAATCCGGCCAGGCGACCTAGTGACCGTCACCCGCATCGACCGTTTGGCCCGTTCGACCTTCGACCTGTTCGCTATCGTTAAGGCGATCCCCGACGCAGGCGGTCAATTCCGGTCACTGGCAGAGCCATGGGCCGACACGGCCACCAGCACCGGACGGTTGATGATTGCCGTCCTCGGCGGTCTGGCGGACGTGGAGCGCGACCTGATCCGCACCCGTACGGCAGAGGGCAGAAGCCGTGCGAAGAGCCGAGGGCAGCGCATGGGCCGTCCGCCTGCCCTGACCCCGCAACAGCAGGCAGAGGCCCGCAAGAGGCGGCAGGAAGGGGCCACGCTTAAGGAATTGGCCGAGAGCTATAACGTCGGCTTGGCGACGATTTCAAGATTAAAATGAGTAATCTGCCCGTTGTTCAGGAATCAGTCACCAAGAAGAGTTCTATGTTTGAGATTCCACTAAATGCAGCAAATCTAATTTACACTTTATCAAATGCCGCGTTGACGTCTGGTGCTTTGTGCGTGTTGCTCGGGACAGTAGGTGTATTTTGGAGCGGTGGAATTCGCGAAAGATACTCAGATGAGCGAATTGCTCGAAATGAAGCCGAGACAGCATCCGCCAACGCGCGCGCGGCAGAAGCAGAAAAAGGGACGGCAGAAGCACGATTGAAGTTGGCTCAGATTACGACGCCACGACACTTGAAACCTGAGCAAATCGAAAAACTGACCGGCCTCCTTTTAGCGGGAGCAAAGGGTAAAGTGGTTGTCAGGGGGCGGTGGCCAGACGAAGAAGCGTTATCTCTAGGGACTCAAATAAACGGCATTATATCCGGCGCAGGATTCGAAGTGATAGAGACACCAACTTCACAAAGAATTTTATCTCTTGGCAATATAGGCGCAAATATCATTGTTAATGACACCAACAACATGCCCCCAGCTGCTTCCGCAACATATAAGGCATTTAAGGCAATTGGGTTTGATATGCCCGCCAGATCAGACCCAGCAACTGTCCCGGAGAAGGATATTTTCTGGATTATGATAGGCAGTCGCTATTGAAGCATAAAGAGCGATTATGCCATCCTACAAACCCAACCCCGGCACTGCGGCTGCACGCCTTGCGGCCCAAAGCACACCAGCGGACAGAAGCGTGCCTACGAGCT
>JBPBQE010000244.1:0-3194 GCA_050954595.1 Janthinobacterium lividum | reverse complement strand
CCCGGCGAGGAGAACCTCGACGTGGTCGAGAGCCTGCGCACATCCTCCATCAAGCTGATCATCACCCGCCACGAGCAGGCGCCGCCTTCATGGCCGCCTCACCGGCCGACCCGGCGTCTGCATCGCAACCCTCGGGCCGGCGCGCTCAACTTCACCACCGGCGCCGCTTACGCCTTCCTCGGCGCCATGCCGGTGATCATGATCACCGGCCAGAAAGGCATCATGAGCGCTTCGCCCGTCGGCATCAGGCAGCCGGCGATGAAATGTAAGTAGCGGATGGCAGCGCGGCGGAGTTCGACGGTGGTGACGGACAGGCCGCGGCCGCGCTCGGCGGCCAGAAAGGCGACCACGTCAGCGGGATCGGCTGGCAGGCAGGGTAGGGCGTGTCGGTGACACCAATCGCACCAGGCGCGCACCCCGGCGCGATACGCCCGGCGCGCGTTATCGGCTTTGGCATGGCGGGCATAGGCTTGAGCGGCCACGTGCGCGGTCTCCAGCGTGCCGTAATGAGCGGGGATGACCGCCAGTACGGCGCTGCGAAACCAGCTGCGGATCTCTGCCGGCCGTCCAGCCAGCGGTGGCGGCTGGTCTCAAATGAGTTCGAATTCCGCGTTCTTGCGGACTAAGCATTGCGCCGGTTTGCAGCAGATCGGGGATAGCGTATCTGCACGCCTCCCAATTCAGAACGGTTCTCCCTAATGGCTCGTAATGCAACTTCGTTGACCAAAGGACCAAAGTCTCAACAAGGCACACAGCCCGCGCCCTTCGCAGACCAAGGGGCCATGAATCAGAAGCGTCGTGGTCGAAAGCAGCTGCTGCAGTTGGATGAGATGCAGCCTACCGAACTCTTCCCGGCCGACGCCGTCGTTGCAGACAATGAGGCACCGGAACCTGAAAATGCCGTTTCCGAAAAAGCTCTGCCTGCCAAAGCTCGTCGCGGCCGTAAGCCAAATGTATTGGCTGCGCTGGAGACAGCTGAAGCCAGTGCCGCTGGCATCACGGCAAGCAGTGACGGTCAAACATCGGTAGTAGAGGCCGTTGATCTGGTTTCGGCACCGATCCCGATGAAGGCTCGCCGCAAGCGCACGATCAACAGCCAGCCTAGCCAGCCACAGTCCGCATTACAGGCGGACCCGATCGACGATCTCGAAACCGATGCCAGTTTGGCCCGTGAGGTCGACGCCGGAACGCCCACCGGTGCATCGTCTGCAGCTAAATGGAACGCTGCTATGGGCACCATCAGCTTCGACTGGCCAGCTATTGAGCAGACTGCCGCGGCAGAAGGACCCAACCAGGTCATGGCCAAGCTGCTCCTGGCGGCCCGGGCCGAAGGAGCCAACTCACGCTGGCCATTTTGACCGACTAATCGTCCGTTCCTGGATCGTCCTTTCCAACGATTCAGGAACGGGGCCCTTCCCGAGACAGGGTGGGAAAGCACGAAGCCGGTTCAGCAAAGCGTCCAAAGCGCGAGCCCTGTGGGCGGCTACCATGGCGTTGCACATCCGCGGCAACGAGTGCGCGACGCAAAGGAGAGGCCGGCGGAGGCGAGGCGGCCGGCAGTATCGGCAACTCGTCGAGACGCTGTGTTTTGTCAGATCATCTGCCACAGCTTAGTCTCTGCTTAAAAACATGGAGCATGAACGACAGTGATGAGGGAGCAGTTGATCACCCAAAGCCTGATTAATCTCGCCATGCTCACCGCGCTTGGCGGCGGCAAACGGGCCGCGGAGTAGCCATCTCGGCTCTCCCGGCCCGCATGATGGCTACTCCGGCGCCGCCTGGGTCCGGCCTGTCGATGAGCGTCGCGCTATTTCTCGCTGGGTTCGCTACGTTTTCGCTGATCTACTGCACACAGCCGCTGCTGCCGGTGTTCTGCGCCGAATTCGGCATTAGCCCCGCCACCAGCTCGCTCTCGGTCTCGCTCACCACCGGGTTTCTCGCTGTGTCCATCCTATGCGCGGCGGCCGGGTCAGAGTCTCTCGGGCGGCGGGGTTTGATGGCCGCATCGATCAGCGTGGCTGCGACACTCAATCTGCTCTGCGCCGTCGCACCTAGTTGGACGGTGCTGCTGGTCCTACGCGGGGCCGAGGGCTTCGCGCTCGGCGGGATGCCGGCGGTCGCGATGGCCTATATCGCCGAAGAGGTTCCGGCCTCGAAGCTTGGCCGCGTGATGGGGCTGTATGTCGGCGGCACCGCGTTCGGCGGCATGGCGGGCCGCGTCGCGATGGGAGCGCTGACCAGCCTGTTCTCCTGGCGTGTGGCAATCGGCTGCGTCGCGATCCTCGACCTTGCGGCCGCGGTAGCGTTCGTGGTGCTCCTACCGAAGTCACGCAACTTCGTCCGCCAACGCGGCCTCGGCGTTCGCGACCATATTTCGGCTTGGTCAGCGCATCTCCGCAACGGCTCGCTCGACCTGCTGTTCCTGACCGGGTTCCTCGCCATGAGCGCCTTCGTCACGGTCTATAACTACGCCAGCTTTCGCCTGGCGGCGCCGCCCTACAATCTCGACGAGGTAAAGATCGGGTTGATCTTCTTCGCCTACATCTTCGGTGTCGTGGCGTCGCCGCTTGCGGGCACCTGGGCGGCGCGGATCGGGCGAGGACCAATGCTGGTGATTGGTGCGGCGACCGGAGCGGCGGGCTTGACGCTGACCTTGCTGGCGCCACTCGTCGTCATCGTTGCTGGGGTATGTCTAGTCACAATCGGGTTTTTCGTCATCCACTCCGTGGCTAGCGGTTCGGTGGGCCGGTTGGCCGGCGGCAACAAGGGGCATGCCACCTCGCTCTACCTCCTCGCCTACTACGCGGGATCGAGCGTGATGGGGTCGTTCGGTGGCCTGGTCTGGCGGCAGGGCGGTTGGGCGGCGGTCGTCGTCTATTGCCTCCTAATGATGGTAGGCGTGGCGACCGTCGGGACCCGGCTGTCGCGACTCACGCGCTGACGGGATCACTCACGCGGAGTGAAGAGTGGCACATAACCCAGAACGCGCCGCGCTTCAGCGATGGACAGCAGCGTGCCGTTTGGCTCGGTCTCCGGCTCGAGCGGAACACCCGGGAACGATTTCACCATGAGGTCGGCGTTCTCGTCGGCCTGCCGTTCGCAATAGCCAGCTCCGTCATAGGCGGCGCCACCGAATGGGTCGCCTTGCATATGAAAGCGATTGGCCACGAGGAGTGGTTTTTCTTGTATGCCAG
>JBPBQE010000357.1:0-3194 GCA_050954595.1 Janthinobacterium lividum | reverse complement strand
AGCGTGCTGGCCGGCGGTGCGGCCCTGGCGCTGGCGGGGCGGAGCCGTCGAGCGCACGCGGCGACCCCGGTGCGGATCGGCGTGCTGTCCGACATGTCGGGCCCGTATTCCGCCAATGCCGGACAGGGCTCCGTGATTGGCGCGCGCCTGGCGATCGAGGATTTCAAGCGCGACAACCCGGGCATGGACATCGACCTCATCGAGGGCGACTTCCAGAACAAAGCCGATATCGGTTCGGCCCTGGCCCGCGACTGGATGGACACCAAGGGCGTTACCGCGTTCGTCGACGTGGTGGCGTCGTCCGTCGCCTTCACGGTGGCCGATCTGGTGCGCGAGAAGAACAAGGTCGCGCTGTTCACCGCGCCGGCCACCGGCGACCTCACCGGCGCGCGCTGCAGCCCCAACCATGTGCATTGGGTCTACGACACTTGGGCGCTGGCGAACGGCACCGGGCGCAGCCTGGTCGAGCAGGGCAAGAAGAGCTGGTTCTTCCTTACCGCGGATTACGCTTTCGGCCACTCGCTGCAGGACGATACCGCCAGCATCGTCAAGAATGCCGGCGGGACCGTGCTCGGCAACGCGCAGGTGCCGTTCCCCGGCACGACGGATTTCTCCGCCTTCCTGCTGCAGGCCCAAGCCTCCGGGGCGCAGGTGATTGGCCTGGCCAATGCTGGGACGGACACGGTGAACTGCATCAAGCAGGCGGCCGAGTTCGGTATCAACCAGTCCCAGCAACTCGCCGGACTGCTGTTCCAGATCGCCGACGTGCACGCGATCGGGCTGCAGCAGGCGCAGGGGCTGGTGCTGACGGAAGCCTTCTACTGGGACCTGAACGACGGCACCCGAGCCTTTTCCGCCCGGGTGGCGCCGCAACTGCGTGGGCAGAAGCCGTCCATGCTACACGCCGGCGCCTATTCCGCCGTGCTGCACTATCTCCGAGCGGTCAAGGCGGTGGGCAGCGCGGAGGATGGCCGCCGGATCGTCGAGCAGATGAAGGCGATGCCGACCGACGATCCGCTGTTCGGCCACGGCAGCATCCGCGCCGATGGCCGGGTGATCCACGACATGTACCTCTTCCAGGTGAAGAGCCCGGCAGAGAGCAAAGCGCCGTGGGACTACTACACGCTGCGCAAGACCATCCCCGCCGCCGAGGCGTTCCGCCCGATTGACGCCGCCTGCAAGATGGCGCGCGTATGATCCCGCAAGCCGCGATCGACGCCGTGAACGCCGACCCGGTGATGCGCCGCTGGGGCCGGCTACTGGATGCCGACGTGCTGCTGCAGGTGGGCGACCACGCCTGCCGCTTCGTCGTGCGCGACGGCTTGGTCGTCGCCGTGCAGCCCGGGCCGGGCGTCATGCCGAGTTGGACGCTGGCGTTTCGGGCAAAGCCGGAGGCGTGGGCGGCCTTCATGCGCCCGGAGCCGCCGCCAGGCCTGCATGATGTCATGGCGCTGGTAAAGCGGCGCGCCCTCGCCATCGAAGGCGATCTGCGCCCGTTCATGCAGCACATCTTCTGGTTCAAGGGCCTATTCGCCGCCATGCGGGAGTGCGGAGCATGATCGAGGACATCGTCGGCCGCTATCTGCGCCTGGACATCGAGGGCCGGCCGCACCGGGTGTATTTCGAGGAGGCCGGCACCGGTATCCCGCTGATCTGCCTACACACCGCCGGGTCAGACACGCGGCAGTGGCGCGGCCTGCTGACGGACTCCGAAATTACCAGCCGGTTCCGCTGCATCGCGTTCGACATGCCGTGGCACGGCAAGTCCTCGCCGCCGGAGGGCTGGTGGCGGGACGAGTACCGCCTGACCACCGCCACCTATGTCGCGATGATCCGCGCCGTCTCGGACGCGCTCGGGCTCGACCGCCCCGTGGTCATGGGCTGCTCCATTGGCGGGCGCATCGTGCTCGACCTCGCTGCCCGGCACGCCGACGCCGTCCGCGCGGTGATCGGCCTGCAATCCTCCGCCCATGTCGACCCGTATTACGACACGAGCTGGACCCATCGGCCGGACGTACATGGCGGCGAGGTCTGCGCCGGCATCGTCTCCGGCCTCATGGCACCGCAGAGCCCGGCCGACGACCGGTGGGAGACGCTGTGGCACTACATGCAAGGCGGGCCCGGCGTGTTCCGCGGCGACCTGCATTTCTACAAGGGCGAAGGCGACCTGCGCGGCGAACTCGGCCTGATCGACACGGCGAAATGCCCGGTCTGGCTGCTCACCGGCGATTACGACTACTCCTGCCCGCCCGACGCGACGCGGGAGGCCGCTTCCGGCATCCCCGGCGCCTCGGTCGGCATCATGGAGCGGCTCGGCCATTTCCCGATGAGCGAAAACTACCCCCTGTTCCGCACCCATCTGCTGCCGGTGCTGGACCAACTCCTGCAATCGGTTGCCTTAGGACGCTGAGCGACATGGACAACCCGCTGCTGCTCCTGGCCGATCAGGCGGCCGATCTGGCGACCCGGCCGTTACCGCCGGCACTGGAGCACCATGCGCGCCGGGCGCTGATCGACTGGGTCGCGACTACCCTGCCGGGCGCCGGGCAAGCGCCGGCGACGCTGCTCGCCACCGCGCTCTCCTCCGGTCGCGGCGTCGGGCGTGCGGTCTGTTACGTCGATGGACAGATCGGCGCGGTCCGCCACGCCGCGCTGCTGAACGGTGTCGCAAGTCATACGGTGGAGTTCGACGATATCCACCGCGACTCCGGCTACCATCCGGGCAGCCCGACCATTGCCGCGGCGCTGGCTCTGGCGCAGGATCGCGGGGCCGACATGGCAACGCTGCTGCGCGCGGTGGTCATCGGCTACGAAATCTCCTGCCGCATCGGCATGGCGGTGCAGCCGAGCCACTACCGGATGTGGCACACCACCGGCACCGTCGGCACCTTTGGCGCGGCGACGGCGGCCGCCGTGCTGCTCGGCTGCGGCGCAAGCGGGATCGCCCACGCACTCGCCACCGCCGCGACGATGGCGGGCGGGTTGCAGCAGGCGTTCCGCGGCGACGGCATGAGCAAGCCGATGCATGCCGGACACGCCGCTGATGCCGGCATGCTCGCGGCGCTGGCGGCCCATGTCGGCGTCACCGGCGCGCTGGACGTGCTGCATGGCCCCGCCGGGTTCGCCGCTGCGACCAGCGAGGACACCGGGAAATGGGACCGGGCCCTGGCCGGCCTCGGCGAGGAGTTCGCTAT
>JBPBQE010000427.1:0-3202 GCA_050954595.1 Janthinobacterium lividum | reverse complement strand
CCACCCGCTTCAATTCTACAACTCCGGCGCCCAGACCCTTACCGTAGGCGTCGCCGGCGCACCGTTGGCGTCGTTCACTGACGACCGTGGCGCCATTCTGACCCTGCCTGCCATCACATCGGGCGCCCAGAACTTTTATCCCGGCGCGCTCGACGGCAACGTTCACCAATGGGTTGAGGGAGCCACGACTTGGCTCTCAACCGACACCTTCGGCGCCCTAGTCACCACCGCCAATCTGACTGACGGCGTCGGCGGCTCGTACGGGATCAGCAATTTCGAGGAGGCTGACGTTGCCTTGAGCGGGAGCCTAAATGGCACCCTGAACGTTGTAGACGCTGCCGGGGGGCAAATTCGCCTCAGCTCGGGCAACTACAATGCCAGCATCACGGCCATGGCTGCTAACGATACCACCGCCCGCAACACGTTCAACATCAGTCTCGGATCTGGCAACCAGGACATCGCCATCGATGCATCTGCTGGGTGGGGCCACACATCAGTCAACGTGCAGGCTGGCACCGGGACTGACTCCATGAGCTTTATTTGGGCCGGAAGCACGACCGTAACTGGGGGGACAGGCCAAGCGACGGTGTCGATCACTGGTGGCGAGAACACTGTCTATGCTGGCGGTGGCGCGCTGGAGATTGATGCCACCGCCGCCTCAACTTCTTACCATTTCAACGCCGGCGATGGTCTGCTCACGATCGATCAGTTCGACCCGGCTGCCCGCGACAGCCTTTGGCTCGACTCCAGACTCAAAGCCGGGCTGGCCCAAACTCCCGACGGCCACGGCGGCATCATGGTCTACATAAGTATCCCAACCGTCGGCATCGACCTCAAGAGCGTCACCAGCTTTGACCCGTCCATCATTCATTGGACATGATGTCTGAAGTGGCCGCGAAAACGGGAAGGGGCGTAAGTGATCTTCCCCTGATTTCACGGACACGGGGGTTAGCTCGCGTTCCGTTCGGCCTGCTCGGGTGTAACGTAGCCGAGGACCGAGAGGATGCGCTGCCGATTGTAGTAGCCCTCAACTTCGCCCGTAAAGCCCGATTCAAACGCTGCCGACCTACCATCGCTTCCGCCCTCCAGCTGTTGCCACAACAACTTGAATCAACCCAATACAGCAGTGAGCAGTTTCAGAAGCTGCTGGCCGATCATGGCATCAGCTGCAGCATGAGCCGGTTGGGCAATGTCTGGGACAATGAGGCGATGGAGAGTTCCTTCTCTTCGCTGAAAACTGAGCGAACAGCCCGCAAGGTGTATCGCACCAGAGACCACGCCCGGGCCGACGTGTTCGACTACATCGAGCGGTTCTACAACCCGCGTCGGCGCCACTCGACCATCGGGTATCTCAGCTCTATGGAATTCGAGCGGATCAAGGCATCAGCTTAAGCCGCGTGTCGATTGAACCGGCAGCAGCTCAATCCGTCCCTCGCGCATCCCGCCGCTCGATGCGACGGTGGTCGAGCGTGCGATGGCTCAAATGTTGACCGAACCACCCGGTGAAACCACGCATTGAACAGCCGCCGTGTTGGCTGCGGCTTGCTCGATCAGCGTGAGTTCGGTGCACCGCATTTGGCGTAGATACGGTCTGCGGCCGAATCAAATCCGATAGTTCAAGCTGTCCAATGATCCGCAGTTCGCCGCCAAGGTGCGCTATATCGTCCGCCTCCACGTCAATTCACCGGAGCATGCGGCCGTGCTGTCGATCAGGCCAAATTACCAAGCTCAAGCTTGTCAAACGGCAGATGTATGGCTGCGCCAAACTCGACCTGCTTGAAGCTTGGCTGATTGCGCGAGATAACACTAACCGTCAGCGAAACTGCATCACAGCCAGCTTTCAGTGCTGTTTTGACGGTGCGGCAGCTGCAAGCCGCGTCCCCGCCTGGCGCCGAGACGCTTGATACCGCTATCGGTAATTTCTCAAGAAAGCCTGAACTTGATCCTTGAGGTCTGGCCGCTTCAGAGCAAAAGCGATCTGCGCTTCGAGGAACCCGACCTTATCGCCGCAGTCGAAACGGCGCCCCTCGAACCGTAGGCCAGTGAACAGGCCATGCCCGATCATCTGGGCCATCGCGTCGGTTAGTTGAACCTCGTTGCCGGCGCCGCGATCCATGCGCGACAGAAAGTCGATCACCTCGGGCATCAGGATGTAGCGCCCGATGATGGAGAGATTGCTCGGCGCATCCTCCGGCTTCGGCTTCTCGACTAGGCCGGTCACCTCGACCCGCACGCCGTCATCAGCGCCGGTCTTAAGAATGCCGTAGCGGTTGGTGTGCTCGCGCGGCACCTCGGTGACAGCAACGACATTGCCACCGGTTTCAGCATAGATATCCGCGAGCTGCTGCAGGCAGGGCGTGTCACTCAGCACGAGGTCGTCGGGCAGCAGGATGGCGAACGGATCGTCGCCGATAAAGGCGCGGGCGCACCAGATCGCGTGTCCGAGGCCCATCGGGACTTGCTGACGCACCGTGGTGATGGCGCCGGGAGGGATTTTCATCGCCTCGAGTAGATCCACCATCTCATTCTTGCCACGTTCCCGCAAACTCGACTCCAGCTCGTAAGAGACGTCGAAGTGGTCGATCAGTGCGGTCTTTCCGCGGCCGGTTACCATGCAGAACTGCTCGATCCCAGCAGCACGCGCCTCCTCGACAGCATATTGAATCAACGGTTTATCCACGACCGGGAGCATCTCCTTGGCCATTGCCTTCGTTGCGGGAAGAAACCGTGTTCCAAGTCCGGCAACGGGCAATACCGCTTTACGCAGCTTCTTCACTTTAAATCCCAACAGCTAATTAAAGACATCAAACTCGTGGCACGGTCGGCCGTTCGGAGCAAGCAGCGTTCGGCGACAGCTTAGGCTAGCAACGATCCGGTTGCGGAGTGTTGGACGAAGTGATCCTCCCCGATTTCACGGACACGGGGGTTAGCTCGCGTTCCGTTCGGCCTGCTCGGGTGTGACGTAGCCGAGGGCCGAGTGGATGCGCTCCCGATTGTAGTAGCCTTCGATGTAGGCGAACAAGTCACGTCGGGCATCGTCCCGGGTCGCCCATCGTCGCTGGTGGGCGAGTTCGACTTTGAGGGTATGGAAGAAGCTTTCCATTGGGGCGTTGATGCTCCTATATCGGTCAAGGGCTTGCTGTGGCCGTATTTGTCAGGACCGGCTTGGCGCAGAGATATCCGAAGATTTCGCGCGCGACAT
>JBPBQE010000123.1:0-3219 GCA_050954595.1 Janthinobacterium lividum | reverse complement strand
ACCGGCGTAGCGGCCACCACGTCGCAGATCTTCTCGCTGGTGAACGACCTGTTGCTCAATCCGAAGGACATCGGCGCCGCCATGGGCTTTACCGTCGTAGGCGGCAACGTGTTCGGCATGATGGCGCCGATCGTCACGGGCTACATCATTTCGGCCACCGGCAGCTACACCTATGCCTTCATCGTGGCGGGCGCCCTGCTGATGGCGGGGGCGGCTTCCATCTTGTTCCTCACTCGCCGGCCCATCGGCGTGCCGTTCCGCCAGCCTGCCCTGACGGCGGCGGAGTAGCCAGCCATGCTCGCCTTCATCGGCTGCCGCACCACCCGTGAACGCCGGGCCAGGGGCGAGGGCCTTACCGTCTTCGCGACCAACCCTGGCGGCTGGGCGCGGCGGCAGCTCCTGCCGATGGACAACCCGTCTTTCCTGGCGCTCGGCCCCGGCGGCCGGACGCTCTACACGGTGCACGGCGACGGCGCCTCGGTCAGCGCCCTGCGGATCGATGGGAGCAGCCTCGTCGCGCTCGGCACGCAGCCGACCGGGGGCCGCAACCCGGTGCACCTGGCGCTGGACCACACGGACCGGTTCCTGGTGGTCGCCAACTATGCCAACGGCACCGTCGCCGCCCTGCCCGTGGACCCGGATGGCAGCTTGCAGCCGCCGTGCAGCTTGTTGGACCTGCCGGGTGAACTGGGGCCGCACCGGACGGACCAGGCCGGCTCGCATCCCCACCAAGTGCTGCCTACCCCGGACCGGCGCCTGCTGATCGTGCCGGACAAGGGTCTGGACCGGGTATTCACCCTGAGCTGCGACCCCGGTAGCGGCGCCCTCAAGGTCGTCGCCGCCATGGCATCACGACCGGGCGCGGGCCCGCGCCACGCCGCCTTCCACCCCACCACCCCCATCCTCTACGTTCTGAACGAGCTCGACTCCTCCCTCACCACCTGCCGGCTGGATCCCGATGGTGGCCTCACGCCGCTGCAGGTCCTGCCCACCCTGCCGTCGGACTTCTTCTACGCCAGCACTGCCGCCGGCATCGTAGCGACGCCCTGCGGCCGCTTCGTCTATGCCTCCAACCGCGGGCATGACAGCGTGGCCGCCTTCACCGTGGAGCCGGGCGACCACACGCTGCGCCCGCTCGGCTGGACCGCCAGCTTAGGCACCACGCCCCGCTTCATCACGCTGGACCCATCCGGCACCACCCTGTTCGTCGCCAACGAGACCAGCGACAGCATCAACGCTTTCAGCATCAACGCGGATGGCGGACTGCACCCGGCCGGCACGGTCGCCACCACCGGGAGCCCCGTCTGCATACTGTTTACGTCCAAGGACCCACAACCATGATCCCGCACGACCGCCTGCTCGCCTTCGCAACCGACGCCTACACACGCTGCGGCATGCCGCCGGACGACGCCCACTTGGCCGCCGACACGCTGGTGCAGGCCGACCTGTGGGGCCACCAGTCGCATGGGGTGATGCGGCTACCCTGGTATGCCGCCCGCCTGAAATCCGGCGTGGCCCGCCCGGTCGCGGAACCGGAGATGGTGGTCGACGCTGGCGCCGTCGGCGTGATGGACGGGCACGACGGCATGGGTCAGGTGCTGACGGCCCGGGCGGCGCAGGACGCGATCCGCCGGGCAAAGGCGCATGGCATCGGCGCCGTGGCCGTGCGCCGCTCCAACCACTTCGGCACGGCCATGTTCTATACCCTGATGGCGCCGCCCGCCGGCTGCATCATGTTCCTGTCCACCAACGCCAGCCCGGCGATGGCGCCTTGGGGCGGCCGGGCGAAGCGCGTGGGTAACAACCCGTGGTCTTGGTCGGCACCCGCTGGCCGCTTCGCGCCCATGGTGCTCGACATCGCCAACACGGCCGTCGCCCGTGGCAAGATCTACCTGGCCCGGCAACGCGGCGAACTCATCCCGCAAGGCTGGGCGCTGGACTCGGACGGCGTGCCTACCACCGACCCGGCCGCCGCCATTGAGGGTATCATCCAGCCCATGGCCGGACACAAAGGCTACGCCATCTCCGTTGTCATGGATGTGCTGTCCGGAGTGCTGAGCGGCAGTGGTATCGGCCCCGAAGTGGCCGGCCCCTACCAGGCGGAACGGCGCAGCCAGGCCGGACACCTGCTGATCGCCCTGAACATCGAAGCATTCCAGCCCCTGTCTGCCTTTAACGCCCGCATGGAGGCGATGATCGAGGGCCTGCACGCCGCACCGCTCGCCAAAGGCACCGAGCGCATTCTCTACCCCGGCGAGCTCGAAGCCAGCAATGACACCCGATTCCGGACCGAGGGCCTGACCCTCCCGGATGACACCCTGTCCGACCTTGCCAAGCTCGCGGAGGAGCTTGGCATGCCGGCTCTCTAGGCCGGTCGGGCGGCGCGCTCGAGGATCTCCACCTGAGCACCGTCCGGCGCCTGCACGAAGGCAATCTTGGTTCCCGGACGCGGCGAGGTTGGCTGCAGGGTGAACACGGCGCCCTTCGCCGTCAGCTCGGCCACCGCAGCATCGAGATCCGCCACGATCAGCCCAAGATGCTCCAGCCCTAACGACGGCGGCTTCAACGGACCCTGCGTCCCCACCGGCACGCGGTCGATGAACAACCGCAGGCCACTCAGCTCCACCGTCACCCGCAGCGTCTCGCCTTGCTCCATCCGATCCGTTACCGCACCCCCGAACATGCCGACGTAGAACTCCGCCGTCGCTACCGGGTCCAGGCTTCGCAAGTGCATGTGGTCCACTTCGAACTTCATTGTGGGTTTTCTCCTTGAGAAGGCCGGCTACGGTTCCGACAACTGCACCATCGGCGGTGTGTTGGCGGCGGTGTATTCAGCTTGAAAGCACGATGTCGGTCCCGATCGCGAGAGCATCACCGGCCTACCCTACCTTTGCACCAACGACCACCGGGCAGATGCGACGTCACGAGCCGCAACTGTCGCCTGCTCCTCGTCCCTTGGCCACACCGTGTCGGCCATCGGACAGTAGACTCCCATTGATCACGGCCGGGGAGCTTCGTGGCGGCCATCAACATCGACCGGTTGACCGAAGCCGAGCTGATTGACCTCAACCACCGCATCGTAGAGCGCTTGCGCCTGCTGCAATATATATTCGCGCCCATGTGGACATGTTGGAGTTCAGGATCGGCGAGCGGGTCACGTTCCAACCCGACGGACGCGGGCCGGTCCAGGGCATGCTGGTGCGCTACAACCGCAAGTCC
>JBPBQE010000084.1:0-3222 GCA_050954595.1 Janthinobacterium lividum | reverse complement strand
GGGGATCCTGCGCCTGGCACGCAGCTACGGCCCTGAGCGGCTGGAGGCGGCCTGCCAGCGCGGCATGGACATCGGCGCCAGCTCATACGGCTCAGTGCTGTCCATCCTGCGCCACGGCCTCGACCAGGCCCATCGCCCCGACCCCGTGCCTGACGAGCTGCCGGTCCGGCACGGCAACATCCGCGGCAGCGGCTACTACCATTGAGGAGGACGACAGCATGCTGACCCACCCCACCACGGACCGCCTGCGCGAGCTTGGCCTTGCCGGCATGGCCCGCGCCCTGGAAGAGCAACGGCGGCAGCCGGACAACATAGACCTCGGCTTCGAGGACCGCTTGGCCATGCTGGTGGATCGTGAGGCCTTGGAGCGCGACACCAAGCGCCTGGCCGCCCGGCTGCGGTTCGCCGGCCTGCGCCAGCAGGCGACGCCGGAGGACATCGACCACCGTGCCGGCCGCGGGCTGGACCGTGGCCTGTTCCAACAGCTGACCGGCGGCGAGTGGATCGAGCGCCACCAGGATTTGCTCGTCACCGGCCCGACTGGCACCGGCAAAACTTGGTTATCCTGCGCGCTGGGCCATCGCGCCTGCCGCGACAACCGGTCCGTGCTCTACCAGCGCGTGCCACGGCTGCTGGAGGGGCTCGGCCTGGCCCGCGGCGACGGGCGGTATGCCCGCACGCTGAAGAGCCTGGCACGGGTGCAGCTGCTGATCCTGGACGACTGGGCCATGACGCCGCTCACCGCCGAGCAGCGGCGGGACCTAATGGAGATCATCGATGACCGGCACGACCGTGCGTCCACCATCGTCACTAGCCAAGTCCCCGTAGAATTTTGGCATGAGCACATCGGAAAGCCGAAGATGTCATGATGCCTCCCATTTTGACTGACCGGTGCGTCGCACTTGCGCCCGCAAGGCGCTGATCTGATCGTCGGACAAGAAGATTTGCCAGGGCTGGCCTTTGGCCAGTTGCCGCCCGGTCAGGCGACCGTTCCGCAACCAGTCGAACACGGTCTGCGCCGTGATGCTGAGCGCTGCGGCGGCGCCCTGGATCGAGTGGCTGCCGTCTGGCCAGCGTGGCGGGTTGGCCGCGTCGCCGTTGATCTTGACCGTCCGGATACCCCATCGCTTGCGCAGCAGGTGCACGGTCCCGTGCAGGAACGGCGTGCCGCGCGCCGACATGATCCCCTCGGCATTCAGGGTAGCGGCGATCTCGCCGTCCATCATGCCGGCCGCATTCAGCTCCCGCACGCGGCGTTCCAGCAGGTCCTTGCTGGAACACTCCTCATAGCAGCGCACATGACGCTGCAGCCGGTGCTCGCTTGCCGCCCCGGTCTGCCAGGAGATCCGCAGCCAGACCACGCCCTGCTCACGCTTCTGGTCGAGGGCGACCTCACGTATCACCAGGCGCAGAATGCGCTTGCGCTCCTCAGCCGTCGCGGTTTGCCACACGCGCGGCAGATCCTGCGCGAGGGTGAGCACGTCGGCCCGGCTGGCCCCGTCCAAAGGAGTGCCCTGTTCGCGGCGCCAGGCCTCGCAGGCCTGCTCGACCGCCTCAACCCCGCGCAGCTTCTCCTCCCAGACCCGCTCGAGCGAGCGCGCCACAAGGCGGTTCTCCGGCTCCACCGCGTCGTATTGCCGCCGAGCCCGTTCAGCCTCGTAGCGGGCGCGCTCGCGCTTAAGCGCCCACTGCCGCTCCAGCACCCGCGCCTGCTCCTCGAGTTGGCCGACGGCGGCGACGGCCAGATCGATCTGGTCGGGGGCGAGAGCACCCAGCATCACGTCCTCGACCACGGCGTCCACCCTGAACGCCCGCACTTCCTGGCAACGCGGGCTTCCGTCGTTGTCCTGGTCTGCGCTGCATTGGTAGACCGGGTAGTCGCCGTGCGGTCCCGAATAGCGCAACGCCATGCGTCGGCCGCACCGGCCGCACACCGCGATGCCCTGCAGCAAGGCCCAGCCTCGGCGCGGGGCGCCCGGCCGCGCCGAGGCCAGGCGGGCGACGTTGCCAGCCAGACGTGTTTGGTTGGCCATGAACTCCTCCCAGCCAATGTAGCCCGGGTGCGCGTCGCGCAGGCAGACCGGCCATTGCTCGACCGGCACCTTGACCGTAGCACTGCGGGCCGCGCCGGTGCGGCGGCGCAAAGGGTCCTGGCGGTGCCGTCCATAAACGTAGGCGCCGGCATAGCTCGGGTTCTGCAGCACCTGCAGCACCCGGGCGCTGTCGGCCGGCACCCAGACCACTGCGTGCGGCGCCGGCCCCTGCAGTGGGCGCACCGGCAGCAGCAGGCCATGCCGCCGCAGCTCGCGCATCACCGCCCTGGCGCTTTGCAGCGCCTGGAACAGGCTGAATACCAGCCGCAGCCGCGCCTGCACCTCCTCGTCCGGGTTGAGGACCACCGCACCGCTGGCCTCGTGGGCGAGCCCCGCCGGCAAGGGCAGGCGCAGTTCGCCGCGCGCGGCCTTTTGCCGCTCGCCCTGGTGCAGGCGCACCCTGATCTGGTGCAGCTCCGCCTCGCTCATGATGCCCGACAAGCCCAAGAGCAGCCGGTCGTGGTAAACTCCGGGATCATACAGGCGCTCGCCGTCGCCGATGACCACGCCGAAGATCGAGCACAGCTCCAGTAGCTGGTGCCAGTCGCGGTTGTTGCGGGCCAGGCGCGACGCGTCCAAGCTGAGCACCAACCCGGCTTTGCCCAGGCCGATCTCGGCGATCAGGCGCTGGAAGCCGTGGCGCTCGGTGCCCGACGCCCCCGACTTGCCCAGGTCGTCGTCGATCACCGCGATCCGCTCACGCGGCCAGCCGAGCCCGGCGGCCCGATCAACCAGCCGGTATTGCAGCTCCGTGCTCTCCTGGTGATGGCGGACCTGGCCCGCCGAGGACTGGCGCACATAAATGTAGGCGAGCTTGGCGCGATGAGCCGTGGTGACCTGCTCGACCGGCTCATTCAGCGCGGTCAGCATGGCTTGCCTCCCTGTCGCGGACGCGTTGCAGCAAGCAGGCGAGTTGCTGGGCCAGTTGCGTCTGCACCGGAAGGGGCAACATGGCCCACAACCGTGGACGGCGGCGGGATGTTGCCGGCCGCCGGCGAGGGGGGCGAGCCGGATTGGGGTTGGTCGGCATGGAAAGCCTCCTTGTTGGAGGCGGCCAGCATGCTCCGGATATGTCGCGCCAGCGGCAGCAGCGCGCGAGCCGAGATGCACGGCAGCGCCGCCTGCGGCG
>JBPBQE010000058.1:0-3222 GCA_050954595.1 Janthinobacterium lividum | reverse complement strand
GTAGTCGAGCACCGAGACCGGCACGACGGCGAGCTGCACCCGGCCGGCAGCAACGTACGACTGAAGCTGATCCATGGCTCGGACGGAGTAGCTGCACAGTGGGTCGATGAAGACCGTCAGAGTGGGAGCGCTTTCGGTGCCGAACTTCCCGGAAACAATGGATGCTAGTGCACTAGTGGGGTCGACTTGTGCCGGCATGTCCGCATGAGGACCGAGTGCCGCAGGACCGGCAACATCGCCGATCGTGACGGTCGGGATGGCACCGTCAATCGGCGCGACCTGATCTCTGGTGATATTGTGCCCGCTGGCTTCCCACATCACGCCGCCGATTACCGCTTGATTGTCAGGGGTGATGTAGAAAACCTGGAAGGTGTCACCCTTGCGAGCGAAGACCCCGCGCAAGCCATGACTGGTGCCGATGTCGAACGCCTCGGCGCCTTGAGCGGTTATACGACGTAGCGCAGGCGAGCGGTCAAGCTGCTCTGATGGAATTGGGCGAGGGGCGGCCTGCCGCGAGGGCGTGGCCAATGGTATGCCGGCCTCTCGAGGCAAAGCTGCCGATGCGGGATCGGTCGGCAACACGCATTGGGACCCGGCTGATGCAGCGACGGGGGCCAGCAAGACGGCCAAGCAAAGTGTTAGACGCATGGATAGCTCCTTTTCACGAGCAAATCCTGCGATAGATGGTTGCAAGCTATAGGGGGCATTGCCTTGCTTTTTATGCAGACAATGGTGAATGCCGCAGCCTCATGCAAAGCTACCTAGCCGGAGTCCGTCGCCAAATACTTTCAACCTGCCAGGCAAGTGCTGGGAATGTGCGTAGTTCTTTCTGCACTAATTCGGGTGGGATGATGTAGATAAGCGACGCTCCGTCGATCGGACGAGTGCGATCGATCTCGATTTCGCTGGCGTAAAATGCTTGCTCAGCGGCCGGAAGACTTGAGCGGCGACGAGCCAGGCTCGATTGGCGACGATCCTGGCAAGGACGGGTCGGGCACGCCGCTGGATGGCGCCAGGCCGATGCGATCGGCCATGTGGGCACCGTCGAAATCCTCCGTGAAGCTCCATCCCACCTCCGGCAGCATGGTGGCGTTCCACCTGTTCCAGGCAGCGACCAGCGAGGCATACAGTTCGGGCCGGCGCTCTTTCCAGTTCGCTCGCTCCATCGGGTCGTCGTCGACGTTGAACAGAAAGGTCTCATCCAGGATCTTGAGGTATTTCCAGTCGCCGATCCGCGCCGCGCGCTGCCACAACGATTTGTAGCGCCAGAACAACTGCCGCTCGACGACGGCGGCTCCGGCGGTCAGGTGCGGCAGCAGGTCCATGCCGTCGGGCGGGAAGGCCGGGTCGGGCGCAGTGCCACACGCGGTCAGCAAGGTCGGCAGCCAGTCCATGTTGGCCGTCACCTGCCCGCTGACCTGTCCGGCCGGAATGCGCGCGGGCCAGCACACCAGGGCCGGAACGCGCAATCCGCCTTCCAGCAGTTCGGTCTTGCGGCCGGTCAGCGGCCAAGTGTCGGCGTAACGCTCGCCGCCGTTGTCGCTGGTGAACACCACGATCGTGTCGCGCGCGACCCCCGTCCGCTCCAGCGTGTCGAGCACCCGGCCGACCTGCTCGTCCATTGCCAGCACCATGCGGCGATAGGTGTCCTGCGTGCCGCCATCCCAGTCTCGGAGGGACTTGCCGCGTAGCCGTTCCGACTCCGCCTGGTCTTCGGGGCCTTCCCACGGCCAGTGCGGCGCATTGAAATGCAGGCTGAGCAGGAACGGCTGGCCGGCGCGGGCATATTCCTCCACCATGCGCACGGCGCGATCACCGAACAGGGTAGTGCTGTAGCCGACCTGGTCGACGCGAGCGTCCTCTTCCCACAAATCCGGCTGGTTGTTGGTGCCGATGTGGGTGAAGTAGTCGAGCCCACCGCTGCGGAAGCCATAGAAATGATCGTAGCCGCTTTTCAGCGGACCGAACTGCGGTGGGTTGCCCAGGTGCCACTTCCCCACCAGGCTCGTGCCATATCCCGCTTCACGCAGCAGCGACGGCAGCGTCGGGTGCTCCGGGGGCAGACCCACCCCCGCGCGGGTCGTGCCCGAGATCGGTTCCTCCAACCCGACCGGTAGGCGCAACTGATAGCGCCCGGTGATGAGCGCGGTGCGCGAGGCCGAACAGACCGGCGAGTTGCTATATGCCTGGGTAAAGCGCGTGCCTGCGGCGGCGATGCGGTCGATGTTGCGGGTTGTCATGTCGCGTCGCCCGTAACAGGACAGGTCGGCATAGCCCATGTCGTCGGCGAGGATGAAGACGATGTTGGGCCGTTGCCTGAACGGTTGGGCCTGGACTGCGCCAGCCGCGGCGGGCAGAGCGATCGTCGTGGCCAACAGGTCGCGGCGGCTCAACGATAGCATGGATGTTCCTCCGGTAGCGTGCCGCGACGTTTGGCACGACGCGACCCAATGAGCATGCGGGTTGCCGGTGCGCCAAGCAATGTCGGTCCGGGCCGAAAGGCTCCAACAACGGTCGACTCCGCTGCGTGATGCTATCTTGAGTGGCTGCCAGCGGTGCTGTCGCGACTTGTGTGGAAATTGCTTTAGCGGCGTGTCTCCAGCAGGGTGATAGTTGGATTGATTAGGCGGCCTGGTCAACGGGAACAGCAACGGTGAGTTGTTCGCCCAAGCTCTGTCAGCCGTTGACCTTGCGCATGGTGATTTGGCCTGATGCGAGCAAAGCCCAGAACAGCATGGCCGCGGTCTCGGCCGAGGGCAGCACGGTTTGCGTCTTGATGCGGCGCTTGAACTCCTCGTGCAACCGCTCGATGGCATTCGTGGTCCGCGCCGATTTCCACTGGCTTGAGGGCAGCCGAAGGAAGGCAAACAAGCGATCGCCGGCCTCTTCCAGGCTTGTGGCCACCGCCACGCAGCGCAGCCGCCATTTGCGCAGGAACGCTTTGCGCCGGGCCTGCACCTCCTTGGCGGTCTCGGCGTAGATCATATCGGTGTAGTCGGCCGACACCTCCTCATGCAGCGCGTCGGGTGCATGGGCCAACAGATTCCTATGCTTGTGAACCGTGCAGCGCTGGGCTGGCACGTCGGGCCACAACGCCGCCAACGCCCGGTCCAGCCCGGCCCCACCATCGGTGATCAGGAACTCCGGCGTGCGCAGCCCGTGGGCGATCAGGCCATCCAGCACGTCGCGCCATGCCGCCTGGCTCTCTCCGCCCATGTTCTT
>JBPBQE010000487.1:0-3225 GCA_050954595.1 Janthinobacterium lividum | reverse complement strand
CTGGACGCGGTGATCGCTGCCGGGACCACCAGCGCTGGCACTCTGTCGCTCCTCGCCCGGCCCTCGCTGCGGCTCGGCATCTTCGCCCTGGAGAGGTTCCACCACGCCGTGCGGCATTGGAGCCGGCTCCGCGAGTTCGCCGCCGATAGCGCAGGAGCCGGCGTCACGACGTCCGATGCGGCAGCCCGCGCTCTGTTGCGCACCGCGGCCTCCGAAGCGCGGATCGACGAGACGCTGGACGCCGCTTTTCAGACACCCGAGGCGGCATCGACGGACCTGGTCGCCGCAGCGCTTCATCACGCGATCGCGCAAGGTCTGGACGACCCCGGCCCGCGCCTGGAGAAGCGGCAGCCGCACCCCACCGACACCCATCCGCCGACGCGCCAGCGCCTGGTCGCTCTGGGGCGCGAGCCAGACCCGGCCATGCTCGCCCAGGCTGCGCTGCCGCCTTCGATCGATGCGCAATCTTGTCTGTCGGCGTTGTTCGCCGAGCCTGACGCGCTGTGCCGCACCGCGACGGCAGACTTCCTCGACATGGCGCGGGGCCGCGCTCGCGCCATGCATCAGGCCCTGGAAGATGCCGCGGCGGCCGTGGATGGGACCGAGTTTCCCCTCCACGAGAACCGGCGCTCTGCCGGCTACGTCTACATCGGCGCCGCGACCATGTTCGTGTTGGCCGGGGCGGCTCTCCTGGTATTCGGCATGCAAGGGCTGAGCTGGCAGGAGAGCAAGTTGGTGAGCGGCGTGGCCGCTGCGATCGGACTGGCGTTCGCCGGCTGGGGCCTCATCCAACTGCGGACACGCCGCCCACCGTTTCTATTACTGCGTCCCGATGCCTTCACCCTGACGGGGCTCGATCGCCCGATAGCCTGGGAGCATGTAACCGATCTGGACATGGTGCTGGATCGCAGCCGGATCAGCACCCGGATGCTGCTGTCGCCCGAGGCGCCCTTCCCGGCCCGCACGGCCGGGCGCCGGCGGATCAAGCTCGACAGGCAGAGACGTATCGTGACCTTCACGGCCGGGCTGCCGCGCGGCATGAAGGCGCAGGGCTATGCCGACCTGCTCGCTCGCTACCGCACGGCCGATCTCGCGCGACGTGAACTCGCGGGCGAGCGCGCGCAACATCCCGACAAGGAGTGACACGATGCAGACACGACCCGGATCCGAGCTCCCGTTGACGAGATTGCCACCGCGCAGCGGCGGTCTGCGGCAACGCATCTGGGCAACGCTGGGCTTCCTGATGTTCGCTGGCTTCCTGGTGGCCATGGTGGTGTTCACCGGCCCGCCGCTCGTGAGCGATTGGCAGATCCACGCCACGGCGCAACCCGCGGAGCAGGGACGCATCGTCAAGGGTTCCTGCACCACGAAGATCGTGCTCGCAATCTGCGATCTGACGCTATCGAACCGCACCGCTGCGGGAACGACGACGCGGTCGGTCAACTATGCCTTCACCGACTTACATTTCGGTGATTACAGCGCTGCGGCGATGGTCGATCCAGCGTACCCGGAGCTGATCACCACCGATCTCGGGCTTGACAAGCTGTGGAACCGCACGCTGACCTTCCTGGGTGGCGCAGTGCTCATGCTCGGCTTCCTCACGCTTCCGATCGTCGGGCTGTACCGCAAACAGCAAAACAGCCGCGCGACGAGCTGACCCGGGGCAAGGCGCAACCATGTTCAGCGTCATGGCGGAAACGCTCGAGCGCCTGCGGCACCGATACGCGGAGCCGCACCGGGCCTATCATGGTCGATCTCACATCGATGCCATGCTGGCCGGGCTGACGAACTGCCGGCATTTGCTCGCCTCGCCCGAGGCGGTCGAACTCGCCATCTGGTTCCATGACGCCATCTATGACCCGGCGGCACAGGATAACGAGGCGCGCAGCGCAGACCTTCTGCTGACCGAACTGACCGGGCGGGCGGATGCTGCCTTGCTCGCGCGGGCCGCCACGATGATCCACGCCACCACGACACATGCCGTCCTACCCGGTCTACAGCCGGATCTGAGGCGGGATACTGCCTTGTTCCTGGACCTGGACCTCTCGGTCCTCGGTGCAGACCCCGCCACCTACGATGCCTATGAGCGCGGCATCGCGGCGGAATACGTTCCGGTGCATGGCCAAGCCCGGTTCCTCACCGGCCGACAGGCATTCCTCAAGGCCCTGCTCGATCGTCCACGTCTATTCCTCACGGATGAATCGCACGACCGCCTGGATGCGCCGGCACGCGGCAATATCGATCGCACGATCCGGGCAATGGCGGGACGACTGTCTCGATCGCCCCCTGCGCCGCCGCCTGTAGTTTCATGCCAGGCCCGGGCAACTAAAGCCCACGCCGGTTCGACACGGTGACCGACGGATCTCGCCTCTGCAATGTCTCACTCGTCAGGCGGCAATATCGCCGCAAGCGAGACAAATCGATCGCGCCGGGACTCGCGAAGCGACCCGATATGAGGCAACGACACCGTCGAAACATCGTGACGTCGGAGAGAGTGATTGAAGCTGACGATACTCGTGGAAAGCGTGCTGTGCTGCTCGCTGCTGGCGTCCCTCGCGCAGGCCGCGCCGCCGCGGTCCGTCGATCCGCGCACGCTCGACGTCGCCGGGGTCACGACCGGAATGGACTACGACCAGGTCGTGGCCGCCCTGGCCGGGCATTTCCAGGTGCCCCCGAGCGAGATCAAGGCGGACCCGTTTCCCGGCGAGAACATCGTCACGCACACCAAATTGCCGAGCACCGTGAGCTTTACGAAGGATGGAACCCACGTCACGGTTCATTTCGAGGGCAGAGTGCCCGTCGACCCCGCGCATCCGCTGGTCGCTTGGCTCATCAGCTACGAGGTGCCGTGGACACCGGAAAACGCCAAGCAGATGGCACAGGCGGCAATCGGAAAATACGGCATCCAATCCAATGCCCCGAATACCTTGCCCATGCAGTGGTGCAGCCATCCTAACGCGAACACCGGGATCGGCTGCCCCGCGAACGAGGCGCGGCTGGAACTGTCGCAAGTGGCGCTCAGCCTCACCGACCAGGCATGGCAGGCCGCCCGCATCAAGCTCGTGCAAGACCGACAGGCCGTCCGTCCCAAGCTGTGACCTGTTGCAGCCTGTTCAAATCGTAGCCCGAGGAGGAGTCATCGATGTTTAATGTGGATCGCCGGATCACGATGGTGGTGCTCCTGGCAGCGTTCGGGGCGCCGCCCACCATGGCGCAGGAGGCAGC
>JBPBQE010000493.1:0-3226 GCA_050954595.1 Janthinobacterium lividum | reverse complement strand
ACGATCGGTCCTTGGACGGTAAGCGGGATCGACGGCGAAAGGCCGAGGCGTTCGACGCCGGATCGTAATGTATGCATGTTCTCCGTGTATCGTCCCAAACGAGCGGACTGCCCGCCTTCTGCATCGAACAAGTCCAGCGCGACGTCGAAGGACGCGATTGTACCGGCCGCCGGAGTGAATCGATGCGATCCAGGCGCCTTGGCGTAATGCGTGTCCAGATCGGACAGGTCGAAGGACCAGCTTCCCGCGTTACCGATCGAGGCAGCAAGGCGGTCCTTGCGGGCGACGGTGAAGGAAGCTCCGGGTAGACCTTCGATGCATTTGTTGGTGGTAAAGGCGACGCTGTCGACCATGGGAAGCCGCGATAGATCGAAGGGCAACGCGCCGAATGCCGACACCGCGTCGACGATCACGCGGCGACCATGGGCGCCGGCGACGGCAGCAAGGGCGGGAACGTCATGAACGATCCCGGTCGCGGTTTCGCTGTAGACAAGTGCGACATGTGAGATGGCCGGGTCGGCGGCGAGCGCAGCATCCAGGCTGGCGGGGTCGACTGGTTGATTGTCGGGGACTGAAAGCGGGACCGCTACTCGACCGCACTCGGTCGCGAGCCGCTGGAGCCGGTCGGCATACTGGCCGGTCTTGGGAACGAGGATACGTCCGCCCGGAGGAAGAAATGTTCGGCAGGCGGCTTCCAAGGCAAAATGTCCACAGCCCTGCAGGATCAGCGCGGTGTGAGTCTCGGCCGTTCCTCCAGCGAGGAGAAGGACACGGTCTCGAACGCGCGCAACCAGTTGTCGGAAATCATTGTCCCATGGCGCATAGTCGATTGCGGCTGCAGCACGAACGGCGTCATGCGTAGTTACAGGGCCGGGGATCAATAGTAGCATGCGATCATTCTGGGTCGTCAGGCACCGACCTCGCAAGGTCTGAACCCTGGTTTCGCATTACGAGCGCCTTGATAGGGTTACCGACTTCATGATCTCACCACTTCCGCTGCCGGATTGGGTACCCTGGTGGGTTCACCTGGCTATTCTACTCGCAGCGCTTTTCCTGGCGATCATGTTTGCGTTGATGCCGTTCAGCGTGTTCGGGACGAAGTCCAGGCTTGAGGCGATCGAGGTCAGATTGGACGAAATCCAGGCGGAAATTCGTAGCCTTGCGTTGCGGCTTCCGGAGATTGCTGCAGACGATACCGAGGGACCGAAAGCCCGTAACCGAAGCTGGTTGCCGCCGATCCCGCCGCCGCCATCACAGCCGCCGCGGCGTGACCCGCCGCGGCCAACGCGCACGGAACCGAAGCTTTACTGACATGTCGATCATTGAGTGTCGGAGAGGGAATAATGCGCGGTGAAATCATGGCATCGGACGAGCGATACTGTAGCGGGACCAGAAATTCTGGCGTTGGATGATCAGGCGACCGGGGTCGGATCAGTTGCTGCTACACAGCCATTTTTAGCGGGTCGGCCGAAACGCATCGCGTTCGCTGCCGCTTCGACGCCACTGGCGACCGAGAGCCTTGCACGTCTCGTCCAACACTATGGAAATCACGAGGTGGACGGGGCGGACGTGATCGTCTGCCTTGGTGGCGACGGCTTCCTGCTGGAGATGTTGCATCGTTTGCTCGATCAGGGATCGGAAACCCCTGTTTATGGCATGAACTGCGGCTCGGTCGGCTTCTTGATGAATGCCTACGCCGAGGATGCCTTGGAGGAACGGCTGGCGAATGCACAGGGAGCGATCCTGCATCCACTGCGGATGCGCGCTACAACCTGCGATGGCCGGATTGAGGAAGCACTGGCGCTCAACGAAGTGTCGCTGCTGCGACAACTCCGGCAAGCTGCAAAGATCAAGATCGAGATCGATGGGCGTGTCAGGCTGGCAGAGTTGATCTGTGACGGCGTTCTTGTTTCAACACCGGCGGGCTCGACGGCCTATAATCTTTCAGCCCACGGCCCGATTGTGCCGCTATCAGCAAATCTGTTACCGCTCACGCCGATTAGTGCCTTTCGTCCCCGGCGATGGCGGGGCGCTTTATTGCCGAGCACGGCCCATGTAACGTTTGAAGTTTTGGAACGAGAGAAACGACCGGTTGCGGCTGTGGCCGACTTTACCGAAGTCCGAGATGTCGTGGCCGTATCGGTTCGCGAAGACAGAAGTATTGCGACGATCGTACTATTTGACCCCGGCCAGGGTCTCTCGGAGCGTATAATCGCAGAACAGTTCACCGTCTGAGGGCGTGCTCTGCGATCTCTCCGAGAGTGCTGGCTCTACCAATCAGGCAGCGACCCGGCTGAGCTCGGAGCCGGAACGAAGCACTTCGGTGCGCAACGGAATGGGTGCCGGAACGGCCACGGGATCACGCACAGTGTAGCCTCGGCCCCACACGGTGCCGATCACATTACGAGCGCCGGCTTCAGCAAGTTTCTTGCGAAGTTTGCAGATGAAGACGTCGATGATCTTCACTTCGGGCTCGTCCAACCCTCCGTAGAGATGATTGAGGAAGACTTCCTTGGTCAGAACCATGCCCTTACGCATGACCAGCAGCTCGAGGATCGCGTATTCCTTGCCCGTCAGGTGCACGGGACGGCTGGCGATCGTTACGGTGCGGCTTTCCAGGCTGAGCTCCATATCGCCAACCTGCAAGACAGACTGGCTGAACCCCTTGCTGCGACGAACGACGGCCTGCATCCGGGCGACGCATTCGGAGACATCGTACGGCTTGGTGATGAAATCGTCCGCCCCGATAGCGAAGGCTTTCACCCGGGCCTGTGGTCGGACGAAAGCCGATAGAACCAGCACGGGCGTATTCATCCTGGCGGCGCGCATCCGGCGAACGACCTCGTAGCCCTCCATGTCCATTAGGGACAGCTCGAGCATCACAATGTCGAAATCGTAGTGCTTGACCAGATCCAGAGCATCCTCGCCGCTCTCAACCTGCTCGACTACGGCGCCTGTGTCGCGAAGTGCTTGGACCAGCGCTCTATTTGAGAGCACATCATCCTCGATCATGAGAACACGCATTCGTGGAACTCCGTGGCGAAGTGTTGATACATCATGCAACCTGAGCGTGTAGCTGTCCAACAAAAAGAGCAGCTGTCAGCGTCTCAAGAATAAAATTTAACGGTCTGTTTTCCTTTTGCCGCTAGGTTGGCAGTCGGATCAGGAAAACTGGTTATAGATGTTGCCACAACCCAAAGTTGTCGAACGCCTTCGATCGGCCCCT
>JBPBQE010000138.1:0-3261 GCA_050954595.1 Janthinobacterium lividum | reverse complement strand
GACATCCCCGCCATGGTCGTACAAAACCACGAGTCACCCTACTGGGCGCAACGGTGCCGCGACACGTTCGACCGCTACTACGCGGAGGGCGCCGAGCGAGCGAAGATCATGGCCATCGCAATCCACCCCTACGTCTCCGGCCAGCCGCACCGCATCGGCTACCTCGAGCAGGTTTACGACTACATCCGCCAGCACGACGACGTCGTGTTCATGAACGGCGGCGAGTTGTTCGACTTGCACGTGCGGAGTTCGTCGTGATGCTGCCGAACGATCGCATCGACTATTCGCCGATCAATGATCGCCCGAAGCTGATCCTTCCAGACGGCAAGCGGCTCGCCGTCTGGATCATCGTAAACGTCGAGGAATGGAACCCGCGCGAGCCCATGCCGCGCACCGTGCTAACTCCGCCCGCCGGTGGTTCGCCCTCGCCCGACATCCCCAACTGGGCCTGGCACGAATACGGCAACCGCGTCGGTTTCTGGCGAATGCTGGAGGTGTTGGAAGGGCTTCCGGTCGCGCTGGCTATCAACGGTGCGGCCATCGCTGCCTACGAGCCGATCGCCCGCGCTGCCCTCGATCGGGGCTGGGAATTCGTCGGACATGGGTTCGACCAAAAGAACATGCAGAAAGTGCCGGACGAGCGCGACGCCATCCGGCGCACGACCCAGGCCATCGCCGACTTCACCGGCGTGCGGCCACGCGGCTGGCTCGGCCCTGGCCTGACCGAGACGTGGGAGACGCCGGACCTGCTGGTCGAAGAGGGCTACTCTTACCTGTGCGATTGGGTGCTCGACGATCAGCCCGTGCGCCTGCGCACCCGCGCTGCCCCGATCGTGAACATCCCCTACACCCAGGAATGCAACGACGTCGCCATGATGCTGATCCAGCATCATCAAGCATCTGAGTACCGCACGCGCGCCCTCGACCAGCTGGCACAACTTCGTCACGACGCACGCGACAGCGCCCGCGTCATGGCGCTGGTGGTGCACCCCTACATCATGGGTGCGCCGCACCGGCTGCGCTACTTCGCCGAAGTGCTGGATGCCCTGCGGAGGTGCGACGACGTCGCCGTCATGACCGGTGGAGCCATCCATGACTGGTTCGTGGAGCAGCGTCCGCTCTGATGCCGGGTTTGTCGTTGTTCCAGCTCCTCAACGGTCTGACGTTCGCCTCGCTGCTGTTCACCGTAGCCAGCGGATTCACCCTGGTGTTCGGCCTGCTCCGCATCGTCAACCTCGCCCATGGCGCGCTGTATCTGCTGGGCGGCTATGTCGGCTATTCGGTGACGCTGGCCAGCGGCTCGTTCGCGCTCGGCGCCGTTGCGGCAGCATTGGCGGCCGGCTTGGCAGGACTGGTGCTGCAGCGCGGATTGCTGCGCTTCGTCGGCGGTTCGGAGCTGCGGCAGGTGCTGCTGACGCTGGGGGTCGGGTTGGTGCTCGACGACTTGGCGCTGGTCGCCTGGGGCGGCGACACGTTCACGGTTCCCAAGCCGCCCCTGCTTCAAGGGGCGTTGCGGTTCTCCGGTCTGGTTTTCCCGCGCTATCGGCTGATGGTACTGATCTCCGGGGTGGTCGTGTTCATCCTGCTGTGGCTGCTCCTGAACCGCACTCGGCTGGGGGCGCTGATCCGCGCCGGCGTCGACGATCCCGAGATCATCGCTGCGATGGGGATCAACATCCGCCTAGTGTTCCTGCTGACCTTCATGCTCGGCACGGCGCTCGCCGGTCTCGGCGGGATGATCGGTGGCGGCTTGCTCACGCTGTATCCGGGGGCAGATGCCGAGATCCTGGTGTTCTCGCTCGCCGTGGTGATCATCGGCGGCCGCGGCAGTCTCGGCGGCGCCGCCATCGGCGCGATCCTGGTCGGTTTGCTGAACACGATCGGGCAGGTGATGTTCCCCGAACTCGCCTATTTCGTCATCTTCGGCCCGATGGCGGCAATCCTGGCGTTCCGTCCGACCGGCCTGTTTGGGCGCCCAGCATGAGGGCGGCCCGCATCGCTCCCGTCGTTTTGGCGCTGCTCGCATTGCTGCCGTTTGTTCTGCCCACCTTTGCAGTCAGCATCGCCACGCAGGTGCTGATCTTTGCCATTCTGGCCATGTCCATTGACGTTTTGGCCGGGTTCGCTGGCCGCACTTCGCTCGGCCACGGCGCTATCTTCGGAGCCGCCACCTACGTCGTGCTGTGGTGGGTCTCGGTATGGGGCGGCTCGGTATGGCTGGCTCTGCCGCTGGCGATCCTGGCCGCGACGGCGCTGGCGGCCGTATTCGGGGCGCTCGCAACGCGTGTCTCCGGCGTTTACTTCCTCCTGTTGACCTTGGCGCTTGGCATGGTTGTGTGGGGAGTCTGCCTACGCTGGACCGGTGTGACCGGCGGCGAGAACGGGCTGCGCGGTTCGATCCGACCGACTCAAATCGCCGATTACCGCGTGTTCTACGAGGTGGTTCTGGCCGGCACCTCGGTGCTGGCGTACGGCATCTGGCGGCTGGTGAACTCGCCGTTCGGTCTTGCGCTGCGGGGCATCCGCGACAGCGAGAGCCGCATGCAGGCACTAGGCTTCAACGTGCCGCTGCATCTGTTCGTGGCGTTCACGGCATCCGGCTTCTTCGCCGGGTCTGCCGGTGCGCTTTATGCGCTGTTCAACGAGTTCGCCAGCCCCAGCACGGTCTCGCTCGGCCAGTCCGTGCGTGGCCTGCTGATGGCGATCACTGGCGGCGTTGGCACGATCTTCGGCTCCCTGGTTGGCGCAGCGTTGATCGTCTCGCTCGAGAATCTCGTCAGTATCTACACGGCACGGTGGCAGACGGTGATGGGGCTGATCTTCATCGTCCTCATGCTCGTGGCCCCCGATGGTTTGGTCAGCCGGTTCGCCCAATGGGCGCGTTCCGGCCAGAGGAGATAGCACGATGCAGCGTCGGACGTTTCTAGCCAGCACAGCCGCCGCCCTAGCCGCCCCCGCGGTGGCGAGAGCGCAATCCGACCCAATTCGCATCGGCTTGTTGGTACCGCTCACCGGCGTGGTCGCCGCCGGTGGCAAAGAAATGGCGGACGATTTTACCCTGTTTTGGAACCAAGTCGGCAACCAGGTCGCTGGCCGCAAGGTCGAGATCATCACCGAAGACGACGGCTCCAACCCCGACGTCGCATTGCAAAAAGCCCGCCGCCTGGTCGAGCAGGCCAAGGTCGACATGCTGTTCGGCGACCTCCTCGCCAACACCGGGCTTGCCGTGGCCAACTACGTCAAAGGCACCGGCACGCCCTA
>JBPBQE010000156.1:0-3264 GCA_050954595.1 Janthinobacterium lividum | reverse complement strand
GCTTTTCTCCGCAGAGCCCGCCGCTACGCGACAGACGCCTCTTTCATCCAAAGCAGGCCACCCATACTAGCAGAACTCTGGTCACGAGTCTACTTATGGTTGTAGTTGTATGGATCATACAACCGATTGCCTATCTGTGTCAGACAGTCTCGACAATCTGACAGCGGAGGCCGCAGCGATGAGACTGAACCTCGTAGCTGACCAAGCCAGCCACCAGGCTTTGCTATCAGCCCGTGGCTGCAGTCGACACAGGCAGTTCCGCCGTCTCTAAACCGAAGGCGCCGTAGGCAGTAGCTTTAGCTTCACTAACCGTTTCAACGTTGCAATCTGGCGAAAGAAATCTTGCCGGGGCTGAGCCGGACTCCCGAGCACGATCGCCCCCGGTGCGATGTCAGAGATCACACCGGCCTGTGCTCCCACCTGCGCACCCCGGCCGATGGTGACGTGTCCGGTGAACGCAGCCTGACCTCCGACTTACACGAAATCCTCCAGCACCGTTGAGCCAGAGATACCCACCTGCGCCACGATGACGCAGCACTTGCCCAGCCGGACATTATGGCCGATCTGCACCAGATTATCGATGCGAGACCCGGCACCGATGAGCGTGTCTCGAACCGAGCCACGGTCGACGGCGGAGTTGGCCCCGATCTCCACATCGTCCTCGATCACGACCCGACCAAGTTGTGGCACGGTGAGAAATCCCTGAGAGGTGCGCGCGAAGCTGAACCCCTCCTGTCCCAGTCGCACCCCGGGGTGTAAACATACGCGGTCGCCAAGCAGGGCATGGCTTATGCTGACATGCGCGCCGATGCGGCAATCCTTTCCGATTTGCACGCCCTTGCTGATGCTGACGTAAGATCCAATTCGGCAACCAGGTCCGACACTGGCGCCGCACTCAATTGTGCAGAACGGTCCTACCTCCGCTGAAGGGTCAATCACCGCAGTGGAAGACACCAAGGCCAGCGGATGAATGCCGGGCAGCGCTGCTGGTACGGGATGAAACATCGCGGCAACCCTGGCCCACCCTTCATAGGTTGCTTTGACCACGATAGCCACCGACGCGGCTGGGACTCGTCCAGCTAAGTCGGGCGGGACCAGCACCGCACCGGCTCGGGTGGTATCCAGTGCCCCGACATACCGGCGGTCGTGCAGGAAACTTACTTGCTGCTCACAGGCGGATTGCAGAGGGGCCACGCCATCGAAGATCAGATCGGCATCGGATTCGGCCGTCCCTCCCGCAGCATTGATGACTTCCTCCAACGAATATGGGCCGCTCCGGAGGAAAAACGGGGATCGCCTACAACATCGATTTCCATAAATTGCTTAAGCATGCGGCGCGCAGCTAGGAAACAACGATCGCGTTTCGCTTAAAGGTTCAACGTTGAAAACATTCACCGCTGGTGGCTGGTGGCTGGTCGCCCACGATTGCGGTCCACGCCAACTATCACCGGCTGCGGCAGCGTACCGCGCCCAGCGCGGCGGGACCGAGGCCGAAGCCGAGAAGCGCCACCTACCAAACTAGGAAGACGCGAGGCGGTTAGGCTTTGTGAAGCAATCTTGCCCATTTGACATTTATTGGCTTCGTTGATCACTTCTCACCAATCGATAGGACCGCGAGAGTCTGCATTGTGTCGCCTGTCGCTGTAGCCTTCCCAGTCGGTCTTACCACCGGAGAAATGTGGACAGCTGACCTCAGCATGATACTTCGCCAACCTGAATGGCTGGAAAGACGCTGCGCAGTGTACGTCGAGGTGAACGGGACCCGGTTGTTCGTCGATGTCGAGAACCCAGGCCTTGTCCCAGATGGCAGCGCGATGCGAGAGCGGCCTACCCTGCTTCTGCTACACGGAGGGCCCGCCGCTGACCACAGCCAGTTCAAGCCCGCCTTCTCCGCCCTCTCGGACATCGTCCAAATCATCTATGTGGACCAGCGCGGCTGCGGGCGCAGTGCAGACAGCGATCCCGCCACTTGGCATCTTGACCAATGGGGCGACGACGTGAAAGGGCTTTGTGACGTGCTCGGGATAGGTGCGCCGATCATCTATGGCGTCTCGTTCGGCGGCTACGTGGCGCAGGCTTATGCCACCCGTCATCCCGAGCACCCGGCCAGACTCATTCTTGCAAGTACGGCCGCCTACATGGATTTTGAGGCGGTCTATGATGCCTTTGACCGCATCGGCGGCCCTGAGGTGGCAGCCATAGCCCGAGAACGATGGACGCACCCGACCCCGGAAGCGCGAGCGGCATACATGGCGCGCTGTGTACCCCTCTATCGCCCTACGCTACCGGGACCGCCGCCGCCGAGGCGAACGGTCGTGAACGAAGCTGTCGCTGTCCACTTCTCGGGCCAGGGAAAAGAACTTATGCGGATGGATTTCCGGTCCACACTCGACCGCATTCAATGCCCTGTTCTGGTCATGGTCGGGGACAAAGACCCAATTACGCCGATGGCGTTCAGCGACGAAGTCGTGGCTCATCTGCCACCTCACCTGGTGCGTTACGAGCGTTTCGCAAACTGCGGGCACGGCATCCACGTCAACGACCCTGGACGGTTCTTTAAGGCTATGCGCGAGTTCATCCAGAACTGAGCAACACTTCCTTTTCCTGTCGCCAGAACGGAACCATCGGCGGATTGAAATTGTCCGCTGTTGGTCGACCGCGGCGGTAGCGGTCTCGGACGGAGCTACCGCTGGGTGGTGTGGAAAGCGGTCATAGATCGTCAGCCGAAGCGATGGCCCGTAGAACGGTGTGATGTATCGAATCGAGGGCTTCAAGAAGCGTGACCCCCATCTAAGGTGGGGGCTGCCGGATCGAGTTTTCTTCGCGTGCGGTGCCTGCCACATCCTGGCCTATGCCTTCTTGCAGCAGCACCAAGATAAGTCTCTGCGCGCGATCTGGCTGAAGCCCGATGCAGGCTTCACGGGCAACCATGTCTACGTCGCCGGCACCGATTGGATCTTCGACTACCACGGGTATTCCGAGCCTAACCGCTTCCATGAGCACACCCGGCGGAAGGCACGTCGATGGTGGCCCGGATGGGAGGCCACTCTGATCGAGTTGCCGCAAAATGTCCTCGTCTCCCAGGCAGCATCGAGGACCTATGAACCGCCCCGGATTCGCCGGAGGCATTGGGTTGTGAGTCAGGCTGCCATATCGATGTTGTCCTTGGCAGCATAATATAGCTCCTCGGCTTCGGCAGGCGGGATGTTGCCGATGGGCTCGAGCAACCGGCGATGGTTGAACCAGTCGACCCACTCGAGGGTG
>JBPBQE010000481.1:0-3271 GCA_050954595.1 Janthinobacterium lividum | reverse complement strand
CAACGCCGGCCGCGGCAGCAGCGCCACCAGCACTAGGGCCACCGTCGAGAGCTTTTGCCCCACGATCATCTCCGCATCTACAACCTATGCGTGCATATTACGAGGCCGAGTGACCCAGGCAAGCGTCAAGAACCGCGCACAGTCTCGGCTTCTGGACAGCGTCGCTCGTCAGCCGAACGGGTTCTTGACCTCCGTCACTGGCTTGGGCGGCGCCACCTTGTCCGGCAGCGCGCCATCACTCTCTAGCGCATGCACGATCGCGTCCAGCGCCGCCTTGAGCGCGCGGGCGTGGGCCAGACCCGCCTTGTCGCGCGTCAGGTCCAGGCTACCCCCGACCGCCACGCAGTCCCGGCCATTCTCCAAGGTTAGGTCGCCGATCGTCATGGAGGCGGCGTCGTCGGCGTAGGGCTTCATGGTGGGCGTGGACATGCGGATCTCCGGGCCTAGTAGTTGCGCGACGGCCTGGGTAGGGGCAGCCGGCCGAGCGTCGCCTTGACGCTTTGCGACAGGCCGGGGAATGGGTCCACCCCTGTTTGCGCCGTGAGGTCCGCGACCGACAGGACGGTGCAGGCCGGCGTCGCCGTATTGGTGCACGACCAGGCGCCGACGTCACCGGTGGCCGGGACGTAGATCGCTTTCCAGGTCGATGTCGGCACCAGCACGCGCCCGCCGATCTGCTGGAGGTTGCCCCCGCGCTGGAACGCCGGACCTGTCACAACGTAGGCCTCCCCGCGCCGCTTCACCAAGGTCCGCACTGCACTCTCGATCTGCTCCCACACGCCGCGGTTCAGCTTCGCCGTCTGCGGCACGATGTTGGCCAGGGAGAAGCTCTCCTGCTGCGCCACGGGATCCGGCATGTCGCCGCTCGGTGTCATGTGGCCGCGGTCGAACCCGCTGCGGGCGTAGTCGGCGAGTTCTGCCCGGTCCGCCGGCGGCAGATCATCGTCGGGGTGGAACAGGTTGACCCGTTGCGTTTGGCGCGCGGCGGCCAAGCCGGCTGCCGTGGGATGCTCGGCCGACCATAGCGCGCCGCGGGTGACGCCCGAGGCTAGGACGGCGTAGGCACGGTAGCAGAGCGGGATGGCACGCTCGGCCAGGCGGGTGTTGAGCAGGGCAGGGGCTTGGCCACCAACGAATAGCGGTGTGCAGGACGCGAGCGGCTCAGCACGGACGGCTGCGGGGGCGAGTAGGAGAGCCAGGAGAGCCAGATGGCGGAGCATGCGCCGCCATATGCGATCCCAGGCCGGGGGCAGCAAGCAGCAAACCACCGACCCGGCGTGACGCAGGCCGAGACGTTCGCTGGAGTTGATCGGCGTGCCGCGTGGGACGCCGTCGATGGTGCCAGGGTGACAAACAGATCGAGCAACGCGCGGCGGACAAAGCCGATACGGCGCGGTCGCCGTGTCCGGAAAGGGCGGAGCTGATGGCGGCTCGGTAGCGTGAACGCGACGCGGAGCAAGGGTGATGTGCGATCGCCGACGAACCGTCAGAGGGGAAGGGGTGGGGTTGGGGCTTTTGGAAAGGGATGATTCCGAATGGTTCAGATGAGAGTTTTGGACTGGTTCCCCCAGGAAAAGGCTCCGGAAACCCAGAAGGAACAAGTAATGAAGAGAGCTGACCTAACGTCGATGAATATCGTCGAGATCCGCCAGCAGATTATGGTGGAACTTGCCAAATGCGAGCGGGAAAATAAGCCCTGGCGTCCATCCAAGAAGCGCGTGTCGTGCAAGATCAACTTCATAATTGGAACCCATATCGCCCTGACCGGTGAATTCGGGATCGAACCCTATGGCGACATGCTGCCGCATCTGGGCTGGCCGGGTCAGGTTCTTCACGAGTTGCTCTGCAAGAGCCCCGGTACGATGACTGCATTCCGCAAGCTGGTCGAGAGGGCGCACGGACTGCCCTGGCGTACCTCGACGCAAGAAGGAGACGTGGTTCTCGACTCCATCCCGGAACGGTTCCTTTATCGCTTGTTGCTGGCGATGTCAGGTGTGACATGCATCATCGTGCATCCGCCCATCCCGGCCGGTTCGGGGCGCATGCGTGCGGACTTCCTTCTCCACGCGACGACCGGTCGGTCGGTCTACGTCGAACTCGCGATGGTGGATCGCACGATCGCGCAAGGGGAGCGGTCCTTCCTCGCGGATTACCGTGCCGGATTGAAGCAGAAGCTGCGGCTCTGCCAGACGATGGACATCGATCCGGTGGTAATCTGGGCCGATGAAGCAGCGGCACCGCGGGTGCTGGCCGAGCGCCTCAACGACATCCGAGCGCGTCTCGACCTGCCGACCCGGCCGCCGGCGCCGCTCGCCTGGTATGAGGAGATCGTCTGATGGCGAACCATCTTTTCGGGTATCTCCTCGAAATCGAGGACCAGACGCCAAACAAGGAGTGGACCGCCGGCGAGATCTACGCGCGGATCCCTCGCATCCGGTCGGACCTGGTCGTCATGAGCGTCCGCATCCCGGCCTACTTCGACCAGCTCGGTCTGTCGGAACTCGACGACATTCTGACCGCCGCTTCCTTCGTGACCACGGGCGCACAGATGGATCATCGGTGCTTGGTCGAACTCGATGTGCTCGGTGCGGCCTTGGGCCTACCAGGGTGCCAGACGCGCCTTGAGCTTCGCGTGCTCGATGCGATCAAGAGCATGGGGCTCGCTAATCCGTGGAAGGACTACACTTCATAGAGTTGCTGCAACGGTATGGCGCAAAACTGAGATGCGCGCCGAAGCCGGGCTGGGAAATTTACGATGCTAAAAGATGTAGATTTCCCGCCTCTTCACATCGGTTTTCCCGCGAATATCAGTTCGTCTGTACATAGATGTAGCCAAAGGTTGGCAAAAACAATGTTTTAGCACTTCAGAAATTTCCTGCTTAAGCAGATCGGAAACGTCGTCGAAACGTGAGGCCGACATCTAGCGGTGCGGAAGAAAAAGCTACTACCCGCTGCAAAAATGCGGCAGCCCGAAGTGTGTCCAATATGGACGCGGGCAAAAGTTAATCAAATTATGGGCGCGTCCACTATGGACAAGGAGGCATTTTGCCGAGGCTGCAAATGATTGACCCAAAAACGCTTAATATTACCGAGAAAGCCTGGGCGATGCATGGGAGCGCTCACACCGTGGAGATTAGCAAGCCGAGTGAAAGGCACCCTCATTGTCGCCGCGGCGAATAAATTCCAGGCACCATGTGGAGCGGCTACTCGCGACCAATAGCGCGCCTATTGCCGCTGCCTGGAAACGCTACTGGAAGCGGCGTCAGGAATG
>JBPBQE010000454.1:0-3271 GCA_050954595.1 Janthinobacterium lividum | reverse complement strand
GCCAAGGGCGCGGTCCGGATCGTTTCACAGGAGCCGTCGAGCCGAATGTCGTGGAACAATGGTGGCAACACCGGTGGCCCGTGGGGCAACCCGGGTGGCAAGCCGCCGTCTGGTGGCAAGGGTCCCGAGCGGGGCCCTTGGGGCGGTGGTGGCGGTCGGGGACCCGGTAACGGTCAGGGTGGACCCGGCTTGCCCGACTTCGAAGAGATCATTCAGCGCTTGCAGCAACAGGCACGGCGTTTCGTGCCGGGCGGCGGCGGTCCCGGCCGCGGCACGGTAGGCAATGGTCGCCTCGTCGGCCTGCTGGCGCTGGTTGCCGCCGGGCTATGGTTGGCCAGCGGCATCTATCGCGTGCAGCCGGACGAGCAGGGCGTCGTTCTCCGTTTCGGTGCGTTCGAGGGCTACACCTATCCGGGCTTACGCTATCATCTGCCCTGGCCGATCGAGACCGTGCTCACCCCCTCGGTGACGCGCGTGAACCGGATCGAAGTCGGCGTCCGCACGCCGACCGATCATCTCGACCGTGCCGAAGCGGTCGGACGTGAGGTGCCTGCAGAGGCGCTGATGCTGACCGGCGACGAGAACATCATCGACATCAACTTCTCCGTGTTCTGGAAGATCAAGGACGCCAAGGAGTTTCTGTTCAACACCCGGAACCCGTCCGAGACCGTCCGCGCCGCAGCCGAAAGCATGATGCGCCAGGTCATCGGCCGCACACCGATTCAGCCGGCGCTGACCGAAGCTCGCGCTCGGATCGAGCAGGACGTGATGACGGGCACGCAGGCGATCCTCGATCAATATGGCTCGGGCGTCGAAATCTCGCAGGTCCAGTTGCAGAAGGTCGATCCGCCGGCCGCCGTCATCGAAAGCTTCCGCGACGTGCAGCGCGCCAACACGGATGCCGAGCGCGTCCGCAACGAAGCCGAAAGCTACCGCAACGACATCGTGCCGCGGGCTCGCGGCGACTCCGCTCGCCTAGTGGCCGAAGCCGAGGGCTCCAAGCGCGCCTCCGTCGCTGAGGCTACCGGTCAGGCGCAGCGCTTCCTGAGCGTGTATAAGGCTTATGCCCAAGCTAAGGACGTGACGCTGAAGCGGCTTTATATCGACACGATGCAGGACATCTTGGCCAAGACGCCGTCGATCGTAGTTGACGATCAGCTGAAGGGCGTCGTGCCTTATCTGCCCTTGGACACCAGCGTTCTGCCCCGTGCGGCTCCGGCGCCGACAGCGGCGCAGGTGTTGCCGCGTGCGGGGGTGCCACAATGAACCGGCTCGGGACGGCGGCGATCGCCGGCTTGGCGCTCATCGTTGTGATCGTCCTGGTGGCGGGCGCCAGCCTTTTCACCGTGTCGCAGACGCAGCAGGTGCTGATTACGCAGTTCGGTCAGCCCGTGCGCGTGATCAAGGAGGCCGGGCTGCATGCTAAGGTGCCGTTCGTGCAGACGGTGCTCGATTTCGACAACCGCCTGCTCGATTTCAACACCGCGGGTGAGGAGGTCATTCTCGCCGACCAGCGCCGCCTGACCGTGGACAGCTTCACCCGCTACCGCATCACCGACCCGTTGCGCTTCTTCCAGGCCGCCGGGCCCAGCGAAGACGGTATCCGCGGCCGGCTCAATTCGGTGGTGACGTCGTCGCTGCGACGCGTGCTTGGCAACGAGACGTTGCTGAACGTGCTTTCGGCGGACCGGAACCGCATCATGGGGCTGATCAAGACCCAGGTCAGCGACGAGATGCGCAGCTTCGGCGTCTCGATCGAGGACGTTCGGATCCGTCGTGCTGACCTGCCGGACGAGAACACCCAGGCCATTCTGGCGCGGATGAAGTCCGAGCGGGAGCGGGTCGCCAGCCAGCTTCGCGCCGAGGGCGCCGAAGCGTCGGCCAAGATCCGCGCCGATGCCGAGCGTGACCGCACGGTGCTGTTGGCCGAAGCCCGGTCCAGCGCCGACAAGCTACGGGGCGAGGGCGAGGAGCAGGCGATCGACATCTACGCCAACGCGTCGAAAGTCGATCCAACCTTCTTCATCACCTATCGCACGTTGCAGGCCTATCGCGAGTCGTTCGGCCAAGGCCGGTCACGCCTCGTGCTGACGCCGGAATCCGACTTCCTGAAACTGCTCAAGCAACAACCCGCGACCAATTAGGTCGCGGGCGCTTGCCCGCTTGACGGAACACCACAAATCCAGCGGCAATGATGCTCTGCGTTGCGTCATCAAGGAGACCGACTATGCGCCTACGACTACTCCGCGCAGCCGCACTGGCCGCCGTTCTGTCGGCTTCGACCATCATGACCCCGGGGCCCACCTATGCCCGCGGTGCGCCGGACAGCTTCGCCGATCTGGCAGCGCAATTGTCGCCAGCGGTCGTCAACGTCTCCTCGTCCCAGAAGGCGGAAGCGCGTGCCGACCGTGGACCAGAGGTTCCCGGCTTTCCGCCGGGCTCGCCGTTCGAGCAGTTCTTCCGCGATTTCATGGAACGCAACCATCCGGGCCAAGGTGGTCCCGGCCAAGGGCAGGGCCAACCGCCGGGTCAGCGCCGCAGCGAGCGCCCGCAGGGCCATGACGACGCGCCGAGCGGTGGCCGCGCCGTCTCGTTGGGCTCCGGCTTCATCATCGATAAGGCTGGTTACATCGTCACCAACAACCATGTCATCGACGGTGCCGATGAGATCAGCGTTACGCTGACTGACAACACCACATTGAAGGCGAAGCTGGTCGGCAAGGACGACCGGGTGGATCTGGCGTTGCTCAAGGTTGAGACCGACCATCCGCTGACTGCGGTGTCGTTCGGCGACAGCGACGCCTCCCGCGTCGGTGACTGGGTGCTAGCGATCGGCAACCCGTTCGGCCTCGGCGGCTCCGTCACCGCCGGCATCGTCAGCGCACGCGGCCGCGACATCCGCCAGGGTCCGTACGACGACTTCATCCAGACCGATGCCGCCATCAACCGCGGCAACTCCGGCGGACCGTTGTTCAACATGAACGGCGAGGTCATCGGCATCAACACGGCGATTTACTCGCCCTCCGGCGGCTCCGTCGGCATCGGCTTCTCCGTTCCGTCCAGCCTCGCCAAGCCCGTCATCATGCAGTTGCGCGAATACGGTCATGCCCGCCGCGGCTGGCTCGGCGTCCGCATCCAGCAGGTCACGCCCGACATCGCCGAGGCTATCGGCCTGAAGGACGTGCAAGGCGCGATGGTCGCCGGGATGAACGATGGCGGCCCGGCCGACAAGGCAGGCATCCACAACGGCGACGTCATCCTGAAATTCAAC
>JBPBQE010000332.1:0-3274 GCA_050954595.1 Janthinobacterium lividum | reverse complement strand
AATCACCAAACAATAACTACCAACGCGGGGTGGAGCAGCCCGGTAGCTCGTCAGGCTCATAACCTGAAGGTCACAGGTTCAAATCCTGTCCCCGCAACACCACACCAAATCATGCAAATATAATACTGATGGCCCAGCGCTAACCATAGCGTGTGGGCCAATACGCGTTTGCGGCTTTCGTAACATTCAGGCTACAGATGCCGCCCATGATCGCCAAATGCGGATCGTATGGGAGGCAACATGTTGGCGTTGATCGGCACGATTACTGTGCTCGTGTTGCTGGTCGTAATTATGACGAACCTGCTTTCGCCCCTGGTGGCGTTGATCGCCGTGCCGACTGTGGCAGCGCTGGTCGCGGGTTTCGGCTTGGGCACCAGCAAACTAATCCTGACCGGTATCACCGGCATCGCCCCGGTCGCAGCCATGTTCGTATTTGCCATCCTGTATTTCGGCATCATCACAGATGCTGGCATGCTAGACCCGATCATCGCCCGCATCCTTCGTACCGTCGGCTTACGCCCGACCCGCATCGTAATCGGTACTGCGCTACTGGCATTGTTGATCCATCTCGATGGCTCCGGCGCAGTGTGCTTCCTGATTACCATCCCCGCCATGCTGCCATTGTATGACCGGCTCGGCATGGACCGACGCATCCTCGCCTGTGCCGCCTCCCTGGCCGCGGGTGTCAATTTCCTGCCTTGGACCGGACCGACCCTGCGCGCCTCAGCCGCCTTGAAGCTGCCGGTGGCGCAGATCTTTAATCCGATGATCGGCGTCCAGGTCGTCGGTCTGATCTGCGTATTTACGATCTGCTGGTTCCTCGGTCGACGCGAGGAAAAGCGATTAGGGCTGACGGGATCGCCCGTTGCTCCGGCCATGGCGGTTGGAGCGCAGGTCACGCCGGCGACCGAGGCGCTGATGCCGCAGCTATCGCCGGAGCAGCAAGCCTTGCGACGCCCCGGATTGTTTCTGCCCAACCTGCTTCTCACCGTAGTCATCATGACCGTCATGATCGGTGGCTGGATCGACCCAACCGTCATGTTCATGCTGGGCGTAGTCGCAGCACTGGTCATCAACTATCCCAACGTCGCCGAGCAACGGGCTCGCATCGACGCCCATGCTCGGGCAGCGCTGCTGATGGCTTCGATCCTGTTCGCCGCCGGTGCCTTCACCGGGATCATGACCGGCACCGGCATGTTGAAGGCCATGGCGCAAGCTGCCGTTTCCCACGTTCCGGCGACCGCCGGGCAACACATCCCCTTTGTGCTGGGGCTGATCTCCATGCCGCTCTCGCTGCTGTTCGATCCGGATTCCTACTACTTCGGTGTCATGCCGGTCGTCGCCGAAGTGGCGGGCAACCTCGGCGGCCATCCGATCGAAGTGGCGCAAGCGTCGTTGCTCGGGCAGATGACGGTCGGCTTTCCCGTCAGCCCGCTGACACCGGCGACATTCCTGGTAGTCGGACTTTCCGGGATCGAGCTGAGCGCACATCAACGCTTCAGTATTCCACTCCTGCTTCTTTGCTCCGTGGTGATGACCTTCGCTGCCGTCGCGTTTGGGATTTTCCCGCTATGAGCGCGATGCGTATAGGTGCCGGTGCCGGCTACTCCGGCGACCGAATCGAGCCTGCGCTCGAACTGGCGCAACACGGTGCGCTCGACGTGCTGGTGTTCGAATGTCTGGCCGAGCGCACCATCGCCATCGCCCAAGGCGACTTCGCGCGTGACCCGACGGCTGGCTTCGATCCGTTGCTGCGTGAGCGCATGGAGCGCGTTCTGCCCATTTGCCGCGCCAATGGCGTGCGGGTGATCACCAACATGGGGGCGGCCAATCCGATCGCCGCAGCCCGCCTGGTTGCCGCTATCGCCCATGACGCCGGGCTGTCTGGCCTGCGCATTGCGGCGGTCACGGGCGACGATGTGACCGACCTCATCCGTGCCGCCGATCGGGATTTGATCGATCGCGCCGGTAGCACGCGAGACCTCGGCGACAGCATCATTTCCGCCAACGCCTATCTCGGTGCCGGCCCGATGGTGCAGGCCCTGGCCGAGGGCGCAGATGTCGTGATCACGGGCCGCGTCGGCGACCCCGCGATGTTCATGGCGCCGCTGATCCATCGCTTCGGGTGGGCAATGGACGATTGGGACATGTTGGGCAAGGGCACGCTGATCGGTCATTTGCTGGAGTGCGCGGGCCAGATTACCGGCGGCTACTTTGCCGACCCTGGTGCCAAGGACGTTGCCGGCTTGGCCCGTTTGGGCTTTCCGTTGGCTGAGGTGACGTCGTCGGGGGAGGCCGTTATCACCAAGGTCGCCGGGTCCGGCGGCGCGGTCAGTCTGGCCAGCTGCAAGGAACAACTGCTGTACGAGGTGCATGACCCCGCTCGCTACCTGCAACCCGACGTCATCGCCGACTTCTCCGGTGTGCACATGCGGCAGGACGGCCCCGACCGCGTGGCTGTCGGTGGTGCCACCGGACACAAGGCGACTGGCACGCTGAAGGTGTCGATCGGATATCGCGACAGTTTCGTCGGCGAAGGCCAGATGTCGTATGGCGGCCCCGGCGCGCTGGCGCGGGCCCGGCTCGGGCTCGAGATCGTCCGGGAGCGACTGGCGCTGACCGGTGTCGGGACCAGCGAGTTGCGCTTCGACATCATCGGTATGAATGCCGTGCATTGCGCCGCGAACGCCGACCCTGGTGTCGAACCGCTGGACGTGCGCCTTCGTGTGACCGGGCGGACGCGCTCGCTGCGGGAAGCCGTGCGCATCGGCAACGAGGTCGAGACGCTCTACACCAATGGCCCGGCAGGCGGCGGCGGCGCCTGGAAGTCGGCGCGCGAAGTGATCGCCATCGCATCGACGCTGATCCCGGCCGACGCGCCCAAGCCCGTTTTGCACTGGGAGGTCGTGGCATGAAGTTGCGCGCACTGGCCCATGCCCGCACCGGCGACAAGGGCGATACCTCCAACATCTCCGTCATCGCCTTCGAGCCCGGCGATTACGCCTTTCTCGCCGAACACGTCACGGCCGAGCGTGTGCGCCAGCACCTGGCGATGGCCGTCCGCGGAAAGGTGACCCGATACGAGCTGCCGGGGCTAGGGGCATTGAACTTCGTGCTCGAGCAAGCGCTGGGCGGCGGGGTGACGCGATCGCTGGCACTGGACACGCACGGTAAGTCGCTGTCGTCATCGTTGCTCGAGTTGGACCTGCCGGACCCGCAGGACCCGCCCAAGGCCTGACACCGACGCTTGCCAGGGGAGGGGGAACGGCCGAAA
>JBPBQE010000364.1:0-3282 GCA_050954595.1 Janthinobacterium lividum | reverse complement strand
GCATTCGATCATCTGGCCTATACAGCGGGCGAGACGTTAGCTTTGGGTAGCCTGGCCGAAACCGATCCGGCAGCGGCGCAACGCTTCTTTGCTGTGCGATATTGGGGAGCGTTCTTCGCCGCCAAATACGGCGCCTTCAATGTCCGGCCGGGCGGCTCAATTGTGTTCACCTCCGGCACCGCCGGGCGGCGGCCACGCCCAGGCTGGGCGCTCGGGGCCAGCATCTGCATGGCCATGGAGGGGCTAACCCGCGCGCTGGCCGTTGAATTAGCACCCACCCGGGTTAACCTCGTGGTGCCTGGCCTCGTGAAGACGCCACTCTGGGCCGGCATGGCGGATGCCGACCGGGAGGCGATGTACCAGCGGACGGCCGACTTACTCCCCGTCGGCCATGCGGGTGAGCCAGAGGAAATTGCCGAGGCCTATCTGTATTTTATGCGCCAGAGCTACAGCACGGGTCAGTCGGTAGTCGTGGACGGCGGCGGCGTCCTCGTGTGAGTGGGAACGTGCAGTCGATTGGGAGTAGAGCAACGGTCGCTTGAAAGCCCGCGCATGCGCGTCACCGTTAGCTGAGATCAGGGTAGCACGTTGTCCACGTAGTTCGATGATGTACCAAGGGCAGGAGATATCGAATACGTAGACGATCTTCACCTTTCCCCATGACGCGGCTCCGTTCAGAGGAAGCTGTCATATGGCCCTGTGGCGAATTACACCTTCGTCCCTCGGGCGCGCACAAATTCGCAACTGACTTCAAGGCTGCATACACAAGGCGTGTGAGTTGATGGCAAGTAGAAGCGCATGTTCATCGCCATGAACCGCGTCCAAGTCATCTACGGAGAGGACAGCATTGGGTCGTCAAGACGATAAACCCGACTTGGTAGAAACAGCAAACCAGAACGCTGACAATCTGTCATGTAGCTTACAAGTTCTCGCGTTCTCTGCTGCTCAGGCAGTCCTGCCGAGTGACGTATGAGCAAACAACAGAAATCCACGCTTGCCCAAATGTCCGCGGCCGTTTCAGCTCAAGACTTTGTCGCTCGCTGCCGCCGCAAAGGTAGCACTATGGGGCTCCAGCTAGCGATGGCCTGCACGTACGATCTTGCATGCTCGTCATCTGCTAGCAGGGGAAAATGCCGACGCAACTCCACGATGGCTGCGAGTTCGCCTTCTCCATCGAAGGCCTGGCGGACCGCATCGGCAGCAGCAGGGTCTACGGTGAACATGTTGACATCCTCCACGTATCCGCTTTGGGGTGGTCCGGGCCACGCCTGCACAACAGCATGCATCGCCCCAGACTTTGTCCGCAACAATCACGTGACGAAGTGACTTCGTCGAGAGATTGGGGCCGGCGGTCTAGCCTATCCTCGACATCGTTGACGCGCCGTGCAGTGGCGGCCATCGACACCATTACAGTGTGGAGGTCAAACACATGCATGTGTCTGGGCAAAGCTTCCAGAGTGGGAAACAGGATAGCCGATGAGCACTCGTACTATCCAGCATGCTTCGATTGTCAGGGGCCAGTCTCGGTTTCAGCTGCGGGTGCAGCTGAGCGGGACGGGGCTGCGTCCGTATGGATGGGAGATCTTCGACGACGAGGACGCCAGAGTCATCCGCCGCTCCCTTGAGACTTTTCGCACCTCTGCCAATGCCTGGGCTGCCGGTGTCGTGGTTCTGGAAGCAGATTGATCACCGGTTGCCCGGTCAGATCGACGGCATGAGGAGGCCATGGCGGTGTCGCGGAGCTCACTAAGGGGAGCAGGACACCAGTGATCACCGATGACGATCTCCACCGCGTTCTACCCGAGCGCTCGTTTAACGCCGGCGTTCGATATCAGCTGGATGGCCGCGTGCAAGAACTTCGCGTAGCGCCGGACGGCACCTCGATCAGCGCGCTGGTTTTCGGCAACGGCCACGCTGTCTACGAGCAATCGATCCGGCTGCAACGAGGAGGGGACGGCAGGCTGCGGATCCAGGGCCTGTGCAGCTGCCCGGTAGGTCGCAACTGCAAGCACATCGCCGCTGTCCTGCTCGAGCATCAGGAGCGAACGCGCAATGCGCCGATCCTACACGGGAACACATCACCCGTAATCGACCGTACGTCTGGCAGAGCCACACCGAGCACGTACCGTTTGCAGCCAAACTCACCTGCTAGAGCTGAACCTACAGCACTGCCGCACGGGGTTGAGGTCTGGCTGCGTAGTCTGGAAACCGCCCAGCAGGAGGACAGCGAAGACTACCCGGACACTGTCCGCAAGCGACTGCTCTACGTGCTTGAACGAGGCACGCACTCCGGCGGGCTGATGGTCCACCTTCGATCAATCGAACTCAGGCGTGACGACACGCCCAGCGGGACCGTCACCCCGCATCAAGCCGCCCAACTGCTCCGTTCGGGACAGCAACCCAAGTTCCTGCGGCCCTCGGATCGCGCGATCCTCGTGCAACTCACCAGCACCGGTGCCGAGGGCAGCGACGGGTTCATCGCCACCCTGCAGGCCATCATCGCCACGGGCCGTGGTCGGTGGGCCAGCTGGGACGGAGCGGTCCTGACCGAGGCACCAGCGGTCGCGGGCGTGATCGAATGGCACCTGGACATCGACGGCAGCCAGTCGCCTATTCTGTCGCTGCCCGGTGACTTCGTGACGCTTCGGCTGACAAGGCCCTGGTATGTCGATCCGGCAACCGGGATGATGGGGCCGGTCGAGACGACGCTGCCGTCACGCCTGGTCCGCACCATGCTGACCTGCCCAGCCGTACCACCAGACTTGGTCGAACAGGTCAGATCGGAGCTAAGCCGACAATGGCCCGGCCACGCCATCCCGGCTCCCCGTGTCTTGGCCAAGCCTGAGCTGCTGCGGGAGACGATGCAGCCGCATTTGCTGCTGCGGGTGGCGGAACTGCCATTCGATCCTACAACGATTTTGAACCCGGCCCGATATCGCTATTTGTCCTTCGCAGACCCGCGTCCGGTGTCGCTGATCAAGCTGTCCTGGCGCTACGGTCCTGTCACGATGTCGTCCGGCGATCCATTTCAGCCGTCTCCGGTCGTGCAGCACGCCGGCAAGCTGTTCCAACTCCAGCGGGATTCTGACGCCGAGGAACGAGCTGTCACCACCCTGGGTGAGTTCGGCTTCCAGCGGCTGGACCGCTTTCATGTGCTTCCGGACTCACATCCCAATTTCCGTGACCTAGGAGCGTGTCCTGGTAATTGTTTGCGTATTCAGAGCGGCGGGCGCGGCGTGGACGCGTGCAGCACGTAGTTCCTCATGAAGTGAGCTTTACGAG
>JBPBQE010000565.1:0-3289 GCA_050954595.1 Janthinobacterium lividum | reverse complement strand
TTGGGCTGCGCGTCGATCAGGATCCTTCCGCGTGGTGACTGCCTCACTGTAGGCGCACTCGCCGGAGCCGCCCCGGCCCGCATTCCTGAACCCCCGCAGCCCCTGGCTCCGGGGGTTTTCTTTTGCCCGAACCCTAGAAGGACAGCACCATGAGCATACGCGTCGGCATCGTCGGGATCAGTGGTTTTGGCGGTGGCGAGGCGATGCGCCTGGTCGCGAGCCACCCGTCTTTCGAGCTGGTCTACGCCGCAGGGGAGGGCAGCGCCGGCAGCCGGTTGGGAGACCGCTTCCCTGGGGTGCCGCCCAGGCTGGCCGAGCTGGTGATCGAGAAATGGAACCCCGCGACCCTACCGAAGCTCGACGTGCTGTTCGCCTCGCTGCCCACGGGCACCTCGGCCGAGGCTTTGGCGCGCGTCTCCAAGGACGTGAAGATCGTCGATATCGGCGGCGACCACCGCTACGTCGAGGGTTGGGCGTATGGCCTGGCCGACGTCTGGCCAGCCCAGGTCGAAGGTCAGAACCGTGTCGCCAATCCTGGCTGCTTCCCCGCGGCGACGCTGACCGCGCTGGCGCCGCTGTTGGCCGACAGGCTGATCGAACCCGGCAACATCGTGATCGACGCCAAGACCGGCATCTCCGGCGCTGGCCGGGGCGGCGCCGACAACAAGTTCGGCTACGCCGAGAGCAATGAGAACCTGGTGCCCTACGGTTTGCTCAAGCACGTCCACATGCCCGAAATCGCCGAGACGATCGAGCGGCTGAGCGGCGGAAGTGCTGCCGGGCTGGTATTCACGCCGCACCTGGTGCCGATGACCCGCGGCGTCCTCGTCACGATCTATTGCCGTGGCCGCGCCACCACGGACCAGTGCCTGGACGCGGCTCGGCGCTTCTACGCCGGGCGTTTATTCATTCGTGTGACCGATAAGCCGCCCCAGACCAAATGGGCGACCGGCTCGAACCTCGCCTTCATCAGCTATGCGGCCGATCCGGAGCGCAACTTGGTGATCGCGATGGGCGTGGTCGACAATCTCGGTAAGGGAGCAGCCGGCCAGGCGGTGCAAAATGCGAACCTGATGTGTGGGCTGCTAGAGACCGCGGGGCTGGACGGTGTGCCTGTTTGGCCATGATGAGGGCGAGCCTTCGGGCAGCTACTCGATCTGATTCCTAGGTCCGCTTTTTGTCGACCTCGGCGGTAGCCCGTCAGGTTTGGGCTACCGCGGGCCGGAGTGGTTTGCAGACATTCCCAGATGACCGCCGCAGCCCATGACTATTAATTCTGTGAGTGCGACGATTGAGACCGGAACCGGACGATCGCAGACATTGCTTCCTCAAAGCCGCGATCTGTCCCAGTAAGAGCTATAGAGACATCGCCGCCAGTCAGCATCCGGTTGGAACCGGAAAGCATCCTAGCGGCACCATGCGCAGGAAATCGTTTCGCTTCGCGAAGATGTAGAATAATCGCCTTTTGCGCTCTGAAGCTCCAAGTTGTCACGTCGATGATTTCGGACCAAGGAATTGTTTGATTTGACCAAAGCGAGGAGTGGACCCCAGTTGGTCCGATCCGCAGATACTCGCTGGTGTCGAACAGCCTCTTAATGCTAACCATGCCGCAAAGGCTAAAGAAAACTACACTGGACCATCCGACCAAGAAAGTGACGGTGGCGGGGGTTCGACTCCACACGGGTGGGGTGCCAAATGCGCCGATCATCCAAAGTCCGATTGCCACAAAGGCGAAGCTACCGAGCCCGAGCAATGCGATCCGCCAACGTGACGGATATGCGACAAAATCTTCCATTTTTCCAGACCCTAGCTGTCACGCTACTTTGCGCTATTCTCGCTAACTACTTAAGCCGATGGAGTTAATGAACACCTAAACGTACCGGACACGAGCGTCGTCACTGAGACAATTTCCGCAACCGCCCAGAGCGGCGCCAGACGCCGCCCCAGCGCCTAGCCCGGCAGGTTCGGATCGGGCGGTAGCGGTGAGCAAAACCGGATACACAAGCGATAGTGTCAATCTGACCGGCAATAGCCAGAGTGACACTAATTCGTCGAGTACCGGGAATTTCAATATGAGTACGAAAAACGAGCTGACTGCAAATTTTGGCGGGGTCGGTATCCTCGCGTGTGGTTGATCTAACAGGCTGCGGAAATTGACCATCGTTTGGCGATGAATGGCATGTCGTCGCCGTGGTGGAAGTTGATCTCCCCGGCGAGGGTGCCGTCTAGCTCCAAATCAGCGTTGCCATCACCGAACACTTCGGTTCCCTCGTCACTGCCGTGGAAAGTGAAATGGACGCCGGTCCGGCTATACCAGCATTCCAAGCCGATCTGGACAACGCCGAACGCGATGTGCCCACCGCCCGCGTCGAGCTGGATGTAGCCGGGGCCGAGCATATCTATGTAGTCGGCGTCCCACCCCGTGATTTCGGTGATCCGCCATCGGCCGAGCACCTCGGATCGGCCGGGCGCGGTCATGCCACGCTCGCCAAGATCTTGGGCAGCCGCACCAAGTTGCAGGCGACCGCCGTCAGCGTGATTACCCAGCCGACCCGGGCCAAGCCGCGGTGTCGAGTTTTGCGCAGCCCGGCCGCCGCTTTGATCCAGCCAAACGGCTCTTCGATCCGCTTGCGCACTCGCTGGCTGATCGCATAGCCCGCGTGCCGGGTGGTTCGGCCATCGATCGCCGAACACCGCCCCGATATGTTCTGCGCCACATGCGGTGTCACGCCGATCGCGCGCAGCGCAGCGACGTGCTGGGCCGCGTCGTAGGCCTTATCCGCACCCAGCGTCGCACGGCGCCCGCGGCTCGCCGCCGCGATCATCGCCTCGGCTGCCTCGCGTTCGGCCCGTCCGGTCGCATGCGTGGTGCGGACATCGACGATCAGCCCATTGCGGTTCTCGATCAGCAGATGACCCATGAAGCACAGCCGCGACGGCGAGCCGTTCGACTTGCGATACAGCCGTGCGTCGGGATCGGTCGTCGACGCGTGGGTCTCGTTGCTGCGCTTTTCACCGCGGAAGTCGCGGTCGGCATTGCGGCCCGACCCGGCCGGCGGTTCATCTCGGCCGTCCTTGCGCCGAAAACTCTTCATGGATGCCCACGCGTCAATGAGGGTGCCATCGACCGAGAAGTGCTCAGTCGAGAGCAATCGTTTGACGGCCGGGTCACCCATGACGGCCACCAGGAACGACACCGCCACGTCGCCCGCCAACAAGCGGTCGCGGTTCTTGGTGAACACCGTCACGTCCCACACCGGCGCGTCCATCGATAGGCCGACAAACCAGC
>JBPBQE010000532.1:0-3291 GCA_050954595.1 Janthinobacterium lividum | reverse complement strand
TCAGGCGGCGCTGACAATGGAGGAACGGGAGGACATCTCGCGCGGCCTTGTCGCCGGCTTATCGCTGCGCCGGATTGCGGCACAGCTCGGCCGCGCGCTATCGACGGTCAGCCGGGAGGTCCGTCGCAACGATGGTCGGGCGTGCTATCGTGCCGCAGGTGCTGACAGGCGCGCCTGGGCATGGGCGGTGCGGCCAAAACTCTGCTTGTTGGCGATCAACAAGCCGCTGCAGGCACTGTTGGCTGAGAAGCTGCAGGACCAGTGGTCGCCCCAGCAAGTGTCAGGATGGCTCAAGGATGAACATGCCAGTAACGGGGCGATGCGGGTGTCGCACTAAACCATCTACAAGAGCTTGTTCATCCAGGCGCGTGGGGTGCTGAAGAAAGAGTTGGTCCGCACCTTGCGCAGTCGGCGGCTCATGCGGCGCGCAAAGACCGTAACCACCGAAGGCCAGCCCAGGGGGGCAGATCGTCGGCGCCGTCTCGATCAGGGAGCGCCCTGCCGAGGTGGCGGACCGCGCGGTGCCCGGTCATTGGGAGGGCGACCTGATCTCAGGTGCCAAGAACAGTCATGTCACCAACTTGGTCGAGCGGCAGTCGCGGTTTGTCATGCTCGTACAGGTGGGTGGCAAGGACAGCGGCACCGTGGTGGACGCCCTGATCAGCCAGATACACCGGCTGCCGGAGGGGCTGATGGCATCGCTGACCTGGGATCGCGGCACGGAACTGGCCCAACACGCGCGCTTGACCGTAGCGACCGATGTCGCCGTCTACTTCTGCGATCCCCGCAGCCCCTGGCAGCGCGGGAGCAACGAGAACACCAACGGTCTGCTGCGGCAGTATTTTCCAAAAGGGACTGACCTGTCGGCCTACAGCCAGGCCGACCTCGACGCGGTCGTACTCAAGCTCAACACCCGGCCACGGAAAACGCTTGGTTTTCGGACACCAGGAGCTACCCTCGCCCGAGCCGTTGCGGCGACCGGTTGAACCCACCATCATCAGCTGCTTGTGTAAATCCATTAATGATATAGATGCTCTTGATAATTTGAAATAGTGGGCGGCGTTGGATAGAGTTTCAGCCTGGAGATCTATCTGTGTCGCTCCACTCACAACATTCTATCCTGCCAGTGCCAGAGGGCAATGCCCACATTGACTATGCTTCGTTCAGGTGTGGAAATCCTTACTTGCTGCTGGGTGATCGATTCGGTGCTGTGCTCAACGCTGTAGGCTTTGCTGACTTCTATCCCAAGCGCGGTCAGCCGGCTTACGCACTTTAGCGCCAACCCTTGGTCATATTGCTGCAGTTTCCGGGGTTGAACGATCGAAAAGCATTCGAGGTCGTAAGAGCACTGACCGATGGAAATACCTGCTCGCCTTCGATCTGGCTAACCCCAGTTTCGACCATAGCCTGTTTGTGGATCCCGCGGCTGGCTGGGTAGGGTTGGGTTGCGAGATACAAACTTTGCCAAGAATCTCGCGATGACCGGCCACGTTCCTGCGCGAACCAGCGGCAACGACGTCGCAGCGGGATGATCGGCTTTGCCGCGCCCCGGCTGCTCGACCGCTCCGCATATTCATACCGCGTGCTCACCGCCAGAAGCTCAATCCATTCTGCCATGCTGATCCGCCGTGCCGTCCAGTTTGTGGAACAGCGTGGAACATTGACCCTCTGGTGGAGTGAACCCCTGGGGCTGGCTCTCCCGCACTTTTCGTGGTTCGTGACGAGATAACATCGATGTTTGTTCAGAGGCGAGGCGGTCCCCACTGAACAGGGCATGAACATGTTCTGTCCTATGCCGGGCTGCCGCGTCGAAGCTATGATGTCCAGCACGGAATCCCTTCACATCACCGCCCACGGCACGAACCCAATGGCACGTTGTCCCGGCTGCGGACGTCCGAGCCGAGCAGTCCACAGCCGCTATAAGCGCCACCTGGCGGATCTCCCCTCGCTCGGCCGCACTGTCTGCGTTGGCCTGCGCGTGCGACGCTTCTACTGCCGCAACGCGGCGTGCGCTCGGCTTACCTTCGCCGAGCACCTTCCTGGCCTAGTCGCCCCTTACGCCCGCCGCACACATCGGCTCGCCGCCGCGCAGGGCCGGGTCGGTGCAGCCCTCGGCGGCGAAGCAGCAACCCGCTTGTTACCGCATCTGGCCATGCCGGCGAGCGCCGACACCGTGCTGCGGCTGATTCGCGCTGCCCCACTGCCGGAGCAGCAGTCGCCGTGTGTCGTGGGCGTTGACGATTGGGCTGTGCGCAAAGGTCGCACATACGGCTCGATCATCGTGGACCTGGAACGTCGCCGCGTGCTGGATCTGCTGCCTGACCGAAGTGCGGGGACGCTGGCCGAATGGCTGCAGCGCCACCCAGGGGTCGAGATGGTCGCCCGTGATCGCTCGACCGAGTACGCCCGCGGCATCACCCTGGGCGCACCCGGTGCCGTGCAGGTCGCCGACCGCTGGCATCTGCTGGCCAATAAGCGCCAAGCAGTGGAGCGTTGGTTGGGAGGCGCACACGCCCGTCTGCGGCAGTTGCCCCAAATGCCCGGACGCGAGGCAGTCAATGTTCCCGGCAAACGCGCCAAGGCGTTCACGCGCACCGGTGCCGACGTTGATGCGCGCGCCGCTGCTCGAGGACGACGGCTTACACTCTACTAGGAGGTAAGACGGCGACACCTCGCGGGCGAGCCCCTGCTGGCGATCAGCCGGGCAATGCGCCTGGCCCGGGGCACCGTGCGCAAATACGCACGCGCCGAGGAGTTCCCGGTCCACGCGGTCGGCCGTCTCCGGCCTAGCATAATCGACCCGCACATGGCGTGGCTTGAAGCCCAGGTCGCTGCCGGCCACGAGAATGCCGCCAGTCTATGGCGCGATCTACGCGCGCTCGGGTTCCCGGGCACCGCACGCCAGGTCCAGCGCTGGCTGAGCGAGCAAAGAACCGGACACGCCAGGAACACGCCGCACAAGTGGCGCCGTCCCGAACCGACCAACCCGGACGCCGCGCGCACGGTCTCTGTCGCTCTACTTTCGCCAAGACAGCTGTCCTGGTTGCTGGTGCAGCCATCCAACACCCTCTCTGCGGCCGATGCGGCCGTCGCTGCGCGTGTAGAACAGGATCCGGACACCACGATCGTCGCAGGGCTGGCCCGCAGGTTCACAGCGCTTATACGACGATGCGGCGTCGGTCGTCGTACGGCAGCGGATGCCGATCCGATCGCTGAACTAGCCTCCTGGCTCATTGATGCACAAGCATGCGGCGTGCGCGCACTCACGACGTTCGCTGCCGGGATTGCACA
>JBPBQE010000229.1:0-3307 GCA_050954595.1 Janthinobacterium lividum | reverse complement strand
CCGAACCGGTCGGCTAACGGCTTCGGCCCCGGGGCGCCGCCGCGCGCCCTGGGGCTCGAGCGTTAGTGCAGTTCAGCCCCGGGTCTGCAAATCCGCCCCGACCCGGGCGGCCAACCCGGCATTCTCGATGAATGCGCGACCGCCGACCGCCACGTTCAACGCGCGGTTGGGCGAGGCCAGGCGGGCCATCGCGATCGTGGACGTCAAGTCGCCGAGCCGGTCCAGCCGGTCGTGCGCCGGGCTGAGCGAGAGGTCGAGCCGGTCGAACCAGGTGTCGGCCAAAAGGGCGGCGAGTTCGTCGTCATTGTCCGGGAATTCGCAGCGGACCTGCCAGCCCCCGGCCCGCAATGTCTGAGCGGACATCGCGGCGCCCAGCGCGTGCGGCTCGCCGGACTGCGGCGCGACCAGTGCGAGGCCGGCGAACGCGATGTCGGCCGGCGCGCGCCGGTCCAACTGCCGCATCACCGCGTGCAGGGTGAACAGGCCGAGGCTGACGTCCAGCTCGGTGCAGTCATCGCGCGACCAGCCATCGCCGAGGTCGCGGGCCGCGGCGGTGAACAGGGCCGTCCGGGCGATCGACGAGCCATCGGCAGGCCCGGTTGCCGACCGCACCAGCGCCAGGGCGGCATCGACGTCGTCCGCCCGCAGCAGGCCGGCCAGCCGCGCACCGGCCGTGGTCTGCAGCAAGCGCGGCACGATCTCGGCCGTCACGATGGATTCCAGCGCCGTCACCCGCCCGGCCGATCCGGGCATGGGCGCGAGCCGGGCCAGGATGTGGGCGGCGCGTTCGGGCCGGCGATGCAGCGCGGCCAGCAGTTTCGGCGGCGGCGTGATCACCTCGCGCGTCCCCGCCGAACGTACGCCGTCAGCCAGGGCGAGCTTCATGCTCCAGCCATGGAAATTGCGTCGGGCGGTGGGGCGCCGGGTCAGCACCTCGATGTCGGTATGCCGGGTGTCCCCAGTGATGGAGTGCATGACTCGGGCCACGGCATCGTCGGGTCCCTCGAGCCACTGAAAGAAGCTTGAATCGTCGTAGAGCATCAGGCCGGTGATGGATTCGGCCCGGTTGCGGCGCTCGGCAACCTTGGTCAGGTCCAGCAACTCGGCGGGCGTCAGCGGCCGGGTCGCCCGGCTGCGATAGACGAGGGTCGACAGGTTGGGCCGATTGCCGCTGACACTCGCCTTCGACACGCAAACCGCTTCGCTCATCGCCGCCTTCCTGTTTTTGGACGAGGTGGTGAGATGCAACTGCCAGGAGCAGCCGGGCTGCACCTATAGGAGGTTCGCATCCAACCGGGACACCTCGCCCAGGGATCAGCGCTGCGGCAGGTTTCCTGGCTTGCGGATCGTCGTATTGGCCTGGCTTTCCCGGGACTGCATCCGGATGACCTGTGGTGAGCCAACACGTTCCGCTTACAGGTGCAGGGCAGCCCCGGCATCACACCGGCGTCCCACTTAGCCTCTTGCCCGACCAAGCTCGAGGAACCGAAGCAACCTCAAAATCATCCTACCACACGATTTCGTCAACTCAATTCGCTGCTGCGACGCAGCACAGGCGAGCCGCGCGTTTTCATCCGGTGAAAACGATCGGCATCGCTGCCAAGCTAGACTCCATTATCAGGGAGTGTTCCGTCGCAGATGCTGAGTGTTTCCACGCGAATGGTCTGCATCGGTGAATGTATGGTCGAGTTGTCGGAACGGGCGGACGGCACGATCGGCCGCGCGTTCGGCGGCGATACATTGAACACCGCGCTGTATCTCGCCCGCCTCGGCGTTCCGGTCGACTACGCCACTGTCCTGGGCGACGATCCGTTCAGCGACGAGATGGTCGCGGCCTGGCGGAAGGAAGGCATCGGGACCGAGCTCGTGCTGCGCCTGCGCGGCAGGTTGCCCGGGCTTTACCTCATTCGGACCGATGCTGCCGGAGAGCGCACGTTCTTTCACTGGCGGGACAGTGCACCGGTCCGCGACCTGTTTGCCGCACCGAGTCTGGCGACGGTGACCGATGCGGTGATGCAGGCGGGCTTGATCTACGTGTCGGGCATTACGCTTTCATTGTTCGCCGGGGCGGCCCGCGAGGCGCTGTTCGCGCTGCTACGGCAAGCCCGGGCCGCCGGCGCCCGGATCGCGTTCGATACTAACTACCGTGCGCGCGGTTGGCCGGACCCCGTGGCCGCGCAACAGGCCTATGAGCAGGCGTTCAGCCTGAGTGACATCGTGCTGGCCGGTGTGGAAGATCTGGCGCCGGTGTTCGGCTCCGCCGATCCGCACGACGCCATGGCGCGGTTGCGCGCTGCGGGCGTGACGGAAGCGTTGATCAAATTGGCCGATCCCGCATGTCACGTCATGAGTGCTGACGGCGACGATCTGGTGGTCGCCGACCCCGTCGCTGCCGTCGTCGATACCACTGCCGCCGGAGACAGCTTCGCCGCCGGTTACCTCGCCGCCCGCGCTGCCGGGCGGCAACCAATCGACGCCACTCGCGCCGGCCATCGCCTCGCCGGCGTGGTCATCGGGCATCGGGGCGCCATCATCCCGCTTGCATCCATGCCGTCACCCAGCCTCGAGGCCCTCCCATGACCGACATTGCCACCTTGCTCCGCGCCGCCCGCCTGGTGGCGGTGCTGACGATCGAACGTACGGAGGATGCCGTGCCACTCGCCCGGGCCCTGGTCGCCGGCGGTGTCCGCACGCTGGAGATCACGCTGCGCACGGCAGCCGGCGCCGACGCGGCCGCCGCGATCCAGGCCAACGTGCCGGACGCGGTAGTCGGGCTCGGCACGGTGCTGACCGTGAGCGACCTGCAGCTCGCCCAACGCCTCGGGCTGCCGTTCGCGTTCAGCCCGGGCGCCACGCCGGAGTTGCTGGACGCGGCACGCGACCTCGGCGTGCCGTTCGTGCCGGGCATCGCGACGGCATCGGAGCTGATCGCCGCTGCCGCCCGCGGCTTCAAGGCCGTCAAGCTGTTCCCGGCGGAGCAACTCGGCGGCATCGGCGCCCTGAAGGCGTTGGCCGGGCCGTTCCCGACCACGCTGTTCAACCCTACCGGCGGGGTGACGGAGCACAACATGCGCGATTACCTGACGCTGCCCAACGTCATGGCGGTCGGTGGCTCGTGGTTGGCGCCAAAGGCCGACATCGCGGCGGCGAACTGGTCCGCGATCACGGAACGCGCCGCACGCGCGATCGCGCTCACGCGATGAGCCGCAGCACCCGGGCCGTTAGTTAGGCCGGCACTTTGGCCGCCGGCACTGAGTGACCGTCGGTGCTGAGGGAGCCGCCGCCGGCGAGATAGGCGGGGCCGCCA